>CAVINP010000114.1:0-5946 GCA_963643985.1 bacterium
GATTGAGGGTAAAAAAGGCTTCTATTATGTAGCCAAGGGCGATGTCTCCAAGAGCAACGCATCAAGCACAATTTCAACTATCACGACCGAGATGATGACCTACGCCTTTGCCTATGGTCTTGGCTTCGATCAGTACAATCAGAGCAGCGTTGGTCTGCGGGCAGACAGCAACGGTGACGGCGTGGTCACGCTTGCCGAGTGCTTCGCCTACACCGAATCTCTGGGCGAATCCAAGGCCAAGGAAACCAAGAAAAAGGTTGACAATGGCTCCTGGGGCGGCAAGTGCTACGGTGATCTGACTAACATCACCTATTCCATTCCGAACAGCATGAAGTCTCTGGTGATCGCAGGCCGCGAATAACAGAATCGCCCAACCCCGACAAGCCGTCTCGCAGTGAGGCGGCTTGTCCATGTTTACGCTTCTTCAGGCGGGTGGGTGGACGAGAAGGTTTATCACGGAAAGATGGGGGAAAGTAGTTTCGTTCCTCTTCGGTGCCGGTTACCGGTGACCGGTTGAATAGTACACAACACATGAAAAGCCCGCGACCGTCTTTGATCGCGGGCTTTGTAACGTAGTTGTTTATGCGGCGGCGCGTCTGCCTTTACCTTTGGTGGTGTAGATGATCAGGCCGATGATCAGGCCCAGCAGCGCGGGGCAGACCCAACCGAGACCGATATCCGAGAAGGGAAGCACGCTCCGCACGGTGCTTACGACGCCGTCCATGTGCAGCGCAGCCGTGACGTTTGCGGGCAACGCGTTAAAGAAGTCTATGATGGCGGCAATGAGCGTCAGACCCGTCACCCATGCATAGATCGTGCGGCTGTGGTTGAAGAGATTGCCGAAGAGTGCCAGCAGAATCAGCGTGATTGCCAGCGGATAGAGCAGGTAGAGCACGGGCAGAGAGTAGGAGATGATCGCAGTCAGACCCTGATTGGCAATCAGCAGCGACACGATGCAGAATATGACTGCCCACACACGATAGCTCGGGCCCTTCTTGAACATTTTCTCAAAGGCCTCGGAACAGCTCGTGATCAGGCCGATCGCCGTCTTGAGGCAGGCAAAGGTCACGATGGCCGCCATGACGATGTCGCCGGCAGTGCCGAAATAGTGCTTGGCAATGATCGCGAGCACCTCGCCGCCGTTGTCACAGACCTCATAGAGCGCACGGCTCTGCGTGCCGACCACGGTAACGGCCAGATAAATCAGGCCCATCAGCAGGCAACTGAATATACCTGCACCGGCCGTGTTGCGTGCAATCGCATTCGGCTCGGATACACCCAGACGCTTGATGACATCGACAACGACGATGCCGAAGGCGAGCGCTGCCAGCGCATCCATCGTGCCGTAACCCTCGATGAAACCGGTGAAGAAGGAACCGGTGACATAGTTGCCGCTCGGATCGATGCTCCGGATGGAACCCATCGGATCAATCAGCGCACGCACGACCAACACACCCAGCAGAACCAGGAAGATGGGGTTGAGGATGCGGCCGATCCATGTCATGATGCCGTTCGGGAAGAGCGAGAACACAAGCACCAGTGCAAAGAATACGAGCGTGAAGATGAGCAGTGCCGTAGAGGAGGATGCGCCTTCGCTCAGCAGCGGCTCAATGCCGATGGTGAAGGGGACGGTCGCGCAACGCGGAATGGCGAAGAACGGCCCGATGCTCAGATAAAGCGCACAGGTGAAGAAATAGCTGTAGCCACGTCCGACCTTGCCGCTCAGGGACTGGAGACCGTCGCTCTGGCTGATGCCCAGAGCCGCCACACCCAGCAGCGGCATGCCGACCGCGGTGACGCAGAAGCCTATGATGGCTATCCAAACGTTGCGTCCGGCCAACTGGCCCATCAGGGCGGGGAAGATCAGGTTGCCTGCACCGAAGAACATGCCAAAGAGCATGCTGGTCACGGATATGGTTTCCCTGAAGCTTAGGTTCTTTTTCATGGAACTCTCATCCTTTCATGCTTTTTGAATATATACATATTATAAATTATAAGCGCATTTCACTATAAAGTCAATATCGGATCGAACTCAGCAGACAATTTGTTAATACTTTGTATAAACAGTAAATTTTAAGCCGTTATAATTACCTCGTTTATGATTACAATCCTGCATGTATCACATGAACAGACATGATGTGTACGCCTGTGAACGGACGCAAACCCCGAAAAATTCGCCCACATGGAGATGGCCGGGCCGACACAACGGTCGTGTTAATTTTCAGCAAGCCGACTTTCACCGAAAAATTTTCTGTTTGAATCGGATTCACGACGATATATTCAATATAAAACAACGGACGGCTGTAAGAACGATATAATTGCATAATACCGTCCGGTTCAATTCAAAAAAATGACCGCCTTCCGCAATGGGGAAGACGGTCGGCTTTGTTTCCCGGAAGCTTCAACTCTCGGGTTCTTCTTCGGCCTTCACGGAATCACGCATATGCTGCATGACGGGTGTAAAGGCCTCATAGTCTTCATAGGCACACTGGAAGTGAAAGCAGAACATGTATCGGCCGAAATACGTCATGATGACGTAGCCTTCAATCTCCTGATCGCCGTCGTAGGCGAGGTAGGTGGTGGACAGGGCCTTGTTGTCCATGAACCTGGTTTCGCTGTTCAGTTCCGTATCAATCTTAAACGTCTTTTCGTCATACTGGCTGCTTACCGTTTTGCAGAAGGAGGAGAGTTCCTCCTTGAACTCCGTCTCGCCGCTGCACTTGTGCGCCAGTTTCTTCATGGTGACCGCGACACGGGCGGGGTAGACCGTTCCGTTCTCAATCGGCTGGACATAGCAGACGGTGGATCGCCCGGGGATGTTCGTCCAATTGCTGGGGTAGTCGAACATGAAGTTCAGCCCCGTTCCCGAAACGGTCAAGTAGCTTGAGACCGATGTGTTCGGCTGAGCCGTTGCATCCGCAAAGATCTGTGCCGCGGACACCGCCCGGGTTTCGGTTGCAATCGTCTCGTCCGCGGCGACATCCCGGGCATCCGTCCCGTCCGACACGGACGAAGTGTCCGCGAAGTCGTTCTGGGAGGCGTCCCATTCGGTGGAGTCGATTTCCTGCGGGGGATTGGCCTCTTCCATGGCGCTGACCAGACCGCCGTCTCCCGCCGCTTCCGTCGGCTGCGGCGTCTCGCTTTCGGATTCGAGCGAGGCCGTCTTTCGGTCGCAGGCGCAGAGCGAAAGCAGTATCAGACAGATCGCCAGTGCGATGCATATGATTTTCTTCAACATTGTATACCTTCCTGAGTTCAGTGTCGTGTGTCGCCGTTTCCGGCAATCTGTTCATTGAGCAGGTCGATATCGCCGCAGCCGTGGCTGATCATCAGATCACCCGCCTGCCAATGTGCACGCAGATAGGCTTCCGCATCGTCAAAGCTCGGTGTAAGCACTGCATCCACGCCGTGGCTGCGCAGCGGTTCAATCAGCATTTCTGCGGAAATATCGCCCGGGTCGACCTCACGGGCCGCGCAGATATCCGTCACCAGCACGTGATCGGCGCGGTCAAAAATCTCCAGAAACTGGTTAAACAGCGTCTTGGTGCGGGAGTAGGTGTGCGGCTGAAATACACTCCAGAGAGCCTTATGGGGCTGCAGGCTGGCAATTTCCAGCGCATTCTGGATCTCTGCCGGGTTATGACCGTAGTCCGTGTAGCACCTGACACCGTCGGTAACGCTCGTCAGTTCGAAACGGCGATGCGCACCCACAAAGCGGTCGAGCGCCTCCGCAACCTTTTTCAGATCAAGCCCGCGGATATGGCACACGCCGACCACGGCCAGACTGTCCAGCATGTTGCACTTGCATGCCACACCGACATGAAAGTGCCCCAGCACTTCGCCATGCAGTATAGCATCGTAGCTCGCACGGCCGTTTTCATCGTATTGCATGTTCACTGCACGCAGATCGCAATCTTCACCCAGACCGTAGGTCATGTGGTTGCAGGAAACGCCCTCACATACGCGGCGGGCACGGGGATCATCGCCCCAAGCCACACACCAGCCGTCTGCGGGCAGCAGTTCTGTGAACTTGCGGAAGGCGGATTCGATGTGGTCGATGTCGCGGAAGTAGTCAAGATGGTCCTCATCAATATTGGTGATGACGGCTACAGTTGGCTTGAAATGCAGAAAACTTTCGCGGAACTCGCAGGATTCGCAGATGAAATCATCATCCTTGCCGCGATGCGTGCTGCCGCCGATGAAGTCCAGCTCGCCGCCTATGTGAATGGTCGGGTCAACGCCCGCATTAATGAAGCACTGCGCCAGCATGGATGTGGTGGTCGTCTTGCCGTGTGTGCCGCTCACGCCCACGGCAAAGCGGCTGCCCGACATCAGTTGGCCGATCAGATCGCAGCGCTCAATCTGCGGGATACCGAGTTTTGCGGCCTCGGCGCGTTCCGGATTCTCCGGAGAGATGGCTGCGGAGTACACGATCACGTCTGCACCGTGCACATTTATGGGATCGTGACCGACGGCCACTTTGATGCCGAGCTGCTGCAGATGTTCGACCTTGTGGGAGAGCGTCTTGTCCGAACCGGTGACGATATAGCCCTCGGAATGCAGAAGCCCTGCCAGGCCGGACATGGAACTGCCGCCGATGCCGATGAAATGTACGCGCTTGCCTTTATATCTGAAAATGTTTTCAACCATATCCATAACCTCTTAATATATGTATACACTGCTATTATAATTGAAAAAGCGGAATTCTTCAAGCCAAACCGAATTAATCAACCTAAAACTGCGTTAAAAATTCGGATTTTGACGCATTTGCTTTAAAAGCTAACAATTACGAATTATAATCTATAAGCAATACAGAAATATTCGGAAATCGGAGGCTGATTCCATGGAAAAAATCAAGCGCAACGAGCGACTCGGCGCTATAACCAGAATATTGACCGAAGCGCCGAACCGCATTCACACGCTGGGCGAATTTTGCGAGATGTTCGGCTCTGCAAAATCCACGATTTCCGAGGATATAGATCTGCTTGGAAAATCCTTTGAACAGTTTGACCTGGGTGTCATCGAAACTGTGGCAGGTGCTGCAGGCGGAGTGCGCTACCGTGCGATTCCCAGCAAGGCGCGTGCCAGACGGGTGCTGACAAACCTGGCCGAGCGTCTGCAGGAGCCGGGTCGCATGCTGCCCGGCGGCTTCCTGTATACCTCGGATGTGACGGCCGAATCCGAGACGGCTCAGGCACTGGGCGAAATTCTGGCCACGCCTTATTATGACAAATCGCCCGATTTCGTGCTTACCATGGAAACCAAAGGAATACCGATTGCACTGATGACCGCGCGTATGCTCAACGTGCCGCTGGTGATCGCCCGCCGTGACAGCCGCGCCTACGAAGGTTCGGCGGTGAAGATCAACTACATTGCGGGCGGCGGCAGCGAGCGCATAGAGACCATGGCGCTGGCACGGCGTGCCGTGAACCCCGGACAACGTGCGCTGATCGTCGACGACTTTATGAAGGGTGGCGGAACGCTGCAGGGCATGGTGGACATGATGCGCGAATTTCAGGCAGAGGTGGTCGGCGTGTGCGTAATGATCGCCACGGCCACGCCGGTTGAAAAGCGTGTCAAGGGCGCCCATTCGCTGCTCGTGCTCGACGGCTTTGACCGCGAGAGCGGAAACGCCCTCGTCCGTCCTGCGGAAATCTATTCCTGATCGCTTGCAAAAATGTAAATATTGCTGAGGCACCGTATGGAAATCCTGCTTACGGTGCTTTTTTTGATGACTGTTTTAGGGATCTCCTGATTAATTCGGCGGCGAATCTGAGCGTGCCTTTTGCGCTATCCGCTTCGTACGCACCCGCCGCACTGCGCCTTCGCGCAGCGGCGGGCAGCGCCGCGGCAATTCTCCGAATTGCTGCGCGGGCTGGTCGCAACTCGGCTGCTGTTACGAAATTCACTGCTCAGCTTACCACCTCATTTAATCAGTGTATCCCT
>CAVINP010000115.1:0-5867 GCA_963643985.1 bacterium
ACTGCTTTCGCAAAATTCACTGCTCAGCTTACCACCTCATTTAATCAGTGTATCCCTAGTCAAACCCGATGCTTTTGCTTCCGTAAACAAAAAAAGCTGCCGCCGCAAAACGGATGTTCTGCAACGGCAGCTTTTGATTATACGGCAGCCTCGGGAAGTATCCCTCTTCAACTCCAACCATCTCATCCCCGGGGAAGCACAAAGAGGCGAATTACGCCGCCTGGACAGAGGCCATCACGAGGGTAATTACCGCGGAGATGCCCTCGTCGGACACGGGAGCGCCGGAAACCTCGAAAACATAGCCGGCATCGGTCACGATGGAAAGACAGGCCGTATCGCTTTCGGTCAGGGTGTAGCTTATGGCCGGCATGCCGTTGAGGATGAGGTCTTCAATGTCGGTAGCACCGGCCTGAGTCGCCAGCTCTTTGTATTCCTCCAGCGTCGTGACACCGGCATCGACGTACATCACGGAAATAGCGGAGCTATCCCCAGCCAGATAGTAGCCAATGTAACCCTGCGCTCTGTCATCGTCGCTCAGTTCAACCGCTTCAAACACGGTGGGAACCCACATCTTCAGAGCGACCTCGTCAAAGGCAACAAAGTCGCCCTCGGCAATCGTCTCCTCCTCCGCCATGTCGGCCCAGTTGATATCATAGGGAGCCTCATCGGCAAAGGCAATGCTCACACACAGCATCAGGGTCAAAATAATTGCAACAAGTTTCTTCATCGGTATTTCCTCCTTCAATTTCGCCTGTACAAACGGTGACATTATTTTAGCATTTGAATGGTAATCACGTCAAGAACAATCAGTGACTTTACGCTAAAACAACATTGCCTAACACCGCAGGAGGAGCGTGAGGCGGAAGCAACTGTTTATTCCGGAACGTTCCGGGTGAACGCGAACGGGAAAAAGCGTCAATAAGCAGACTGTTTTTGCCGCGTTGAAGTCTTGACAAAACCGAAAGTTTGCGATAAAATAACAATACGGTTTCGTACCTTAACAATTCAGTATTCTGATATGGACGCGCTGCCCGGGCAGCGTGTCCATTCTAATCTGTACAGGTCGAATGTCGGTAATGCGAAAGGAGCGACACTATGAACATTATTACCATCAGCCGTGAATTTGGCAGCGGCGGACGCGAGCTGGGCAAGCGCCTGGCAGACGAACTGGGATACGACTATTATGACTCCGAAATTATTCAGGAACTCTCGCTCAAGAGCGGCATGGATGCGGACTACATCGAAAAAGCCCTGAGCAACCACGGTTGGCAGAACGTGCCGATCACCTTCCGCATGACGCTCAGCGGCAACATCTACTACCAGTCCGATCGCATCAACCTGCTGATCGCGCAGAAACAGGTGATCGAGGAAATCGCGGCGATGGGGAAGAACTGCATCATCGTCGGCCGCAATGCAGACGTGATTCTGGCGAAGTACCATCCCTTCAACATCTTTGTCTGCGCACAGATGCAGGACAAGCTGCGCCGCTGTCGCGAACGTGCGCCGCAGGGCGAGGCGCTCAGCGACAAGGAAATGATTGCAAAGATCAAACACGTGGACAAGGTGCGTGCCCAGACGCGCGAGCTGATCGGCGGTGAACCCTGGGGACAGCGCACGAGCTATCATCTGACCGTCAATACCGGCGACTGGTCGATCAAGGAGCTTACCCCCGCAGTTGCCGGCTTCGCTCAGGCATACTTTGCGAAGAAAGGCTGATATATCTACCTTGAATGCAAAAAAATACGGACTGCTGCAGAATTCCGATCTGCAACAGTCCGTTGCCTTTATATCCGTCAGGTGTTGAGTATGCGGCGGCCCCAGCTGTAGACGCGGTTGTAGTAGCCGCTGCCCAGACTGCTCACGACCACCTTGCCCGCGCCGGAGGAGGCGTGGAGGAAGTAGTTGCTGCCAAGATAGATGCCGGTATGGTCGCACATATCGCCGTCGGACACGGTGTTGAAGAACACCAGATCACCGCGGCGCAGGCTCGACGTGCCGGAAATCTTGGTATACTTGTCACTGTAGCCCACGGAGTAGGCCGAATGCGCCAGCGATATGCCGATCTGCTTGAAGCAGTACATCGTAAGTCCCGAACAGTCAAAGGTCGCTGTGCCGGCGGAACCATAGACGTACCTCTTGCCCAGCTGCTGCTGCGCCACGTAGATCACGTATTCCAGCTTCTGGGCGTTGCTCATGCCCGAGGAGTAGCTGGAGGTGGTGGAGGCCAGGCCCGAGGGCATGCCTGCAACGGTCTTGCTGCTGCCGGAGGAGCCGCCCGAGGAAGAGGAACTGCTGCTGTAGTCGGCGGCGGTGCTGCCCGAGGGCAGGCTGGGCGCGGAGCCGCTGTAGAGTGCGCGGATGGTGGCGTTGTTGGCCGTACCGCTGGCCGTGCCGCCCGCCGTCCTTTGGAAGAGAGCGATGGCCTTGGTGGTGGTGGTGCCGTACTGGCCGTCAATGGAGGCCGTCTTGCTCAGGTAGCCCAGCGCGTACAGACGGTTCTGAATGCGGATGATGTTGGCCGTGTCACTGCTGCCCGAGGAGAGCGAGAGACTCAGCAGGGGAGAGGCGGGGGCGTTGTCCGAGTAGAGCAGGCGCTGCAGCCCCACATCGGCCTTTCCGGTCTGCGTCATGCCGCAGGCAGCCTGGAAGCGCTTGACGGCTTCAGCGGTGGCGGAACTGAAGTTGATGGAGGGAATCGAATCCAAATAGCCCAACTCCAGCAGACGGGTTTCCAACTGTGCCACGGAGGAGCCACTGTCGCCGTCGGTAAGCTCGGCATAGCCGGAAGCATTCAAAGAAGAACGGGCAACGTAGCCGTATGTGCCGTTGTAGCTTACGAGCACGCGCTTGGAGTCATAGCTGTAGAAGTTCATGGTTTCACCGGCCTTGAGGGTGATCTTGCTGCCGCTCGAGGTGGTCATCTCAGCCGTGGCGGTGATAACGGTGCAGGTGCCCTTGGGATCGGTGGTGGAGGAAGAGCTGCTGTCCTTTTGCTCCAGTGCGGAGAGCTTGCAGTAGCCGTAATGACCGGAAAGCTCGATGTAGGCCCAGTTGGAGCTTGTCTTCACGACGTTGACCTCCGTGCCGGCCTTCAGCGAACCCAGCGACTTGGAAGAAGTGCTTGCGCTCTGGTAGACCTTCACGCCGCCGGATTTGACCACGGCTGGAATGCTCTCACTGAGGCCCGTGTTGCCGGAACTGCCGGCCTTCTTCAGACCTGCCAATGCGCAGAAACCGAAGTTGCCGTCCAGGCCGATGTACGCCCAGTCGCTGTTGTAGGCATAGACAGTGATCGTCCGGCCGTAGGAGAGCGAACCGAGAAGCTTGGATGAAGTGCTTGCATTCTTGTAGACGGGCAGGGAACTGACGTTGACCATGGCGGTGACCTTGGACACGGTCACGCCTGCAGCCGTGGCAGCTTCCTCAACCTCTTCGGAGGGCAGGAAGGGATCAGTGGTGCTCGTATCGGCCGTGGACGCGTTAGCATCCTCCGTCTCCGAAGAGGAGAGGTAGGTGGTATACGCATAGCCCAGATGGCCGTTCTTTTCGATCATCGCCCAGTCGCCGTTCGTCGCCAGAACGTTCACCGTCACACCGGCCTTCAGCTTGGCACTCTTGGCATCGGTGCTGGGCTCGGCATAGACGTAGGTGGTCGATGAAACCGTCGCGGGAATGGCGATGTCATCCACGGCTGTCAGCGAGCCTGCAGACATATAGCAGACACGGCCGTTGACCTTGACGGCGGCGATGCCGTTTTTGGTTGCGCCGACGGTCACGATCGTGAGCAGCTCCAGCGTGCCGATTTTTTTGGTCAGCGCGGCGTCGGAGTAGACGGGCGCATTGTCGGAGGAGACCAGCGCGGAATAGCTCTCGGCCAGCGCGGGCGTCACCCAGGCAATGGACAGCGCCAGCACCACGGCCAGCATCCTTATTAATCTGCGGCTGATATTTTTCATATGATTCCTTCCTCACATCCGGAGATCCGATATGGGCATTCTACGCCCTGTATGGGAATAAATATTCGCTCTCATGCACGAAAATCCTTCAATTTGAAATGTAAAAGTGGTTTGATTGAATTATGACTGCAATATGTTTGTAATAATATGCAATATTCATGCCGTGTGCAGGCTTGAAAAAGGCACTCCCGCGCGGGGAATGCCTGCGAAATCGGATGAATATTACGGCTTTGTGACGGATTTCTTCGATTTTATCAACCGGCACAGCGGCAGCAGGTACAGATAGAAAGCAAAGGGCAGACATTCCGTGCCGACACCCATCATGCCCATGGGCACGCTGCAGGCGATGCACCACGGCACAAGCCCGGCCAGCACGATTACGGAGTTTTCGATGTCCAGCATCAGGTCGATGTGCCCCTGCGGCGTGTCGTCGTAATTTGAACCCATGATCTGGCGGCACATGATCGCGCCGATCGTCTGGTTGCAGAACACAGCGCTCACGCCCAGTGCGACCACGGCCATGGCGGGGAAGCGGCCGATGCGGCTGCAGAGTTTGGCAGTGGCCGTCTCGATGCCGCGGAGCATGCCCGTTTCGGCGAATATGCCCGTGCAGGCGCTGGAGATCAGCAGCATCGACACGATTTCGAGCATGGATTTCACGCCACCGCCCGAGATCAGGGATGCAAGCGAAGTGTTATTCGGCGTAAAGCCCATGACCGTCATGCGAAGCACGTCGATGACGGATCTATCCTGCACAATTACCGTCAGTATAATGGAAAAAACAATGTTGACCGCCATCACGATGCGAATGTTCAGCCGCGCAAAGGCCATGCCCAGCAGCAGCACCGTGGGCAGCAGACACCACAGACTCAGATGAAATTCGCGCCCGAAGCCTTCGAGCAGCGTCAGGTCGATCTCGCCGGAACGGCTCAGAAATGATATGATGCCGTAGAGCAGTACACACAGCGCAAGCGGCACGAGGGAGGGTCTGAGCATGCGGCGGATGTTGTCGGCAACGTCCGTGCCTGTCTCATGCGCCACGAGGCTGGCCGAGGACGAGGCGGGGGAGGCGCGGTCGCCCACGTACAGCCCCGACATCACCGCACCCGCGGCCCAAGCGGTGTTCATGCCGCCCGCACGCGCGATGGTCATCAGTATCACGCCGATGGTGGCGGCCACGCCGAAGCTCGTGCCCAGGGCATAGCTCATTACGGAGGTCAGCAGGAAGGCAGCCAGTATGAAAATCCGCGGCGGGATCAGTTTCACGCCGTAATAGGTGAAACAGGCGATCGTGCCGCTCTGCCGCCAGAGGGAGGTGAGGCAGCCGATCATCAGCAGTATCACCACCACCACGCCGGCTCCGCGTGCGCCCTTGACGGCCATACCGAGGACACTGCGAAGTTTGTAACCCCGATGGAGTGCTACGGCGGAGAATGCACACAAGCCCAGCAGCAGCGGCAGTATCATCGTGACGGATAGGAGGCGGCTTGCAACCATGGCGGCCGCAAATACGGCAAAGGCCAGAATCAGATCCATGAGAACTCCCTCCGCTGAACATGATAAGTCAATTATAGCAACGGGGGCAGCACGCTTCAAGCACGGGTAAATAGATGAAAGGAATTTTACACGGGAGGCGGTGGGGGAAGTAGTGATCGGTTGAATAGCGGTCAGTGAAATTGTATGGATTTGTGCGCCGGTGTCAGGTTAAGCCAGTAAATCCTCACCATTCAACTGATCCCCGGTCCCTAGGCCCTATAAAGCCTGTAAAACCGTCTGCGGATCACAAATTACGCAATTGTTCGCTTTGATTATGCGACCGATGGCACGCTTGCATGACCGATGTGGCTGCAGCCGTAACAGGGTAACATCAAATCCGATTTGAAAATGATTATTTGAAACCATTCAAAATTT
>CAVINP010000116.1:0-5846 GCA_963643985.1 bacterium
CGTACGAAGCAGATGACGTGAAAGGCACGCTCAGATTCGCCGCCGAATTAATCAGGGGATCCCTAAATGATTATTCCCACTCGATCGTTCCCGGGGGTTTGCCCGTGATGTCGTAGACGACGCGGTTGACGCCGCGCACCTCGTTGATGATGCGGCTGGTGACCTTCTTGAGCACGGAATAGGGTATCTCGGCGGCTTCGACGGTCATGGCATCGTCGGAGACGACGGCACGCAATGCGACGCAGCCGGTATAGCTGCGGCCGTCACCCATGCAGCCCACCGTGCGCACGCCCGTCCAGACGGCAAAGCTCTGCCAGATCTTCTCGGACAGGCCGGCATTTTCCAGTTCCTCCAGGAAGATGGCATCGCAGTCGCGCAGGGTGTCGAGCTTCTCGCGGGTGATATCTCCGATGCAGCGCACGGCCAGACCCGGGCCGGGGAAAGGCTGACGCCAGACCATTCTGTGCGGGATGCCGAGTGCCTCACCGACGGCGCGGACCTCGTCCTTGAACAGGTTCGCAAGCGGCTCCACGACATGGCCGTCCTTGAAGAGGCTGTCCTTGGGCATGCCGCCCACATTGTGGTGGCTCTTGATGGTCGCGCTGCCGCCCATGCCGCTCTCGATGCGGTCGGGATAGATGGTGCCCTGCAGCAGATAGGTCGCGCCGGTCTTGCGGGCTTCCTCTTCAAAGACGCGCACGAAGAGCTCACCGATGATCTTGCGCTTGCGCTCGGGATCGGTCACGCCCTTGAGGGCTTCCAGGAAGCGCTCGGACGCATCCACATGGATGATGTCCAGACCCAGGTTGTGCTTATAGGTCTCGATAACCTGTTGTGCCTCGTTTTTGCGCAGCAGACCGTGATCGACAAAGACGCACTTGAGCTGTCCGGGCTTGAGCGCACGGTTGGCCAGCACGCAGGCCACGGAGGAATCCACGCCGCCGGAAATGCCGCCGACCACGAGACTGTCGCCGACCCGGGCGCGAATGCCGCTCAGCATCTGTTCGATCTGATCCTCGGCCTTGTAGACTTCCTTGCAGCCGCAGACGCCGCGCACGAAGTTCTCCAGCATTTTGGTGCCTTCCACGGAGTGGCGCACTTCGGGATGGAACTGCACGCCGTAGAGGCCGCGCTCGGGGCAGGAAAACTCCGCATAGGGGCAGGCCGCCGTGTGTGCGTAGGACACAAAGCCATCCGGCAGCTCGGACACGCGGTCGTTGTGGTTCATGAATACGTGTGTTTCGCGCCCGACATTTTTAAACAGTGCGCTGTCAACGGTATAAAGCAGCGTATCGCCGTATTCGGACACGTTCGCGCTCTGCACCTTGCCGCCGTAGAGATAGTTGATCAGCTGCATGCCGTAGCAGATGCCGAGCACCGGCACACCCAGGCTGTCGATCATTTCGCGGGTCACGCGCGGGGCGTTTTCCTCGTAGACGCTCGCGGGGCCGCCCGTGAGTATCACGCCGCGCAGATCCGCGCCCTGCCACTTCTCAACAGGCGTGCGATAGGGCAGTATTTCGCAGTAGACGCCCATTTCGCGCACGCGACGGGCAATCAGCTGGTTGTACTGGCCGCCGAAGTCGAGTATGATAATTTTCTCGCTGTGCAAGCCTTTGCCGCCTCCTTGTTTCAGATTTGATTGGCAAACTTCAACCCGTTTATTATAGACCGCGGACGTACATTTGTCATTGCAATCAAGTAAACTGAACAATTAAATTTTCGCATCCGATATTGTTCGTGTTTTTGGCGCATTTTTACTGCTTTTTCGGTTAAATATGGGATACAATGCAGGAAAAAAGGCAGGAGCCGTCGAACTATATAGGGCTTTTGCGAAAAAACAAAGGTGTCCGCGGGACATCCGAAATAAACGGAGGAATCATTTTATGAGCAACTGTGCAATCGTCGGCATCAACTGGGGCGATGAGGGCAAGGGACGCATGGTCGACTACTTCGCCGGCCGGTATCAGGTGGTCGTGCGCTATCAGGGCGGCAACAACGCCGGCCACACGGTCATCAACGAGTACGGCAAGAACGCGCTCAACCTGCTGCCCTCGGGCATTTTCCATCCTGCAACCGTCAACCTGCTGGGTGCGGGCGCGGTGATTGACCTCAAGCACCTCTGCGGCGAGATCGAGAAGCTGCGGGCCAAGGGCGTGAAGATCTCCCCCGACAACCTCAAGATCTCCGATCGCGCGATGATGGTGCTGCCCATCCATCCCGCTCAGGATCAGTGGGAAGAGGAGCGCCTGGGCAAGAACGCCTACGGTTCCACCCGCCGCGGCATCAGCCCGATCTACGGCGATAAATATATGAAGAAAGCCATCCAGATGGGCGACCTGCTGCATCCGCAATCTCTGGAGAATCACCTGCATCGCCTGATCGACTGGAAGAACACCGTGATCGTAAAGGGCTACGGCCAGAAGGAAGTCTCCTACGACGAGGTGCTCGAGTGGATCCACACCTACGGCGATGCGCTCAAGCCCTACATCTGCGACGCCTTCGAGTTGCTCGAGAGCGCACAGGCTGCCGGCAAGAACATCATGTTCGAGGCTCAGCTGGGTGCACTGCGCGACATCGACTACGGCATCTATCCCTACACCTCCTCCTCCAACCCGATTTCCGCCTACGCGCCGGTCGGCTGCGGCTGCCCGATGCTGAAGGTAAACGAGGTGGTCGGCGTGACGAAGGCCTACTCCACCTGCGTGGGCGAAGGCCCGTTCGTGGGCGAACTGGACGGCGATGCGGCACACGATCTGCGCGAAGCGGGCGCTGAATACGGCGCTGCGACGGGTCGCCCGAGGCGTGTGGCCTGGTTCGACGTCCCCGCGACGAAGTACGGCACTAAGCTGCAGGCTGCGACCGCGCTGGCACTGACCAAGATGGACGTGCTGTCCTATCTGGACGAAATTCCGGTCTGCGTGGGCTACAAACTTGACGGCAAAGTCATCGACCGCTTCCCCTACACGGCAGATCTGGACGACTGTGAACCCGTCTACGAGGTGCTGCCCGGCTGGAAGTGTGACATTTCCGGCGCACGCAAGTGGGAAGACCTGCCCGAGGCCGCACAGAAGTATGTACTCTTTATTGAGGAAAAGGTCGGCTGCCCGATCAGGTATGTCTCCGTGGGCGCCGAACGTGATGCGCTGATCATCCGATAAATTATTGAAGGGAGCCGACACGATGAAGGACAGCTACGAATCGCCGCTGAGCAGCCGCTATGCGAGTGCCGAAATGAAGTATCTCTTCTCCCCCGACCGCAAGTTCACCACCTGGCGCAAGCTGTGGGTGGCACTGGCCGAGAGCGAAATGGAGCTGGGTCTGCCCGTGACACAAACGCAGGTGGACGAGCTGAAGGCGCACATCACCGACATCGACTACGACAATGCCCGCCGCCACGAGGAGCGTGTCCGCCATGACGTGATGGCGCACGTGCTGGCCTACGGCGATGTCTGTCCGAACGCACGCGGCATCATTCATCTGGGCGCGACCAGCTGCTACGTGACCGACAATGCCGACATACTGATGCTGCGCGACGCGATCGTGCTGATCCGCAGAAAGCTGATCGAGGTCATGCGCCGCCTGGCCAAATTCGCCATGGAATACAAGGCGCTGCCGACGCTGGGCTACACGCATCTGCAGCCCGCGCAGCTGACCACGGTGGGCAAGCGCGCCTGCCTGTGGCTGCAGGATCTGTATATGGATCTGACCGAACTGGACGATGCCGCAAGGGCGGTGAAGCTTCTGGGCAACCGCGGCGCGACCGGCACGCAGTTGAGCTTCATGGAGCTCTTCGACGGTGACGGCGACAAAGTGGACGAGCTGGAAAACCGCATCGCCCGAAAGATGGGCATGACGGCCGTGTTCGACGTGTCCGGCCAGACCTATCCGCGCAAGCTGGACAGCCGCATACTCAGCGCACTGTCCTCGATCGCGCAGAGCGCGTACAAATTCGCGCAGGATCTGCGGCTGCTGCAGTCCTTCCGTGAAATCGAAGAGCCGTTCGAGAAGAACCAGATCGGTTCCTCGGCGATGGCCTACAAGCGCAACCCCATGCGTTCCGAGCGCATCTGCGCACTCTCCCGCCATATCATGGCGCTGACGCAGGACGCACAGATGACCGCGAGCACGCAGTGGTTCGAGCGCACGCTGGACGATTCCGCCAACCGCAGGCTCTCCCTGCCCGAGGCCTTCCTGGCAGCCGACGGCGTGCTGGAGCTCTACGCGAACGTCGCCGGCGGTCTGGTGGTGTATGAAAAGATGATCGCCAAGCGTGTCAACGAAAACCTGCCCTTCATGGCGACTGAGGACATCATGATGGAGGCCGTGCGCATGGGCGCGGACCGTCAGGAGATTCACGAGCGCATCCGCGTGCATTCCCAGGAAGCCGCCATGCGCATGAAGCGTGACGGTCTGGAGAGCGATCTGATGGATCGCATCGCCGCCGATCCCGCCTTCCCGATGGACTCCGAGCACCTCAAGCGGCTGCTCGCACCGGAAAAGTACACCGGCCGCGCCGAGGCGCAGTGCGATCGCTTCGTGACGAAGGTCATCATGCCGATACTGGATTCGCAAAAGGAAGAGGACATCGGGGATATCAGGATTTAAATCGGAAATATGAGAGCTGCGAAGACGTCCTTCGCGGCTCTTTTTTCGTTGACACTCTGCCCTTGCGACTATTACAATAAAGAAAAGAAATCTGTCGTGAAGAAATGCCGCGTATCATGCCTCATACTCACGTTGATGCTCCTGCCGGGCCTGTCTTCGGCGATGGCGGAATCGCAGGTCGGCGGCGACTTTGAATATGTGCCTCCGGTTGAAGAATATCACGATTCCGCCTGCCGTAACCGAAATAGGCGGTGCTGCCTTTGCCTGCTGCACGGATGCCGTCCTCACCGTCACCCGCGATTCCTATGCCGAGCAGTATGCGAAGGAGAACGGGTTTGAATACGGCTATCCCGATACCGAAGATTGACCGGCGGACTGAATGTTCGGATTTTCATTCAAACCATCCGAATATTCGCCTTTATTTGGAACATTTAACCGATATATTCCCGAACATTCAGAGTTGACATGTTGATCTAGTGCAGCTTTTCGTATATAATCGAAGCATGACCCCACTTGAGAGAACAATCATCGGAGGGATGTGCAATGGCGAAGGTTGCAATTGTGATGGGCAGCGAGCATGACCTGCCCGTGGTGGAAAAGGCAATTCATGCGTTGCAGGAACTGAAAATTGAATACGAAGTCCGCGTATTGTCGGCGCACAGGTCTGCAGAGGCATGCGCGCTTTTTTCACGCTCGGCGCAGGCAAACGGTTTTGGCGCGATCATCGCGGCGGCGGGCAAGGCGGCGCATCTGGCGGGTGCGATCGCGGCCAACACGGTGCTGCCTGTGATCGGTTTGCCCATCAAGGGCTCGACGCTGGACGGTCTGGACGCGCTGCTCTCGACCGTGCAGATGCCCTCGGGCATACCGGTGGCGACAGTCGCCATCGACGGCGCAGAGAATGCTGCGCTGCTGGCGGCGGAGATACTGGCGGTGAGCGACGAAGGGATTCGCGCGAAGCTGGTAGCCAAGCGTGAGAAGGCACTGGCCGCGATCCGGGAGGCGGACGAGCGGGTGCGCAGGCAGTACGAAGGGTAAAAAGTTCGGCATAAACCCCTCCACCGCAAGCGGTCCCCCTCCCCTTTATAGCAGTCGCGCCACTGCAACGCTTTGCAGGTGCGTTTCAGGGGAGGCAGGGGTTCCGGTATTCCACTGACCACTGACCACTATCAACTAAACAATGCGGAGGTAATTATCATGGAAAAGACCACTCAGCTCTACGAAGGCAAGGCCAAGAA
>CAVINP010000117.1:0-5810 GCA_963643985.1 bacterium
CCCATATCTGCGCCCCCATTTCCGTTTGATTATTTGTTTGATTATATCATATTTTCCCCGATAATAAAAGCCCCGAATTATACGAAATAATTCAGGGAGAAAAATTACGGCAAAAGGAGCCGTTGCACATTCGTGCAGGCTTGAGCAGTGCGGCGACTGCTATGGATCTGTTCCGGTCCCGGCTCTGTGCCATGGGTATAGCAAAACCCCCGAAAACATCGTGTTTTCAGGGGTTTCCGCCTGGTACCGGCGACTGGATTCGAACCAGTGACACTCCGGGTATGAACCGAATGCTCTAGCCAACTGAGCTACGCCGGCAAATGGTTGCGGGGGAGGGATTTGAACCCTCGACCTCCGGGTTATGAGCCCGACGAGCTACCGGACTGCTCTACCCCGCGACATCCGTCAAAAGCGCTTCCGCTCTCAACGCGAGTTCTATTGTACCACAGTGCAGGTGCGTTTGTCAATAGCTTTTTTAAAAAAAATTTGAAGTTACAGGCCGGTCTCTCTACGGTTACAGAAAACAGGTGGGTGTAAAAACTTTCGCTCACAGCCGAACGTTGTGACTTTGAATATTGAAGTTCTGCCATATTTACCTTATAATGTTAGAGTACTGATATAATGTGATTTCTGTAATTTAAACGGGAGGAATCCTTGTTGCACTATCACCGCCACAGCCGAAGGAAGCGATCGCCGCGCAGGCTGCTCGTGTTGCTGCTTCTGGTCGCACTCGCCTATGTGGGCATACTGCTGGGCGTGCGTGTGCTCGGCAATCGCTTCGAGCAGTCGGACGCAGGCGAGACGCTCGGGTCGCTCGACGGGCGCTTTGATACCGCGGATGTCACGCTGGAATACGGCGGACGGACGTGGACGTATCGCGGGCGCTCGCTTACGAATCTGCTGCTCATCGGCGAAGACCGGAACGATGAGGACGGCTCCTCTTCCCGCCGCTATGCCGGTCAGGCGGACTTCCTCTACCTGATCACATTCGACCGCAAGAACAGGAGCATCTCCGCGCTGCAGATCGACCGCGACAGCATCACGCCGATTCGCATCTACGGCCCCTTCGGTGACTTCACCGGTGTGCAGGAGATGCAGATCTGTCTGGCGCATGCCTACGGCGAAACGGACAGGGACAACTGCGAAAACACCGTCTGGGCCGTGAGCCACATGCTGGGAGACATCCCCATTGACGGCTATCTGGCTCTGGACATGCAGAGCATATCGCTCCTCAACGATGCACTGGGCGGCGTAACGGTCACCCTCGAGGAAGACTTCTCATCCTTCGATCCGCAGATGACGCAGGGCACGACGCTGACGCTGCGGGGTGAGCAGGCGCTCTGCTACGTCCGCGGGCGCATGTCGGTGGGCGACGGCACGAACGCAGGGCGCATGCGCCGCCAGCAGACGTTCATCGCCGAAGCGCAGAAGCTGCTCGTTCAGGGGTTGCAGAGTGATCCGGGCTATGCCGATGTGCTCTTCGATGCTCTGGACGGCCATCTGATGACGGACAAGAAGCGCAGCTGGCTGGTCGACAAGGCCTATGAGTGCCGTGATTACACCCGGACTCAGACGCAGACTCTGGCCGGCGAACACGTCGTGGGTGATGACGGATATATGGAATTTTACCCGGACCAGGATGCTCTGAACGACTATCTGACCATGAACTATTTTGAGTAACCCCCGGTACCCCAATTTTGAAAGGAGAAAACCACGATGAAAAAGATCCTTGCACTGGCTCTGGTACTGATGCTTCCGGCTGCCGGTGCCTTTGCAGCCGTACTGACCGACGTTCCGGCCACCCCGGCCAAGGCTGCAGGCGTACAGATTACCGCCAGCTGGGCCGACGGCACTGCCGCTGACGAGCTGCAGGCTCTGGATGCCGATGAAGTGACCGTGGCTCAGGCCCAGGCTGCCTATGCATACGTTTATGAAGGAAACAACAGCGCCGCAAGCTGGTATCCCGAGGAGACCCGGCAGGAGATCGCCGGCATGGTCAGCACCGATGCCGCAGATCTGGGCATGAGCAACATGCTGCGCCTGCACGTTGCAGACGGCGAGCCGCAGAGCGACCTGAACGCCACGATTGACCCGGGCGTTGCCTATCAGGCCGACCAGCAGGTCGTGGTCGTGCTGGGCGACACCACCGGCGCAGACGGCATCGACTGGACGACCGTCGCCGCCACCGTCAATGCCAACGGCCGGATCGAGTTCACCGTGCCCCAGAGCGTGCTCGCACTGCTGCAGGGCAAGGACCTGATCTTCACCGTCATGTCCACGCGCTCCGTCACCCGTGAGGTCGTCAATACCGAATCCGAGCCCGTGTTTGAGACCGAGGCGCCCGCAGAGGATGAGGGCACGCCCAGCGTCGATGCCGAGAGCACCACGAGCGTTGCCCGGACCGTGAAGAACGGCCAGGTCGTCGAGGACGACTTCAAGCTGGTCATCGTTGAAGAAACGACCGAGATCCGGCAGGAAATCGAGCTGATCAAAACCTACGTGTCCGCCAACGCCCAGCCTGCACTCACCTGGCTGCCCGAGGACGCACAGCAGAGCGTTGCCTACCTGCTGGGCAATGACGGCAGCGACCTGATCGTCTCCGACTATGTGACGCTGACCAGCGAGAACTTCGTCTCCGGCGACGGTTCCGCAGTGGGTACCTTCAGCTTCGCCACTCCCTACACCGCAGGCCGGAAGCTCGTGGCCGCACTGGGTCTGCCCAAGGCCGATGCCGCAGCAGGCGAAACGCAGATGAGCTGGACCGTCATGCCCGCTTCCGTCAATGAGAACGGCTGCGTGGATGTCGTGTTCGACCAGCAGGTGCTTGACGAGATGGGCAGCGAGACCGGCCTGCTGCTGATCTTCAGCGAAGCTGCCGAATAATTGCCCTGATGAGTCTCCCCTCCGGCCGACGCGTCGGAGGGGAAGTCTCCTCCCTTTCACGGACGGCAAGAAATGCATCATGCCTTCCGTGAAAAGGAAGCGACATTATACATACAACAGGAAGGACAGCCTACATGAACTACAATCAGAGTGAAACCGCCTCAGGAACCGAGCGCGACCGGCACCGCAGCGATTCGGCACTGGTCGCCGAGCTTCTCGCACGTCTGGACCGGAAACAGGAAGTGAAAAATCAGGAAGAGGCGCATCGCAGCATCGACCTGATCGAGCTGTTCTACTACCTGCTCTCCAAGCTGCGCTTCATCGTGCTGGGCATGGTGCTGGGCGGCATGCTGCTGGGCATCTACGGCGGCCTGCTGGTCACCCCGATCTACGAGGCGACATCCAAGATTTACATCATGGGCTCCACCGGCAGCAGCATACTGACCGACCTGCAGATCGGCTCGGCGCTGGCGCAGGACTATCAGGAAGTCTTCAAGACCTGGGAAGTGCACCAGATGGTCAACGAATCTCTGGGCACGAGCTACGGCTACACCGAGCTTGAGAAGATGGTCGCCATTGACAATCCCGACGACACGCACATCATTTCCATCACCGTGTCCAACCCCGACCCGCAGACGGCGGCGGACATTGCCAATGCCTACGCGGACGCATCCAAGACTTTCATCGCCCGGACCATGGACACCGACGAGCCGAACACCTTCTCCTATGCGCTCGTGCCGACCAAGGCCAGCGGCATCTCCACCACGGGCTACATCATCCGCGGCATACTGCTGGGCACGGTTGTGGCCTGCGTCTGGCTGGTGCTCAACTTCCTGCTCGACAGCCGTCCCAAGACACCCGAGGATATCATGCGCTATGCCAATATCCCGACGCTGGCGGTCTTCCCGGCCAATCCGAACCTGTCCGGTGACAGGGAGCACAGAAAGAAGGAGAGAAAGCTATGAACAAGGTCACCATCTCCCGCTTCCCTGCGCTGGATTACGCCTGCAACGAAGCGATGAACACGCTTTGCACCAATCTGTCCTACTGCGGCAGTGACATACGCGTGGTGCTGCTCACCAGCCGCTATGAGTCCGAGGGCAAATCCTCCATCACCATCAACATGATGCGCACGATGGCCGGCTTCGGCAAGCGCGTGCTGCTGATCGATACCGACCTTCGCAGATCTGCGCTGGTGCGGCGCTACCGCCTGAGCTACGAGCAGAAAAAGCCCTACGGCCTGGCGCACTACCTGGCCGGCATGTGTGATCTGGATGACGTGATCTACCAGACCGACCTGCCCAACGCCAGCATAATCCCCGCCGGCCGCGATGTGCTCAATTCCATGCAGCTGCTGGCCTCCCCCCGCTACGGACGGATGATCGAGGAAGTGCGCGACCGCTACGACATGGTGCTGGTAGACTGCCCGCCCGCCGGCATGATCGTCGATGCGGTGGAGATCGCCAAGTACTGTGACGGTGCGATCATCGTCGTGGGCTACAACAGCGGCCGCGGTCAGGAAGTCGGCGAGGTCGCCGCAAGCATTGCACAGACCGGCTGCAAGGTGCTGGGCGCGGTGATCAACGGCGTCGATATCAGCTCCGTCAGAAGCCGCAAATACTATTACAGATCCAAGTATTATTCCTCTTATTATCGCCGCTACGACCGCTACGGCGATGCCGGGGATGATCTTCCCAAAAAGCCAAAGGCAAGTTCATCAAAAGGGGATAAGCGCAAGTGAAGCCCGTGGAATTTGCCGACATACATCAGCACGTGCTCTGGGGGCTGGATGACGGCTCCCGCAACCGTAAGAGCATGCACGCGCTGCTCAAGCAGGACGCTGAGGAGGGCATACGTCTGGTCTATGCCACGACGCATGCCTATCCGGACATGCGTCCTTTTGACTATGTGCTCTACAATAAGCGTCTGGCGGAGGCCAACGACTGGTGCGTGAGCATGGGCTATGACCTGAAGATACTGCCCGGCTGCGAAATCCACTACTGCGGCAACGTGCCCGAGCTGCTGCGCTCAGGGCGGCTGCCCACGCTGGGCGACAGCGACTACGCGCTGATTGAGTTTTCGCCCGGCGACAGCACCGACACAATACTCAGAGCCGTCGATCGCATCTACGGCGCGGGTTTCACGCCGATACTGGCGCACATCGAGCGCTATCACAGCCTGCTGCGCTTCCCCGGGCGTGCGCTGCGCCTCAGGGACGAGTACGATCTGATCTATCAGGTCAACTGCGAGACCATCGCCGATCCCTACGGCTTCTTTGAAAAGCGCTTCGTGCGCCACATGCTGCGCGAGCGCGGCATAGACGTGATCGCTACCGACGCGCACCACGTCTTCAGGCGTCCGGCCTACATGCAGGAGGCCTATGAGGAAATCTGCGATCTCTGCGGCCGCGGCTACGCCAGGCGCGTCACGCGCTTCGGCTTCAAGCTGGCGGAACCGAAATAAAAAAATGCGGCATCTTAGTACAAAACACACTATTGCGTCAAAATAGTGATTGACACAAAGACGCCCACATAATAATATTAGAGTATTCTGTTATGTATATCCACACCCGAAAATATACGAGGGGGGTATATTTTTGGTACAGGAGAACCGATTGATGAAGAAGAACCGATGGCCGCTGAGCCTTTACGATGCCCTGATACTGATCGCGCTGATGCTGCTTCAGTTTCTGACCGATGGTATGGCTTGGAAGGAACTGATCCTCCACGATGTGCTCTTTCTGGGCTGTGTCATAGGCGGACGATTCGTGGGCGGCATCTATCATCAGGTCTGGCGCTACGGCGGCATACAGTGCTACATCCGTCTGGTGTGCACCGATGCGCTCTCTTTTGTGGTCTTTGTGCTGCTGGACGCTGTCATAGACCCCGCCAAACTTCCCATATTCGGCATGGGCAGCTTTGCCTGCA
>CAVINP010000118.1:0-5727 GCA_963643985.1 bacterium
CCAGCCGACCTGCTCACATGCGTCGAGCTTCCGGCAGACCCGGGTATATTCGTCCACGGAAAAACCGGAGACATTGGCCATCACGGGTTTGTGAAAGAAGGCTTTCATTTCCGGAAGCTCGTGCGCGATCACGTGATCCACGCCCGGGTTCTGCAGCCCCACGGCGTTGAGCATGCCGCCGCTGTACTCCGCAATGCGCGGTGTCGGGTTGCCGTATCTGGCCTCGCGCGTCGTGCCCTTGAAGGAGAACGTGCCCAGACAGTTGATGTCGTAAAGCTCGCTGAACTCCCTGCCGTAGCCGAAGGTGCCGCTGGCGGGGATCACGGGGTTGTCCAGCGTGATGCCCAGAAGGTTCACCTGCGTATTCACCATACGATCTCCTCCTTCGTGAGCACCGGCCCGTCCTTGCAGATGCGCTTTGTGCCGTATTTCGTTTGGCAGCTGCAGCCCATGCACGCGCCGAAGCCGCAGCCCATGCGCTCCTCAAAGCTGTACTGGCCCGTGGTTTTGCTTGCGTTGTAAACGGCTCTGAGCATCGGTTCGGGGCCGCAGGCGAAGGTGGCGGAGTAGCTCAGGCCCTGCATGGCATCCGTCACGAAGCCCTTCACGCCCACGCTGCCGTCCGCCGTGGCGATGATCGTATCCGCGCCCAGCTCAGCAAACTTTTCGCGGTAGAATATCTCTTCACCGGTGTTAAAGCCCAGTATGGCCGTGACGTGCTTTTTCTGTGCAATGAGCTGTCCGGCCAGATACAGCATCGGAGGCACACCTGCGCCGCCGCCCAGCAGCAGCGGGGTGTCACCGCTTTTGCTCAGATCGTAGCCGTTGCCAAGTCCCGTCAGGAGATCGATCTTTTTGCCCACGGCATAGCATGACATATCCGCTGTGCCGCTGCCCACCACTTTGTATACAAGCGTCAGCAAATCGCCTCGGACGTCGCAGACCGATATCGGCCGCCGCAGGTAGTGAGTATCCAACAGCAGTTGCACAAACTGCCCCGGGGCACCGATGGCCGACGTGTCGCCGCGCAGCACCATCTCCCAGGTGTTGGTGCACAGGTTTCGATTGGAGACGATTTCAAACAGACTCTGCCGCATTTTTTACTCCTTGTCGATGGTGGAGATGGCGAAGGTGGTCTCTTCCAGCACATCCAGCAGCACGCGCACGGTATCCAGTGCGGAGAAGAGCGCCACGTTGTTTTCCACACTCAGGCGGCGGATCATGAAGCCGTCCCGCGCCTGATGCATGCTGCCGATGTCGCGCGTGTTGATGACGTAGGCGATGTGCCCTTGGCGCAGCGCGTTCGGAATGTCCTCGCTGCCGTCGCTGATCTTCCTGAGCACGCGCGTCCTGATGCCGTGCTGCTTGAGGAAGCGGGCCGTGCCCTCGGTGGCCTCGATGTTGAAGCCCAGATTGTAGAACCTGCGGATCAGCGGCAGGGCCTCCTCGTGGTCCTTGCCTGCGATGGTCGCCAGCACCGTGCCGTAGTTCTGCAGGTTCATGCCGGAGGCCTTCAGCGCCTTGTACAGTGCGCGGTAGAGCTTCTCGTCATAGCCGATGGCCTCGCCCGTGGACTTCATTTCGGGGCTGAGGTAGGCATCCAAGCCCCTGATCTTGGCAAAGGAGAATACCGGCACCTTGACGTACCAGCGCTTCTTCTCCTCGGGGTAGAGGTCGAATATGCCCTGTTCCTTCAGGCTCTTGCCGAGGATGACGTTGGTGGCAATGTCCGCCAGAGAGTAGCCTGTGGACTTGGAGAGGAAGGGGACGGTGCGGCTCGAGCGCGGATTGACCTCGATGACGTAGACATCTTCGTTCGCATCCACGATGAACTGTATGTTGTACAGGCCCACGATGCCCAGCCCCAGGCCCAGCTTTTTGGAATAGCTCAGTATCGTGCCCTTGACCTTGCCGCTGAGAGAGAAGCTCGGGTAGACGGAAATGGAGTCACCGGAGTGGATGCCGGTGCGCTCGACCAGCTCCATGATGCCCGGCACGAACACGTCACGGCCGTCACAGATGGCGTCGACCTCGACCTCCTTGCCCATGATGTAGTGATCTACCAGCACGGGCTTGTCCACATCGATCTCGACCGCGGTTTTCAGGTAGAGGCGCAGCTGTTCCTCGTTGGCCACGATCTGCATGGCGCGGCCGCCCAGCACGAAGCTCGGGCGCACGAGCACGGGATAGCCGATCTCCTCGGCGGTCTTCACGCCGTCCTCGATGTTCGTCACGGCGCGGCCCTCGCTCTGGGGGATGTGCAACTCGTTGAGTATGTGCTCGAAGGCGTCGCGGTCCTCGGCGTTGTTGATGGCCTCGACATCCGTGCCGATGATCTTCACGCCGCGGTCATACAGCGGCTGGGCGAGGTTGATGGCCGTCTGGCCGCCCAGCGAGGCAATGACCTCGTTCGCCTGCTCGTATTCCAGTATGCCCATCACGTCCTCAGTGGTGAGCGGCTCGAAGTAGAGCTTGTCGGCGGTGGTGTAGTCGGTGGAGACGGTCTCGGGGTTGTTGTTGATGATGATGGCCTCATAGCCGGCCTTGCGGATCGTGGTCACCGCGTGCACGGTCGAATAGTCAAACTCGACGCCCTGACCGATGCGGATCGGGCCTGCGCCCAGCACAACCTTCTTTTCGCGATCCGTGACGACGGACTGATTCTCGCCCGTGTAGCTGGAGTAGAAGTAGGGTATGTAGGCGTTCGTGTGGCAGGTATCGACCATGCGATAGACCGGACGGATGCCGTTTTCCTTGCGGAAGGCGTAAATGTCGGTCTCGGGCCTGTTCCAGAGCTTTGCAATGTAGCGGTCGGAGAAGCCCATCTGCTTGGCAGACCTGAGCACGGCCGCATCACCGGCGTTCGCCGCAAGCGCTTTTTCCATATCGACGATTTTTCGAACGGATTCGATGAAGTAGGGTGTGATCAGCGTGACCTCGAACAGCTTTTCCACGCTCACACCCAGACGCAGCGCCTGTGCGATGGCATAGATGCCGTCATCGCGGAAGTCCGCAAGGTAGGCAAGCAGCCCGTCCGCGCTCATGCCGTCAAACTTTGCCATATGGAAGTGGCACACACCGATCTCCAGCGACCTTACGCCCTTGAGCAGGGCCTCCTCCAGATTGGCACCGATGCCCATGACCTCGCCGGTCGCCTTCATCTGCGTGCCCAGCTTGTTGTTGGCGGAGGTGAACTTGTCAAAAGGGAAGCGCGGCAGCTTGGCCACGATGTAGTCCAGACTCGGCTCAAAGGCCGCGTTCGTGTTGGCAATGACGATGTCCTCCAGCAGCATGCCCACGGCGATCTTTGCCGTCACGCGGGCAATGGGATAGCCGCTGGCCTTGGATGCCAGAGCGGAGGATCTGGAGACGCGCGGGTTGACCTCGATCAGGAAATACTCGCTGCTGTTGGGGTTGAGTGCGAACTGGACGTTGCAGCCGCCCTCGATCTTGAGCGCCTTGATGATCTTGATGGCGGAATCGTTGAGCATTTTCAGATCATGGTCGTTGAGCGTCAGTATGGGCGCGACCACGATGGAGTCACCCGTATGCACGCCCACGGGATCGACGTTTTCCATGCCGCAGATGGTGATGGCGTGGTCGGCGCTGTCGCGCATGACCTCAAACTCGATCTCCTTGTAGCCCTTGACGCTCTTTTCAATCAGCACCTGATGCACCGGCGAGAGACGGAAGGCATTGATGGCCGTCTCGGTAAGCTCGACCTCGTCATTGGCAAAGCCGCCGCCCGTGCCGCCCAGCGTGAATGCGGGGCGCAGCACCACGGGATAGCCGATTTCACGGGCGGCCTGCACGGCTTCCTCCACGCTGTAGGTGATCCTGGAGGGAATGACCGGCTCGCCGATTTCCTGGCAAAGCTCCTTGAACAGCTCACGGTCTTCGGCCCGCTCGATACTGGCAGAGCTCGTGCCCAGCAGTTCCACGCCGCATTCGCGCAGCACGCCCTTCTTTTCAAGCTGCATCGCCAGATTCAGACCCGTCTGGCCGCCGATGCCGGGAATGATGGCATCCGGGCGCTCGTAGCGCAGTATGCGGGCTACGTATTCCAGCGTCAGCGGCTCCATGTAGACCTTGTCCGCGATGCTGGTGTCCGTCATGATGGTGGCGGGGTTGGAGTTGACCAGCACCACCTCGTATCCCTCTTCCTTGAGCGCGAGGCAGGCCTGCGTGCCTGCATAGTCAAACTCGGCCGCCTGACCGATAACGATGGGGCCGGAACCGATAATCATAATTTTCTTCAAATCCGTGCGCTTTGCCATGGTGTTTTCCTCCTTTTAGTCCTCTCTGTAGGCGACCCTGCCGCGGGCTACGGTCAGCTTGCATTGTCCGTAAACTTCTTTCCCGGCAAAGGGCGTGCTCCTGCCCTTGGATATAAAGTCTGCCGGGTCGATGATGTACCCTTTATTCAGATCAAACGCGGTGAAGTTCGTCTGCAGCGGCAGATCAAACCCGAAGCGTCTGCAGGGGTTCGTGTGCAAAAGCTCTGTCAGCTTTTCGAGGGTGATGATGCCCGTCTTCACAAGATGGGTATAGAGCAGCGGAAAAGCGGTCTCGATGCCGACCACGCCCATGAGGCTTCCTTCAAGTCCCCTGCCTTTTTCCTCACTGCTGTGCGGCGCGTGATCGGTGGCGATCATGTCGATCGTGCCGTCCCGCAGGCCCTCGATCAGGGCTTCACGATCCGATCGTGCACGCAGCGGCGGATTCATTTTGAAGCGGCCGTCCTCCTGCAGATCACCCTCGTCCAGCAGCAGGTAGTGCGGCGCGGTCTCGCAGCTGACATCCAGCCCCTCTCTTTTCGCGCTTCGGACCAGTTCCACGCTCTCGCGGGTGGATATGTGGCAGATGTGATAGGTGCAGCCCGTCTCGCGCACAAGCTGCAGATCACGCTCGATCGGCCCCCACTCGCTCTTTGAGCAGATGCCCCTGTGGCCGTGAGATGCGGCATACGCGCCGTCATGGATACAACCGCCGTGCAGCAGGCTGTTGTCCTCGCAGTGGGCGGCGATGATTTTGCCCAGCACCTTGGCCCTGTGCATGGCTTCCTTCATCATTTCCCTGTCCTGCACGCCGTGTCCGTCATCGGAGAAGGCGCAGACAAGGGGGGCCAGGCCTTCCATGTCCGAGAGCACCTCGCCGCGCTCGCCCAGCGTGATTGCGCCGTAGGGGCGCACGTCAATGGCGGCATCGCGGCCGATGATGTCCGTCTGGACCTTGAGATGCACCACGCTGTCCGGTACGGGGCTGAGGTTCGGCATGGTGCACACCAGCGCATAGCCGCCGTGCGCCGCCGCGCGGGAGCCGCTCGAAATCGTTTCCTTATAAGAAAACCCCGGCTCACGGAAATGCACATGCACATCCGCAAAACCGGGGAAAACAGCAAGCCCGTCGTATTCAATATCGTTGCCCGTCATATCCGAATTTGAAAATACGAAATCACGGGTCTTCATTCGGCCCTGCTCGAACACGCGTGCGTTTCGGATAAAGCATTTCATGTCCCGGCTTCGCCTCCTTGTCACATAAAAAACGCTCCCGCCGATCGGCAGAAGCGATATACACACAACAAAGCCTGACGCAAATGCGCCCGCCTGTCCTATATCCGCCTTGCCGGTCTCTCGTACCGCCTTAAAGAACGTTTTTCTGAAGGCTATTTTATCAATTTTGTCCCGAAATGTCAATGAAGCTCGGATTAAATTAGTGGTTCTCCGG
>CAVINP010000119.1:0-5671 GCA_963643985.1 bacterium
CTTCGCGAAGCGAAGTTCCGGCAGCGCCGCGACAATCCTGCGGATTGTTGCGCGGTTCCGGTCGCAACTCGGCTTCGCCGAGGAGCGACTGCTATAGGGAACTGCCGAAGGCTGAGGGGTTTCGTTCTCCTGATCCCTAATCCCTCACCACTGCCCGCTCTCCCCCACCGACATAGCCTTCCGAGGACAGACATATGCGTATAAACATCACCCAAAAGAATGCAACCCGGTATTATGCCGCCATACATGCACTCTATTTCTGCGTCAGTGCGCTCATCACCTGTTACGCCTCGGCCTACCTGCTCGAGTACGGCCTCACCAACACCCGAATCGGTCTGGTGATGGGCATCGCCTACCTCGGCTCGGCGCTGCTGCAGCCGCTCGTTGCCGCCTTCGTACAAAAGACGGGCCTGCGCCTTGGCAACTGTCTGAGCGTGCTCAGCGGCATTATCGCGCTGCTGGCGCTGGTAATGTGGCTTGTGCCGACGCACGGCATCCTCCTGCCGGCGATGGAAATCGTCGTGCTGATGGTGCATACGGCGATGCAATCCTCCGTCAACGCGCTCTACCGCGGCTACCACAACCGCGGCACGAAGATCAACTTCTCGCTGGCCCGCGGCATGGGTTCCGTGGCGTTCTCGCTGACCAACCTGCTGGCGGGCTTCCTGCTGCGCAGGCTCACGGTGCATGCCCTGCCGGCACTCTACCTGTTCCCGAGCATACTGCTCAGCCTGGTGCTGGTGCTCTTCCATGCGCCCAATGTCGCAAGCGAGCCCAAGGGCGATGTCGTCACACCCAAACAAAAGCGCCTGCTGCTGCGCCAATACCCCTACTTCTATCTCTTCCTGGTCGGCGTCATGTTTCTGGCCATCACGCACACCTTCTCGGAGTCCTACCTGTTCCAGATCATTGAAAACGTCGGCGGCAACAGTTCCAACCTGGGCATTGCCATGGCCATCATGGCGATCACGGAGCTGCCGGCCATGCTGCTGTACAAGAAGATCTACAAAAAGTTCGGCAACCGCAGGCTGCTGGGGCTTGCCTGTTTTATCTGGGCGCTGAAGGCCCTCGTGATCACGCTTGCCCCGAACGTCTATGTCATCTATGCGGCCGAGCTTTTGCAGTTCGCGGGCTATGCCTTCTACATCCCGGCCGGCGTGCGCTACGTCGCCCATGCCATTCCCGAGAGCGAATACATGAAGGGTCAGGCTCTGGTCGGCTCGGCCTTCACCGTCGGCCAGCTGGTGGCGGTGCTGGTGGGCGGCCGTCTGATCGACAGGATCGGCATCCATGCCTCTCTGTGGTGCGTGCAGATCTGTTCGCTCACGGGCGTGGTGTTCTTCCTGCTGGCCATGCATGACAGCCTGAAGAAATTCCCGTCGATGAAGGATTAGGAAGTAGGGAAATAGTTTGGCCGGTGCGCAATTCTTCCCATAAAACGCATTCAAGCCCCGCTTGGCGGGGCTTGAATGCGTTAAACAATAAACTACCTCACATATACCCGTACTTCCTGCGCTTGGCGAAGAGGAAGACGGTCGATATGACGCTGGCGAAAACCTCGGCGGCGGTGATGGCGTACCATATGCCGTCCACACCGAAGATCAGCGGCAGCAGCAGCACCGAGCCGGTCTGAAACAGCAGCGTGCGCAGGAATGAAATCGCCGCGGAGATCGCGCCGTTGTTGAGTGCCGTGAAAAAGGACGAGCAGTAGATGTTGTAACCCGCAAACAGGAACGAGAAGGCAAAGAGCATGAACGCGTGGCGGGTCAGCGTGTAGAGTCCCTCGTCATAGCCGACAAATATCCAGGCCAGCGGCGCACCCAGCAGCAGCGCCAGCCCCGTGAGCACCACGCCCAATATGCCCATCAGGCGCACGCTCTTGCCCAACATGTTCTTGAGTTCATCGTGATTCCGGGCGCCGTAATGGTAGCCGACGATCGGTGCACAGCCGATGGCATAGCCGACGTAGATGGCCACGAATATGAACTGCACATACATCAGCACGCCGTAGGTCGACACACCGTCCTCACCGATGTACTTGAGCAGTTGGAAGTTGTAGACCATGCTGACGACGGAGGCGGAAATATTGCTCATCAGCTCCGACGAGCCGTTGCCGCAGGCGTTGAGTACGGGTTTCAGTTCAAGCTTCGTACGCACGAGGCGCAGCCTGCCGGAATTGGGGCGCAGGAAATAGATCAGCGGATAGATGCCGCCCACGCACTGGCTCAGGCCCGTGGCGATCGCCGCGCCCGCCACGCCCCAGCCGAACACGGCCACAAAGAGCGCGTCGAGCACCATGTTCGTCACTCCCGCAGCCACCGTGGCAATCAGGCCGAGATTGGGCTTTTCCGCCGCGATCAGAAAGCTCTGAAACAGATTCTGGAGCATGAATGCAGTCGTGAAGCCGTTGACGATGCGCCCGTAGATGAGGCAGTCACCCAGCATCTCGGGCGTGGCGCCCAGGAAGAGCGCGACCGGCTCCATGAATATGATGCCGATGGCCGTCAGCACCGCGCCGACGATCAGCGTGAAGAGCACCATCATCGAAAAATAACGGTTCGCCTTTTCGCCGTCGCCCTCGCCCAGCACCTTGGAGACCAGGGCCGTGCCGCCTGTGCCGATCATGAAACCGACACCGCCCAATACCATCAGAAACGGCATCACGAGGTTGATGGCAGCAAAGGAGGTCTTGCCTGCACAGTTGGACACGAACAGGCCGTCCACAACGCCGTAGACAGAGGTAAAGACCATCATGACTATGGACGGCAGCACAAAGCGAAACAGTTTTTTGTAGGTGAAATGATCCGAGATCTGAATCTGCGTTTTCATGGGGATTGTCTGCCAAAAAACCTTTCTCTAAAGTCCAAACGCTTCCATTCTAACGGTCGGATGGGTAAATGTCAACCGATTTGGATGTAAACTTGCATGCGATGCAATGATGCAGGGCATAAACGATTACTGCGACCACGGCCGCGCCGCCAATGATAATCAGCGACCAGCCCAGCGACACGATAAGCGGCTGCTCATAGATGCGCAGGAAGGGATAGGGGCCGTCCACGATGCGCAGAAGATTCAGGACGATCATCACGAGCGCGTATACGACGGTCGGTACGATCGCACGCACGATGTCCCCTTTTCGGAGTGCGGGCGTGTCCTCAAAGAATATAAAATTTGCAAGGGCCAGCAGCGGGCAGAGCAGATGCATATAGAGCATCGCCCCGTCCAGGAACATCCTCCGTGCCCCGCCCTCGCCCTCCATCGGTACGAGGACAAAGAGCACCACGAGGAAGGTGACCGTCACGCAACAGACGGAAATATACCTGAGCCGCTGCGCCCACTTCGGTGCCTGTTTGCCCGCCAGCCACGAGGTGATCAGCGGCAGGCAGCCCAGCAGCGCCAGTATGTTGCTGTCCTGCGTATAGAACAGAAAGATGCTCTTCTGCGAGGTACGGCAGCTGATATACAGGCCCGTCACTTCCAGCGCAGCCAGTATTATGTTCAGCAGCAGTGCCATGCGATTCCGAAAGCGCTTTTCCATCGTCAAAACCTCGAGTCTGATCCATTCTCTTCTTATTTTACCGCAAAAGTCGTATCTTTTCAAGTGCTGCTTTAAAGATTGAATTGCGCGGCGGAACGTGGTAGAATGGTGCGGCGGAAGGTGGGATGCAAATGAAAAAGCCGCTTCGGGAAATGACGCTTGAGGAACTCTGGACACTGTTCCCGATTTCTCTGGTCGCACCCAAACCCGAATGGGAAGCCCGGTATGCCGGGATGGAACAAAAATTGGCCGATACACTGGCGAACTTTCGCGTTACGCGCATCAGCCACATCGGCAGCACTGCCGTAAAAAACATATGGGCCAAGGACATCGTCGATATACTGCTTGAAATCGATCCGGATGAGGACATGGAAAAGGTGGCCGAGGCCGCGGAATCGCTCGGCTTTCTGCGCATGTCCTCCGGAAGCGGTCGCATCTCGCTGAACTTCGGCTATACGCCCGACGGTTTTGCCGAAGAGGTCTTTCATCTGCACCTGCGCTTTGCGGGCGACAATGACGAAATATACTTCCGTGACTACCTGAATGCCCATCCCGATATCGCCCGCGAATACGAGCATCTCAAACTCGGCCTGTGGAAGCGCTACGAGCATGACCGGGACGGCTACACCCGCGCCAAAGGCGATTTCATACGGCATTGGACACAGCTTGCCATAACAGATCAGCGCTCGTGAATCTCCTTGCCCGTCATGTGCTCAATGTCAATCACATAAACCTGTACCCGTTTGCCGCTGGCTGCGATCTCCGCATCGGCAATGCTTTCCTCCGGGAAATACTTCATCGCAATGCGCTTGACCAGAACGAGCGTCTCTTCCCTGTCCTCAAGGATATGGCACCTGCCGAAGACGACCACGCTCTGCACGTAGGGTGCCCAAGTTTCCTTTTTGATCATCTCGTTGCCGTAGACCGTAAAGCACACCTTGTCGCATGCCCGCACGGCATCCGCCTTCTGACCCTCACCCGCGCCGTGAAAATAGATCTTGCCCTTTTCGGCATCGTAGAGGTAGTTGAGCGGTATGGCGTAGGGATAGCCGTCGTCGCCGAGAACCGCCAGCACGCCGCGGCGCTCATTCGCCAGCAGCCGCTCTGCCGCCTCGTTTGAAATGGCACGCTTCTCGCGTCGCATGGGTCTGAACATCATATCTTCCCCAGTTCAGGTATCGCTTTCCGGAAAAGCATCATAGTATATGCGCTGCATGTCATCGGAGAAACCCCAGCCGATGCCGTCGCTGTCATCCACCACCTTGCGGATGCGTGCCTTTTGGCTTTCGTAATAGGTATCGTCTTTCAGTGCGTTGACCTGATCGACAAAGTTCTCAAACATGGCTGCCACGCTGTAGTAGAAACGATCGTCAACGTCACCGAAGGTATTGGTGAATTCAACGCCGCATTCAACGTAGTAGAGCATCAGCTCGGCAACGTTCTCCTTCTTCTTGCTGATTTTTTTGAAGTCGGTGATAACGCTCTTGGCATTCCTGAGAGAAAATTTTCTGCCGAAAAAACAGCTCCGTATCTTTTCTTTGCTTTCCCCGATCAGCCCTTCCTCGACATCAGCCCCGCCGAGTTCGACATCGACAAGATCCTTCGCCTGACGGCTTCCCTTGTACATCTTGCAGATCAGAGCGATCAGCTCCGACTTTTCCATCGCATTGAGACTCTTTTTCAGTTCGGTCAGTGTCATCGTATTCCTCCGATCCCGTGCTTACAGCACGATACTTCCATTATACACGCACCTGCCGTAAAGGCAAGCGGTTTCGGAAAGAAAACACGGAGACGGCACTTGATAAGATACGACTTTTGCGGTAGAATATAATCGGCAGGTTGGGATCCGAAGGATGTGCGGCATGGAGAGAAAGAAATTGCCGATCGGCATCGACAGCTTTGAAGAGCTGCGCAGGGAAGATTTCTGTTATGTCGACAAAACGGGGCTGATTGTTGATCTCATGAAAAGCCGGGGCGAGGTCAACCTCTTCACGCGCCCGCGCTGCTGAGTGCCTGCGATCAGTGGGCGGTATCCTCGAATGACGGGACCGGGGACGGCCGTGCGGATCTCATCGTCGAGGGATACACTGATTAAATGAGGTGGTAAGCTGAGCAGTGAATTTCGTAACAGCA
>CAVINP010000120.1:0-5664 GCA_963643985.1 bacterium
GCTTTCCAAACGCACCCTGTGAGCTTTGGCAAAGTCGATGCATCCTACATGATCCGCAAGTCATTCGGAGCCGTTCGCGCAGTTGTGTGATTTTCCAGAACTACTTGACACGATCACGTGAACCGAAACTGTTGACATCCGTTCACAATCCGGATATACTGCATCTGTTGAATGTTTTGCATAATTCTATAATTCAACAGAAGAGCCGGCTTTTCCTTTTGGATTGGCCGGCTCTTTTCTGTTAAATTTTCGTACAGATGTGCAAAGCTAACTTGTGCAACATCCCCTGTTTGGAATTTGGATTGAATTATTCGACGATGATCGTGCCGGACTGTCCGCCGACTTCGATGGTGTATTCACCGGCATCGAGGGTCAGATCCATCTGCACAACGCGCCAGGAACCGCCTTCGACGGTCATGATCTTCTCAGCCACGACTTCGCCGTTAGCCGTCGCCTGCACGGTGGTGATGCCGTCTGCGCCGTTGTTGCGCAGCAGGCAGTACACGGTGAAGGGTTCGCCCGCCGCCGTCTGGTTCCAAACGGTGGTCTGAGTGGTGGTGGAGGAACCGGACTCAACTTCTTCCGTCTTCTGCATGGTAGGCAGGATCAGGCAGGAGTACACGAAATCGGGATCCTCGTCGTAGCTCATGCCGTACTGATAGGTGACCAGCGGATCGCCCCAGTTGCTGGGAGATGCATGGTTCTCATCGTCTTCCATGGTCGCCTGAATCATCAGACGGACGTAAGAGGAAGCGCCCTGATCGCCTGCGAGATCCTTCCACTGCTCGTTATCGGAGACAGTGTCGCGGGCAATTTCCTTGTTGATGATGCCGCCGGGCTCAACCACACCGTAGAGCAGGTCGACATAGACCCAAGGAGAAGTGGTGGTCACGAAGCCGCCTTCGGTGGAGCCGTGGTCTGCTGCCTGAGAATAGGTCAGATACAGCAGGGCATCGGCGCTCTCAATGGCGTACTGCGTGGGCTCGGTGCCGTTCAGACTCAGAATGATGGGCTTGCCGGCATCCTGTGCGTCCTCGATGAACAACTCGGTTGCATCGGAGATGGAGGCATAGTCGCCGATCACGACGTCTGCTTCTGCCATGTCTTCAACAACGGTCGCGCCCATTTCGGCGATGTACTTCTTGTAGCCTTCCAGAGCGGTGGCGCTGGATGCATCGATGTAAACCTTGGAATCGGTGCTCAGGGGCAGGAGGTTGTTGTCGTTCTTGATCAGCACTGCGGACTCGGCCTGCAGACGCTCGGTCAGCTCGACTTCTTCGGGGTTACGGGCTGCGCGCAGCTCTTCGTCATTGGTGATTTCGGTGGGATTGGCTGCCCATTCGGCGCTTGCGCACAGGGCAACTGCTTCGTCAACATTGCAATAGGGGTTCTCGAACAGACCCTTGTTGAACTTGAACCGCAGGATGCGGGTTGCAGCCTGATCGACGTTGGCCTTTTCGACTTCGCCGGTCTCCAGACCGTCGATGATGGCCTGCGGATAGTTGCTGGACGGGGAATTCTCCCAATCGGAGTAATCGCGGATCATGCTGCCGGAGCCGAACATATCGGTGCCGTTGGCCAGTGCCTCGTTGTACAGCCAGCCGATGGTCTGCTCGCCCAGATCAACGCCTTCGGAGGTGATGCCGGTCATACGGCCGGGGTTGCTCGGGCCGCCGCCCAGTGCCCACCAGTCGGACACGACAACGCCGTCGAAGCCGAGGGTGTCACGCAGGTAGCTCATGGTCGCCTTGTCCCACTTGACATCAACCGTGTTGGAGATGCCGGTGCCGCCGCAGTTGGTCATAACCCATTCAGAACCTGCGGACAAAGCGGCCGTCCAACCGACCATCCAGTTGTCAAAGTTCTGTGCAACGGAGCGTGCATTGCCGAAGGAGGAATCGCCGCCGCGGCCAATCCAGTGCTTCGTGCAGGAGGCCAAGCCGTTTTCTTCCAAGCCGCGGATTTCCTCGTGCACAATGGAGGCGATGTATTCGGGGTTCTCGCCGTACTGTGCGCCGATTTCGTTGGCGTAGGGCTCGAAGGTTACATGAACGCCGATGGCGCGCATGGTCTTGCCGTAAATGCAAGCCAGCTCATAAGCGAGCTCGGGATCATTGGCGGTACCGAAAGCTTCGTGCGCCTTGTCGATGTAGCCGCCGAATGCATTGTACTCACGGTCGGAGGTGATGACCATCGGAACGCCCAGACGCTGGGATTCTGCACAAGCCTGCAGATTGTTCAGCGTGTTGGTGATGGTGATCGGGGTGCCGTTGAGGTTGAACAGCTGGCAGGTCAGCTGGAACTCTTCAACCATCTGGCGGGCATCCGCGAGCTGGGTGTTGACGCAGAACAGCAGGCCGACTTCTTCTTCAGCGGTCATCTGGCTGATCAGGTCTGCAACGCGGGTGTCGGTTTCTTCACGCCAGTCTTCGTAAACATCCAGCGTGCCGTTCTTGTTCAGATCCTTGAACTTCAGGCCGTCCACTTCCAGAATGGCGGTGACGCCTTCGATGTAGGACAATTCCACCTGGCCGGTGGTTTCGTCCGCTTCAATCACGGAAAATTCGCAGTTGGATTCGAGGTAGGCTTCCTCAGCGGCCGCCGCTTCCTCATCCACGCTTTCGGCGCGGATATCCATGACCTCGTTCGCGCCTACAGCCTCGGTTTCTTCGGCTGCTTCTTCTGCAAGCGATCCGCCGACGCAACCCAAGAGCATCAGCATCGCCAACAGCAGGGACATAAGTTTCTTCATATTGGGCTCTCCTTTCAATTTTTGTCCGACACAATGCGCATTTGCTCCGCCCGAACAGAGGAGATGCTCTCGTATCAGATGCCAATTTAATCTTATCAATAATTCTTCCTCATGCAGATGAAAATATCGGCACATTCCGCATAAATCTTTGACGTATTTTTATTGTGCTATAAAAAAGGGGTACAAAAAGCGGAAATATAATGCACAAATTCGGGTTTTTCGGGCGACGAATGTAAAAAAACGAAAGGTTGCCGCAGTGCTTGCAGCAACCCCCGTTATGGAATTGGATGGAATTGGGATTATTCAGCCAGCGTCACGGAACCCCAAAGGCTCGGATCGCTGTTGATGTTTTGGCTGCCCGTCCAGGCCATTTGCGGAATGTATTCCGTACCGGGGCAGGGGTAATCGATGTCGGTAATGGCAAAGTCGCAGGAGAGCGTATCGCCCACGGCCGGCGTGTACACGGCAATCTTATTGTTGGAGAAGCAGGTCCACGGAACGATGGCTTCCCAGTTGAATCCGTAGGTGGTCATTTCGATGGCGCAGGAATAGCCTTCCAGCACGTTTTCGCCGCCGTCGACGCCGACGCTGACGAAGCGCTGACGATTCTCCTTGCTGACCATGGAGCGGTCAATGGCGGTATCCCAGTAGCCTTCGTCCATGACGAAGTAGACCAGGAAGTCGTTCGTCGCATACTCGGTGCGCGCCGGATCCAAAGTCGGATCGGTGGAGATGTAGAGCTTCAGATTGTCCTCGCCGTCGATGGGCAGCATTTCGATGGCGCCCAGCGGGGTATCTTCATGCACTTCTGCGGCAATGTAGAGGTTTTCTTCGTCCCAGGCCAGATAGAAAGTCGCGGAGAGGTCGTCCGTGCCCTTCCAGAGTGCGGCATCGCGAATAATCTGCGTTGCATCGTTGATCTCGGCGGGAGAATCCAGATTCCAATCATCCAGTTTGCCGTCAATCGTGATGTTGTCGGCCTTGTGCGCCGTGATGTTGGGGCGTGCGGTTTCTTCGGCCAGGCCGGTCGCGGCCAGCAGCAACATGGCCAGTACGAGTGCGGCAAACTTCATCCATTTGTTCATAATATCAAGTGCTCCTTTCTTCATTCCGGTCGCGCCGGATGGGTGTCACGGTTTTCTGACACTATTATCCTATCATAAAACGGGCGAAATTAAGCAGGATATTTATGCACATTGCTTGGGAAAATTCAGTATGAAAGGCGATTGCGCAGCGAAACCGCCAATGTATTTGCATCCTGATTCGCCCGCAGCGGCGAGAGGACAAAGCCGTACTCGTAGCTTTCGTTACACGGCAAATACTGTTCATGCGTCACAATGCGCGACCATGAATTGTCGCCGCCCACACCAATCTGCACGGCATTCAGGCGAAGAATCGTATCCTGCAATGCTTCAAGTTCATAGGGATGCACACGCCGATTCAATTCGTCCGACGTGTAATGCAGTGCGCTTGCCTCCATATTTTCCCCCGTTGCGGCAGCCAACAGGCCAAAGCCGCTTGCATCCGTCAGGGCAATCCAGCGCACGCCCGTTCGGTTGCCCGTCTCGCTCGATTTCACGTAGGGCACGAAATTATCCGTCACGGTGGTTTGATAGCGCCCGACGAACGTGCCGCTGCAGCGGTCGATGTAATTTTCCTCGGGACCTTTTCCGAACCATTCCATGTATTCGTAATCGCTCGGCACCGTCATTTGCAGTCCCGCCACGGGAACGTAGACCAGTGAGTCGTTGTAATGGGGCGTAAGGGAAACCGATGCGGCAACGGCACCGTCGCCGAATACGGTATAGCATAGGGTCAATTCCGTATCATTCAGGTTCGGATAGTGTCCCTGCACGTCGATGACCACGGCATTTTCCGATTCCGTCACTCGATACAGATCCATCACATATTCGTCCGAATCCTGCCATGCGCGGTTGAATACGAACAAGCCGTACCCAAAGCCGGTATCGTTGTCCGTTGCCGCGCGATGGAAATTGCCGATCGGGCCTTCGCCGGGCACGATCAAATCGCGTCCGTCCGCCGTATAGCGAATCAGTCGACCCGTATTTTCGTCAAATGCGGCATAAAAGCCCTCGCCCGAAAGCCGGGTTTCGCCGTCTTGGCGCGTGCATTGCAAATTGGGAAGCGTTTCCGCCTGCGTCTCGGGAAGCGTCGGATGCAGGGCAAACTGTTCCTGCGCAATTACGTGCCCCGTCTTTAAGAGTCCCTCGTCTTCCTTCAACACGACCGTCAGATTCAGGAAATACTCATGTCCCGCCGAAAGCATATCCTCCGTCAATGCAAAGGGGATTGTCAGTTGCGCCGTGCCGGGCTGATTGCTTTCGGGATCGACGCAGGCCACGTGCCACACATCGCTTTGCAGTGTGCCCGTCTGCAGCACCTGATTATCCATGCACAGCGACCACTGCAATTCGTATTTTTCCGCCGGGTCGGTAAAGAGAAAGAAATTGCGGACTTCCACCAATCCCGCATCGGCATCCACATTTTCGAATTTGACGCTCTGATAGTGATACTTCACTTCCGCCATTTCCGGCTGCACCGTGCGATCCGGCAGCAAAAGCCCGTTGGCGCAAAAATTGCCGTCGTTGATTGCTTCGCCGTAATCGCCGCCGTAGCCGAAATATTTTTCGCCGTCTTCATTCGTCAGGTAAATCGACTGATCGACAAAATCCCAAATGAAGCCGCCCTGCAGATTGCGGTAGGTATCAAACGCCGCCCAGTATTCGTCAAAATTGCCCTCGGAATTGCCCATGGCGTGCTCGTATTCGCATTCGATCATCGGCAGTGCACAATCGCTTTCGCCATGCTCGATCAATTCAGACGGCAGCGCGTACATGCCGCTTTGCACGTCAATGCCGGTTTCCGTCATGTCCTTGGCCTGTTCGTAGTGC
>CAVINP010000121.1:0-5556 GCA_963643985.1 bacterium
TCGAAGGTTTACTGGAGGTAAATCGAGATTTTTGCTATAGCAGTCGCTCCTCGGCAAAGCCGAGTTGCGACCAGCCCGCGCAGCAATTCGGAGAATTGCCGCGGCGCTGCCCGCCGCTGCGCGAAGGCGCAGTGCGGCGGGTGCGTACGAAGCAGATAGCGCAAAAGGCACACTCAGATTCGCCGCCGAATTAATCAGGGGATCCTTAGAAACACGCTCTAATAAACTTGACAGTCCGCGCATTTGGCATTATAATGATGGCATGTATTACGACCGAAGGAGCTTACTATGGGTACGATTTGCATTTTTCTGGGCATCATTTTCCTGATCGCGTTCACCGCGGGCGGCGTGCTGCTGAGCAATTCCATACTGGCCAACTCTCTGTACCTGTCGCTGCTGGGCATGAGCGACACCCCATCCTCGACGCTCTACCTGATCGTGGTCGGCGCATGCTTTGTCGTCGGCTTCCTGATCTGCCTGAATCTGGTGATGCACGGCCTGACCTACAACAAGGTCTGCAAGATCCACGCGAAAATGAAGAAGGACAGATGACTTCCGGTAACCAGTGACCGGTAACTGACCTAGCGGGTATGGTGGAATAGGCAGACACAAGAGACTTAAAATCTCTCGAGAGCGATCTCATGTCGGTTCGAGCCCGACTACCCGCACCATAAAACAATCCGAACCTGATCTTCTTAATCGAAGACGGGTTCGGATTGTTTGTTATATGAAGAACCTGCCGGTCAGCCATCCGCTGCACCGTTTCTCAAATTAATATTCCCTTAACCGTCAAAATGATTGCACGTAGGCTCCGTTATGTAGTATACTTATCTTAACATCTGCTGTTGTGAATTGCACAAATATGTTATGAAGGGGATCATTATGGCTGAACTGCTGGACAGAAATCACTTCAGTATCGACGTCAATCGGTACAACCCGAACGGCTTCTGTCTGATCCATGTGGATCTGGACGACGGCGGTAAACCCGTGGACTGGACCTTCATATACGTCAACGAGGCGCTCTGCCGCATGGAGGGCAAGACGGAGGAAGAGCTGACGGGGCATCGCTTCTACGAGATCTTCCCCGACGGCAGCCGCAAGTGGCTGCAGCACTACTACGAGGCCGCGTACCTGCACAAGGGCGTCAGCTTTGACGAGCTCTCCGAAGAGATCGACTGCTATCTGCACATCGAGGCCTATCCCACGGACAAGCCGGGCTACTGCATCTGCATGCTCTACAACATCAAAGATCGCGTGCTCGCCCGCATCAGGCGCCGCAAGGAAACGGAAGAACTGCTTGAGAAATTGCAGCAGGAGCGGCTGGTCGCCGCCCGCGTACGCGAATTCTCCAAGGCCATGGGCATTGACGATCATCTGGCCATCTCCATAGACTATCTGAACGGCACCTACCACATGCTCGAATACGAGGACTTCTTCCTCCGCAAGAGCCCGCCCGAAGGCGATCTGGAGATGCTCGTGCGCGACGGTGCGAGCTCCATCCCCGACCCCGAGCTCTCCCGCAAATTCCGTGAACTCTTCAGCCGCGACAACGCCATTGCGGCCTTCAGGCGCGGTGAGCGCACCCTTGAGCTGCGTCACCCGCAGATGGGCAATGACGGCAAAATTCACTATGTGGATTCCCGCGTGATCTGCACGGAGTGCACGGATGACTCCGTCCGCGCCGTTGCGCTGTCCAAGGCGATCGACGGCGAGGCCGAGCGTGACCGCTACGTGCGCGTCGTCGATGCGCTCTCCACGATATACACCACCATCATTCTGGTTGATCTGAAGAAGCGCACGCTGAACATCATCAAGAGCGTGGGTCTGATGTCAACGGCCGTGGGCGGCAACACCTTCGTCAACTTTGACGATGTCATCGAATCCATACTGGATCACTTCATGCACCCCGCCTCCCGCGAGTACATGCGCGAATTTCTGGAAGTGAGCACGATCCCGGATCGCCTCATGGACACGGAAGAGACCACGCTGCGCGCGGAATACCTGGACCCCAAAGGGCAGTGGTTCGAGAGCCGCTTCATCACCCAGAGCCGCGACGCGAACGGCCGGCCGACCTTCGCCATCTACGCGGCCCGCAACATCACATACGAAAAAGAGACGGAGCTGCGCTACCGTCAGGATCTGCAGGAGGCCGTGCTCGAGGCGCAGAAGGCGAACACCTCCAAGACGAATTTCCTCAGGCGCATGAGCCACGACATACGCACGCCGCTCAACGGCATCATGGGCATGCTGCACATCATGAACCGCTACGAGGGCGACAAGGACAAGTTCCACGAGTGCATGGACAAGATGCTGCACTCCACCGACTACCTGCTCACCCTGGTCAACAACGTGCTGGACATCTCCAAGATGGAATCCGGCACAATCGTGCTGGAGCACAAGCCCTTTGACCTGGTCGAGGGGCTGCTCAGCGACGTGATCATGATCGCCAGCGCCGCGGCAGAAAACAACCTCGCCTTCTCGGGCGGCCGGGAAGGCTCCGTCATACACCACAGGTATGTCGTGGGCAGCCCCATGCACCTCAACCGCATGCTGATGAACGTCGCCTCCAATGCCATCAAATACAACCGCCCCGGCGGCTCGCTGCGGACATGGTGCAAAGAGCTGTCCTGCGACGGCGAGAGCGCGACCTATGAGTTCGTCTGCTCGGACACCGGGCGCGGCATGAGCAAAGAATTTCAGGCGCACGCCTTCGAGCCCTTCACGCAGGAGGGCAAGGATTCCATGAACGGCTACACCGGCTCGGGGCTGGGGCTGTCCATCGTGCACCAGATCGTCACGCTCATGGGCGGCACCATCGAACTGCAAAGCGAGGAGGACGCCGGCACGACGGTACGCATCGTGCTGACCCTGCCGCTGGACAAGGAACACGTGCAGGCGGACACAAGCGCGCCGGAAGAGCACAAGCGCGTCGATGTCTCCGGCCGGCATGCGCTGCTGGTCGAGGACAACCCCATCAACGCCGAGATCGGGCGGATGATGCTGGAGGAACTGGGCCTGATCGTCACCGACGCGGAAAACGGCAGGGTCGCCCTGAAGGTTTTCGAGGCGTCCGAGCCGGGCACGTTTGACTATGTGTTCATGGACATGATGATGCCCGTCATGGACGGTCTGGAGGCCACGCGGGCACTGCGCAGCCTTGATCGCGCGGACGCGAAGACCGTGCCCATCATCGCCATGACCGCAAATGCCTTTGCCGAGGACAGGCAGAGCTGCCTGGACGCGGGCATGAACGACCACGTCGGCAAGCCCGTATCCCCGGCCGCACTGGATAAGGTGGTGCAGAAGTTCAGTTGCCGGTAAGGGATACCGGATACCGGTTGAATGGTCCGGGGTTGTCATTCACTGTTTAACTAGTCACTAACTGCCCCGTACTTCCCCGACACCCAGACAACGCGGTCTCCGTCGACAACGGCCAGCCAGCCGTTTGCGGCGGTGGCGACGTACTCAAAGCACTCGCCCGCGCTCACCGTCCTGAGCAGTGCATAGTTCGTGCCGTTGCCGCAGCGCAGGTTGACGCGCCTGCCCGTGATCGTGACGGTGCCGCGATTTGTCTTGCCGCCGTTAGAGAGCACCACGGCGGTGTGCCCCTTCACTTTGGTCACGAGTATGTCGCCGCGCAGAAGGTACTCCGGCGTGTCGGTGTATTTTTTGTCCGTCAGTTCCGTAAACAGCCCCGTGCCGAGGATCGCTTCCGCCTCGTTTGAGGTGATGAAATTCTCCGTCTCGATGCCCGCGTACGCAAGGCAGACGCGCACCAGCGCCGAACAGTCGGTCTCGCAGGCCGTTTTGACCTTCGCCGGATCAAAGCCGGCTTCCTTTGCCCTGTTGTAGAGCGTGAGGCGCTCGGACTGATCGTAGCCGATGTTGTCGTTGGCACAGGCCGCCGCCATGGCTTTGGCGATCTTTTCGGCCTTTACCGCGTCATTGCACCTGAGCACGCGCCAGCCCTTGGCGTGCCTGTACCATTCCTGCGTCATGACCTCCTTGCCGGTCTGATCGCCGGCTCTGCCGCCGGATATGTTGCCGTTTTCGTCGATACGCGCAGATCCTACCGTTACAGCCATTTTTCATTCCTCCGTTTCATCATCCATAATACTCTTTTTTTCATGGTCGTGCAACCGTGCCAGCGCATCTTTGAGCTTCTCCGGTATCGGCAGGCCGATGTGCGCCGCATTTTCCAGCAGCGACACGCCCTCATTGCTCAGATAAAAGCATATCACCGCGCCGCGCAGCGCACTTCCCGTGCCCAGAACATGCACGTCCATGATGTTCGCCATGCCCACCAGCATCAGTATCAGCACCTTTTTGCAGATGCCCCTGAAACCCACGGCGCTGGAGAGCTTTTTGTCCGCGACCGCGCACATGAGGCCCGTGGCGTAGTCCAGCGCCATGAACACCAGCAGCGCGATCAGAAGACCGTCCGCGCCGCCCAGAAAATAGCCCACGGCGCCGCCGATGAGCGCGGCCGGCATCTGTATCTGCGCCCGGATCGTGTCGAAAGAAATGTTTTTCACTGATTGCCTCCTTTGTTCCGTTGGATGAACCCCTCCACCACTTCGTGGTCCCCCTCCCCTTTACAGCAGTCGCCGCTGCCGAAGGCTGAGGGGTTTCGTTCTCCTGTTCCCTGATCCCTAACTCACCGTCCCGTACGCCAGCCACCTCACCCCGACCGCATAGGAATTGCTGGAATTGGAGCAGACCCTGACCGTAAATCCCTTGTCCGTCACGCTGCCGGATACCACAAACGCGCTCAGCAGCGCCATATACCTGTCGGAATCCTGCGCGGCCTTGTCCATGCAGACCATGACCGCGGGCGTCGTCCCTTCCATAAATGCCGTCGGGAATGTGATGCTCACCTCGGCGTACTTTTGTTTGACCGTCACAACCTCCGTAATGCCGCTCTGGATGTTGTCGATGCCCTCATAGGCCCGGATCGGGTAGTGGCTCTCCAGCAGCGGCTTGCCTTCCTCCGACTTGCAGAAGCCGCCGAAGCACGCGCCGCCCGTGCTCCTGCCCGATAGGTGCAGGTTGGCAAAGGCGCGATCCACCACCGTCTGCAGCTGCACGACCTCGCTCAGGTCGCCGAATACGAGGGTCAGAAGATAGTCCCTGCCCGTCTCAAACGTCCCGTCAACATCGATCGTGATGCCCGCGATCAGCTCCTCAAGCGTGCTGCCGATCGCGATCTCCCGATATTCATCGGCATAGTCCCATGCGCTCATGCTCACGGACATGCGGTGAAGTTGAGTTTCCGTCAGCCCCGCCGCGTGAGAGATGCGAATCGTCGCTCTGACGGTGTCGGCCTCGTCCGCCGTGCGCTCCGCGGAGAAAAGATCAACCTTGGGCGCATAGTACGCGTCCAGGATCTCAAAGCCCTCCACCGCATACGCCTCGGAGATGCTGCCGTTGTTGTCACAGGCCCGGACATACAGGCTCGCCCTGCGCCGGGTCTGCATGGCCTGTGCCCACGATTGCGGATACGACAGGCCGTCAAACGGCACCGTGACGGTCTTGCTCTTTCTGCCGCCGACGGAA
>CAVINP010000122.1:0-4046 GCA_963643985.1 bacterium
AGCGGGGCGCACATAACCAAAAATGCTGCAGACATAGCCGCTACTGAGCGAGCCGTCGGTGAGGACGTAAGCGACGGACGAGGCGTAGATGTACAGGATTATGCCGACGACAAGTACGATGATGCAGACTGCGGTTATGGTTTTTCCCCCTCATTCGATACATGGATTCCGTTAATATTTTATCCTCAGGCACAATTTGCCGAGCATTTTAAATAATTTGTATTTTTGAAACACCATCGGATATGTTGAGAAATTCACTTGCCGGTGTTATACTGTTTATCGGAGTTGATTTTGCCGATAAGAGGCGTTTTGCCTATGAAGAACATGCAATATCCGGATGAGGAGATGAACCCATGAACGAAACAAAAACCATATGCGCCCGACTGATTTGTCTTTTGCTGACGGCCATGTTGTGCCTAGGCTGTTCGGCCCTTGCCGAATCGGATGATGAGGTATTTGCGCTGCTGGAGGGCAAGACGGCGGGTGTCATGACCGGCACACCGCAGGATGCGATCATTTGGGCCAAGCTGCCCGATGCCGAGATACAGTATTTCAACAGCATCACGGATGTGGCACTTGCGCTTGAGAAGAACAAGATCGACTTTGCCGCACTGCCCACCGTCAACTACTACACGCTCGTGCAGGAATATACGAACCTGGGTTATCTGGATGTACCGTTTGCGGTCTACGATGTCGGAACGGTATTCGCAAAGACAGAGCAAGGCGATGCGCTGCGTGCAAAACTGAACGAGTATATCGCCTCGTTGAAGGAAAGCGGCGCATTGGAGGAGAAACAGAATTACTGGCTCTATCCCCACGATTGGGAAGCCGTGGATATTCCCAAAACGGGCGAAAACGGAACGCTGACCTTTGCAACGACCAGCACGCTGAAGCCCTTTTCCTTCAAGATCAACAACCAACATGTGGGCTACGAGGTCGACATCATAGCAGGTTTCTGCCGCGAATACGGCTATGCGCTCAAAATTGAGGACATCGATTTTACCGGCATCTTGGGCGGCATCACCAGCGGGCGCTATGATCTGGCGGCCGGACAGATTTCCTGGACGGAGGCGCGTGCGCAAAGCGTCAACTTCTCCGATCCCTATTATACGCAGAAGTTTGTACCCATCGTCAATGCAGACAGGTTCGATTCGCCCGCGCTCGTAACCGTCGAACAGGATTCACCCGATGCAGACACGGATAGCGGCTACAAGACAAGCTTTGGAAGGAGCATCTATCGCACGCTCATTCAGGAGGATCGCTGGATATCCGTGTTGCACGGGCTGCTCGTAACGCTGATCATCACACTGGCGGGCTTTGTTCTGGCCAATCTGCTTGGCGCGCTCTTTTGTGCCATGGCGATGTCCAAATCCCGCATTTTAAAAATCCTCGCCGATATCTATTCGCGGCTGATGCAGGGTCTGCCCGTGGTTGTGATACTGATGATGCTCTACTACATTGTCTTCGGAAAATCCGCCGTTTCCAATGTCGTTGTTGCGATTCTGGGTTTCGGTCTGGTGTTCGGCGCGTACATGGCGCAGTTGTTTGAGGGCGGCATCAGGGGCGTGGATGTCGGCCAGACAGAAGCCGCGCTCGCGACGGGACTGACCAAATATCAGGCGTTTTGCGGCATCGTCCTGCCGCAGGCCGTCCGCAGCATGCTGCCGGGCTACTTCAGCAATCTGATCAGCCTCATGAAGGGTACGGCCGTGGTCGGCTACATCGCCGTCAAAGATCTGACCAAGGTCGGCGATATCATCCGCAGCAATACCTACGAGGCCATCGTGCCGCTGCTGAGCGTCGCCCTGATCTACTTCATTGTCGCATTCCTGCTGCTGGGCGTAATGAAGTTGCTTCAAAAAAAGCTGATGCCCAAATACGCCGGCAGGACAGATGATGCGAATAATCTTCCGGGAGGTGTGAAAGCATGATCACCGTTGAGCACCTGAGAAAGGAATTTTCGGATACAACACCCCTGAAGGACGTGAATGCAACCATTCAAAAGGGCGAGGTCATCTCCATCATCGGACCGTCCGGCACGGGTAAATCCACCTTTCTGCGCTGTCTGAACCGTCTGGAAACGCCCACTTCGGGCAGGATTCTGGTGGACGGCGTGGATGTATGCGCCAAGGGCTGTCCGCTGCACCTGATTCGGCGGAAGATGGGCATGGTGTTTCAGAGCTTCAACCTTTATCCGCACATGAACGTGATTGAGAACATCATGTATGCGCCCATGAAAGTGCTGGGGCTGTCCAAGGCGGACGCCTATGAGCGCGGCATGAAGCTGCTGCGGGCCGTGGGGCTGGCCGGCCGTGAACTGAAGTATCCCGAGCAGCTCTCCGGCGGACAGAAGCAGCGTGTCGCCATCGCGCGCACGCTGGCCATGGAGCCGGAAATCATACTCTTTGACGAGCCGACCTCCGCACTCGACCCCACCATGGTGGCCGAGGTACAGGCCGTAATCAGCCATCTGGCGCAGGAAGGCATGACCATGCTGATCGTCACGCACGCCATGCATCTGGCCAAGACGCTCTCCACGCGGATATTCTACATGGATCAGGGCATCATCTATGAGGACGGCACGCCCGATCAGATATTCAACCATCCCGAGAAAGAGCGCACGCGCTGCTTCATCAACGGTCTGGACTGGGTGCGCAAGAGCTTTCTGCCGGGCGAACTGGATTACCTGGGCTTCATCAGCGAGATTCACGCCTTCGCGCTCAAAAAGCTGTTTACGCCGGAGCTGCTCTACCGCGTTGATGCCGCCATCGAAGAAGTCTACCTGCAGACGATACTGCCTGTGGTCGATGCACGCACACAGATGGATTTCAGCCTGGAATATTCCGATCGCAAGCGGTCCTGCACGCTGTGCTACAGCTGGGCGGCGCCGGCCGTCAATCCGCTGGTTAATATGGACGAACTTTCCCGCAAGCTGGCGGAGCACGCCGCCAAAGACATCGGCTATCGATACACGCAGGACGGCTGCAATGAGATTTCGATGACGGTCACATGCTGAAATGCTGCATGCCGCTCCCGCTTCGAAGAAAGCCGGAGCGGCATAATACAGATTTTATCAAAAAACCTATTGACAAATACGTGTTTCGTTGCTATAATACTTAATGTCGCTTCGGGGCACGGCACTGAACGTAACGTCGGGGTGTAGCGCAGTTTGGTAGCGCACGTGCTTTGGGAGCATGGGGCCGCAGGTTCGAATCCTGTCACCCCGACGCGTGTGTGACCTCTTGGTCAAGCGGTTAAGACACCGCCCTTTCACGGCGGTAACACGGGTTCGAGTCCCGTAGAGGTCGCCAATTTTTTTCAAGCCCGCAACGAGCTTGTCCGGGCCTTTAGCTCAGTTGGTCAGAGCAGTCGGCTCATAACCGATCGGTCCCGGGTTCAAGTCCCTGAAGGCCCATATGGTGCGGTAGTTCAGTTGGTTAGAATGCCAGCCTGTCACGCTGGAGGTCGAGGGTTCGAGCCCCTTCCGCATCGCCACTTTCCTTCCCTGTTTGGGAAGGAATTTTTTTGCGCGCATTTGGGTAGGAATATGAAAATATTTCCGATTGTTTGCTTTTATTTCGAAAGTATTACAAATTGATTGACAATTGTACGCCCGATATCGTATAATGAGCGAAGAATTATACGATATTCGGGGTGATGCGTATGCGAAGGCGGTACCTGATACTGCCGATACTCATATTCACCGCTGCCCTGCTGCTGCCGACCGTCTGTTTTACCGAGGATCGCGCGACAGTGCGTCTGGCACGGACGATATACGCGCTGGCCGGGGACGAGAGCTACGATACGAAACTGGCGCTGGGTTCGCTGGTGATAAATCGCGTGAACAGCGGCTGGTTTTCCGATGATCTGGGCGGGGTGCTCAGCGACCAGCAGCAGTTTCCCGCCGGTGAACGCTACGATGACGAAAGCCTGCGTGCGGCGCATGCAGTGCTTGCGGGCAAGCGTACGATCGACAGCGACGCGCTCTACTATCAGGCAGCGGATGCGAGCGACCCGTGGGATGAGGACGATCTGTGCTGCCGCAT
>CAVINP010000122.1:4056-5528 GCA_963643985.1 bacterium
GTGCTGCAACATCGGCAATTACAACTTTTACTACACAAACGGAAACGACTGAAAAGGGCTGCCCCGCGGGGCAGCCCTTTTCAGTGAGTGTTATTACTTTTTCACGAAGCGGTGATAGCTCTTCTTGCCCTTGCGCACGAGCAGGCCCTCGCCCGAGAGCATATCCTCGGTCACGCGGAAATCCACGTCCGTGACCTTCTCGTCGCCGATGTACAGGCCGCCGCCCTGAATGGTCTTTCTGGCCTCGCCGTTGCTCTTGCACAGGCCGACCTTGGCAATCAGTGCCACGATGCGGTTGTCCGCCGCCAGTTCCTCTGCGGAAACTTCGGTGGTGGGCACGCTGCCCGCCAAAGCGCCGCCGCCGAAGAGCGCCTCTGCCGCCTGTTGGGCCTTCGTGGCCTCTTCCTCGCCGTGGACGTTCTTGGTGACCTCGAACGCCAGCACGCGCTTGGCCTCGTTGATCTCGCTGCCCTGCAGCGCACCCAGGCGGCGCACCTCGTCCATGGGCAGGAAAGTCAGCAGACCCAGGCACTTTTCAACGTCCGCATCGTCGACGTTGCGCCAGTACTGATAAAAGTCGTAGGGAGAGCACTTGGCGGGATCGAGCCAGAGTGCGCCCTTCTCGGTCTTGCCCATCTTCTTGCCGTCGTGCGTGAGCAGCAGCTGGAAGGTGAGTGCGAAGGCGTCCTTCTGATCCTTGCGGCGGATCAGGTCCGCGCCGGAGAGCATATTCGACCACTGATCATCGCCGCCGCACTGCAGCTTGACGCCGTAGCGGTGATTTAGCTCGAGAAAATCGTAGCTCTGCATGAGCATGTAGTTGAACTCCAGGAATGTCAGGCCGCGCTCGAGGCGCTGCTTGTAGCACTCGGCGGTGAGCATGCGGTTGACAGAGAACAGTGCGCCCACGTCACGCAGGAAGTCGATATAGTTGAGCGTGCGCAGCCAGTCGGCGTTGTTGACAATCACGGCGCAGTTCTTCTTCGCGGGATCGAAGTCCAGGAAGGACTCCATCTGCTTTTTGATGTGTGCGACGTTGTTGTCGATGTCCTCAACGGTCAGCACCTTGCGCAGGTCGCTCTTGCCGGAGGGATCGCCGATCATGCCCGTGCCGCCGCCCATCAGTGCATAGGGCTTGTGGCCGGCCTTCTGCAGATGCGCCATGGCCATGATCGGAATGTAGTGGCCGATGTGCAGGGAGTCTGCGGTCGGGTCAAAGCCGATGTAGAAGGGCACCATTTCCTGATCGAAGGCCTTGTAGAGGTCATCTTCGAAGGTTACCTGCTTGACAAATCCACGCTCTTTGAGCAAATCCAATGCATTCATATGATATCACTCCGTATTATTCTTTTGATGAACCCCTCCCCCTTCGGATGCGTCAGGGGATTCCGTTCGCAAATCCGAAAGGAGGATTCTTAGGATACACTGATTAAATGAGGTGGTAAGCTGAGCAGTGAATTTCGTAACAGCAG
>CAVINP010000123.1:0-5513 GCA_963643985.1 bacterium
GCATTGAAGGCCCCCTCCTTCTTCATATAGATCACTGTCCCGCCGCATGGCATCTGTTTGGGTGCTGTGTCAGGCGGGACAGACAATTTTGGAGAAAAGCCCATCGGTATTATACAGCGTTTTGCTGTTTTATTCAAGTCACGAAAAGTAATTTGCCCGATCACAAAAACAGTGCTATAATGGATAAAAAACATGGAGAAGCAATCTATGACCAGGCTGACGGCTGTGGCCGCTGAAAAGGATGCGGGGCGCAAAATCAAATACTTCGTGCGCGGAGATATGAAGCTGTCCTACCGCCAGTACTGTACCGCAAAGGCTGCAAACGGCATCTGCGTAAACGCCCTGCCCGTGCATGCGGATTACCTGCTACAGGCGGGCGACCGCATAACGGTGGATCTGGCGGAGGATGCGCCTTCCAAATCCGTCAAAGCCGAGGCCGGCTATGTCAACGTGGTCTATGAGGACAGTGACCTGCTCATCATCGACAAGACAGCGCCGCTGGCCTGTCAGTGCACGCCCAAACAACCCACGGGCACTCTGGAAAACCGCCTTCGATACCGCTATGGCGAGGGCTTCGTGTTTCGCCCGCTCAACCGCCTCGACCGCGGCACGAGCGGCCTGATGGCAGCGGCCGGCCATGCCCACGCCTGTCAGCTGCTGCAGCGCGATCTGCACACCCCGCGCTTCGTGCGCGAATATCTGGCGGTGGTCGAGGGTGCTATGTCGGGTGCGGGCCGCATTGATCTGCCCATTGCCAAGGAAAATGCCGCCACCGTCCGCCGAATCGTCGATCCCGTCAACGGCCAACAGGCGATCACGCACTACCGCGTGATCGAAAGCGCTTCTTCGGCCTCGCTGGTGCGGCTGAGGCTGGAAACGGGGCGTACGCATCAGATTCGCGTGCATCTGTCCGCCATCGGCCACCCGATCATTGGCGATTTCCTCTACGGACGGGAGGATCCGCGACTGCCCGGGCGCTTTGCCCTGCACTCAACCCGCATCGAACTGAACCAACCCTGCACGGGTGAGCGCATCATCATCGATTCGCCGCTGCCGGGAGAACTGGCAGATTTACTTAAAACATGAACGATCAGATTCAGACAATACTGACAGCACTCTCCGGCATACGCATTTGCGCCATGCCGGAAGAGAGTGACATACACGATGCCATCGCCCTTGCGCTGGACGGGGCCGGGCTGGCCTATATTCACGAATACCGTCTCGGCCCCGGCAGGCGCATCGATTTCTTCTGTGACGGCGTGGGCATAGAGGTCAAGAAAGGGCGACCCGTCTCCGCCCGCCTGCGTGCCCAGGTCGAACGCTACGCCGAGTCGCCCGAGCTGAGTGCGCTCATCATCGTATCCCAGCGCCCCTGCCGCCTGCCCGAGGTCATCGGCGGCAAGCCTGTCTGCCTGCTTTCACTTGATCGACTTTGGGGGGTGGCTCTGCCGTGAACGATATCAGCGATTACCGTTTTCCTGTTGACAATTATCCCGCCTACCTGCGCGATGCCGCGCCCGATGGGCACTGCTACGGCACACTGTCCTACAACCGCCGCTCCAAATGCTGGACGATCAAGGCCGAGCCCTGCGTAACGGAACTGGCCAAGCGCCTCTTCCCCGGCTGTGACGGCCGCGGGCGCGGCGTGGCACGCTTCACGGCACATCGGCGCACCGTGGGCGATCTGAACTGGCTGATGCTGCGCTACCCGCTGGAAATCCGTGAGAGCGATCGTGAGCGCTGGAATGCTGCCCTTGCCGAAGCACGCGAATACGCCGTACGCCGTGAGGAAGCGCTGCGCATGCCGCAGACGGCCGTGCCACCCAATGACAGCTTTTCGGGGCAACTGCTGGACTTTCAGAAGCAGGGCCTTGCCTTCCTGCTGAGCACCCGCCGCTGCCTGCTGGCGGACGACATGGGGCTGGGCAAGACGGTGCAGGCGCTGGCCTTTCTGGCGACCACCGCGGCCTATCCCGCCATCATCGTCGCGCCGCCACATCTGCTGCGCAATTGGCAGAGCGAAATCACACGCTTCATCAATCCCGACGGGAGGCTGCGCGTGCACGTCATCAAGGGTTTAAAACCCTATTCGCTGCCCGAGGCCGACATCTATCTGACACACTACCTGCTGCTGCGCGGCTGGAAGGACGTATTGCCCGAGTGCGGCTTCAAAACGGTGATATTTGATGAAATTCAGGAGCTTCGCCGCAACGGCAGCAGCAAATATTCCGCCGCGAGCCTGCTCTCCCAGGCTTGCGAAAATTGCATCGGCCTCTCCGGCACGCCGATCTACAACAACGGCGGCGAGATCTGGAACGTGGTCAATATACTCGATTTTCATTTTCTGGGCGACTGGGAAAGTTTCTCGCGCGAGTGGTGCTACGGCTACAACAGTGCCGTGGTGGCCAAGCCCGAACTGCTGGGACAGTATCTGCGGCGCGAGGGACTGATGCTGAGGCGCATGAAGGATGAAGTGCTGACCGAGCTGGCACCCAAGCGCCGCCTGGTGCAGGAAATCGACTGGAATGACAGCGTCTATCGGGAAATGATGCTGCCCGTTGTCAAGCAGCTCTCACTGCTGCGTGCAACGAGCGACCCCGCGCAGCGCTCCATCATCGAGGATGCCATCTGTCAGCGCCAGCGTCAGGCCACGGGGGTAGCCAAAGCGCCGTTCGTGGCGGCCTTCGTGCGTGCGCTGGTCGAGAGCGGCGAGCGCGTACTGCTGATGGCGCACCACCACGCCGTGATGGACATCTATGCCGAGGAACTGAAGTCCCTCAAGCCACAGTTTATCACCGGACGTGAGACGGACGCGCAGAAGGAGCGTGCGGCGGATATGTTCATGCAGGGCAAGTGCGACCTGCTGTGCATATCGCTGCGCAGTGCCAGCGGTCTGAACCTGCAGCGTGCCAGCTGCGTGGTCTTCGGCGAGCTGGACTGGTCGCCTGCGGTGCACTCCCAGGCCGAGGACCGCGCCCACCGCATCGGTCAGAAGGACTCCCTGCTGTGCTACTACCTGGTTTCGCCCAGGGGTTCGGATCGGGACATGCAGGACGCGCTGGGGCTGAAGGTGAGCCAGTTTGTATCGCTGATGGGCGACGAACTGCCCAAAGACGAGGACCGGATGCTGCAGCAGAGCTTCGCCCGCGAGCGCATCCGCAAGCTGGTTGAAAAGCTGGAAAAAGAACAGGACGGGGAGCAGGGATAGTTGCCGGCACTCCCCGTACCGCATCTGATCCCTTTTCCCCGTTCTCTGTTCCCTCAGCCTCAGTAGACGATCACCGTCGTCTTGCCGGGGCAGTTTTCGTATATCCACTTCGCGTCCTCAACGCTCAGGCGCACGCAGCCGTGCGAAGCCTTCCTGCCCAGGTTGTTCACCGAGGACTGCGTCACCTTGCCCTCCTTTTCGGCATAGAGCACGGAATGGAACATGATGTCACCCTCAATGTAGAAGGCATACTGCGCCCAGCAGTCGAACTTCGTAAAGTAGTGCCATCTGGCGCCGGGTCCCGTGGTGGAGGTATACGTGCCCTTCGGCGTGGGCGTGGCGTCACGGCCGGTGGAGCACTTCATTTCCTTGTACAGCACCGTATACTCGTTGTCATCGTCGAGCGTATAGACATACACGCGCTGATCGTCGGTCGAAACCTTGATCAGGTAGGGTTTGAGTGCCTTCTGGGCGTTCGAGGAGAAGAGCATGGCCAGCGTCTGCAGATCCGCCACACCGCTCTTTGTAAGCTTGTGGCGCTTCTGGAAGGCGGTGATCGCCTCGGCCGTCCGTTCGCCGTAGTTGCCGTCTGCAGAGCCTTCATAAAATTCCAGCCCGCTGAGTCTGCGCTGCACGCGTGCCACATCCGCGCCGGTATCGCCCGCGGAGAGCTGCGTGGGGATGTCCGGGAAGCTGCCCGAATAGAAGCTGTCCAGAAGCATGGGATCGGCAATGCCGTTGACTTCAACGGTCTCATCCAGGCCCGTCGATATCATGTACTGCTGCAGCGTCTCGACGGCAGTCCTGGTACCCGAGCCGTAGTGGCCGTCCGCGCTGATATTGGTAAAGCCCAGTATGCGCAGCCTGGTCTGAAGCGTCTTCACGTCATCGCCGCTCGAGCCTTCCGAGAGTATCGCATAGGTCGGTGCCTGTGCATCGGCGGAAAAGAGCAGCGTCTGCGTCTCGATGTCGGCCTCGCCGGTCTCGCTCAGGCCGTTGTAATGCTGAAAAATTCTGACAGCCCGCGCGGTGCCTGTGCCGTAATTCCCGTCGGGTTCATCTGCGGAGCAGCCCAGGCAGAGGAGCTTTCTCTGAATGCGCATCACGTCTTCACCGGTATCGCCCTGAGCCAGCGCGGTACGGGCGCTCACAAAGCTGTCGGAGTAGATGTAGGCCTGAAGCGTGTTCTCGGCAATGCCGTCCACCTCCGTCAGCGGCTGACGCAGCAGCGCGTCATCGGCCACATCCATCGGCGCGTGTGTGGCCTCGGGCGAGGGCGTCGGCAGGGGCACCTCGGTTGTTTTGGGCACGAGCGTCATCTCATGTTCGGAACTCTGCGCGGTCGCCGCCGCGGTGAGCTCCGGGGTCGGAATGGCTGCCGGTGTCGGTGTGGGCGTGGGGTTGGCCTTGATCACATCCGTCTCCAGCTCACGTATGTATTCCTCCAGCGCCTCGACTGCGGCCTTCGTGCCTTCGCCGTAAATGCCGTCCGCGCTGCCGCTCAAAAAGCCCAGCTCGATCAGTCTCTGCTGAAGCTTCTTCGTATCGTCACCGTTCTTGCCGATCTTAAGTTCCGGATAAAAAGGCGTGGACACCCGAATCAGCGCCACTGCGAAGCGGTCCTGCGTCCAAAGCGCGTCGGTGGTGTCCGTCATGCGTGCGTCAATGATCGCCGCATCGATGGCCTTTGCCAGCGACTCGGCATCGCTGCCGGCCGCGGAAGCCGCAGCAGTTATGATGCTGCCCAGCCAGTCCTGCACGGCGCTCCAGTCCTCTACGGTTTCGCCCGTCACCTCAAAGGTAAACTCGCAGCCGTACACCACGGAGTTTACGGTGATTTCGCAGGCGATGTCGTGGCTGTCCACGCTCACACCCTCGTCATAGGTATTTTCATAGCGTATTTCGCTCGTGTCGGGCACATCCGCCGCATCCATCAGCGATGTGATGTCCGGCTGCCAGCCCTCGGGAAGGCTTCCTTCGGCTGCTGCCGCAAACAGGCCCGATATCAGCAGCACGAGCACGGTTATTGCGCAATATTTTCTCATCCGTTCTCCTCCGACAGATCATTGCAGTTTTCCTTTAGACGCAATCTTCCTGCGCTTTGTTGCCGATTTTAAAAAACTGCCAAAGGCATGCACCCTTGGCAGTAATGGATACACTGATTAAATGAAGTGGTAAGCTGAGCAGTGAATTTCGTAACAGCAGTTGCGACCAGCACGCTCAGATTCGCCGCCGAATTAATCAGGGGATCCTAGAGTGTGTTTCTAAAATGAGACATGTGCAGTTTCGAGTGGATTTGCTTGCA
>CAVINP010000124.1:0-5478 GCA_963643985.1 bacterium
GACGTGACGCCCTCGGACATCACGGGCTTTTCCATCGTCAATTTCAAGACCGGCGAGCTGGAATACAAGCCGGGCATGATCATGAGCCAGATCGTGCTGGCCGACGAGATCAACCGCACATCGCCCAAGACGCAGTCCTCACTGCTGGAGGTGATGGAGGAGGGCCAGGTCTCGGTCGACGGCACAACCTATCGTCTGCCGCAGCCCTTTATCGTGCTGGCCACGCAGAATCCCGTGGACTTTGTGGGCACCTATCCGCTGCCGGAGGCGCAGCTGGACCGCTTTTTCATGCGCATATCCATCGGCTACCCGACCGCCGATGAAGAGGCGGACATACTGGAGAGATACACCGGCGGCGCACGCCCCATGGAGGAACTCAAGCCCATCTGCACCGCTTCGGATATACTCCGCCTCCAGCAGGAGGTCGAGGGCGTGCACACCTCCAGGGAGATCCGCGCCTACATATCCGCCATCGCCGCTGCCTCGCGCAAGAACCCTGCGCTGCAGCTGGGCGTGTCCACGCGTGCCGCGATATCGCTGCTGCGTGCCGCTCAGGCCTGCGCACTGCTGGCAGGCAGGGACTATGTTGTGCCCGAGGATGTGCTCAAGATGGCACCCTCGGTGCTCGCGCACAGGCTCGTGCTCTCCCCGGAGGCACGTATGCGCAACATGACCGCCGAACGCGTGCTGCAAAACGTGCTCTCGGGCGTGACCGTGCCGGTGAAAGTGAAATGAGAATGCGCTTCTTCGGTGTCCTGGCGGCCATGCTTGCGCTGCTGAGCGCGGGTCTGGCCACGGGTACGCGGGTGTACTATCTGCTGGCGGCGCTGCTGATGCTGATGACGCTGTACTCTCTGGCCTCGGTGCTGATAACGCTTCTGACCGCCCGGGTCGGCATCCGCGGCGTAAAGCCGAGGGTCAGCCGCGGCGATCGGCTTATGACGCAGCTGACGCTGAACCACAAGTGCATACTGCCCGTGGGGCAGATTTGGCTCACGCTCAGCCAATCGCAGGAGAGCATCATCGTCAACGCCCCGCCGTTTGTGACGCGGCAGTTCCGGCACGTGATCCCCTGCCCGCACCGCGGCATCTACGAGGTGGGTGTGGCGTCCGTGGGCGTATCGGACCTGTTTGCGCTGTTTGAATTTTCGCGGAAGGTCGACAAAAAGCACCTGCGCATTGAGGTCTGTCCGCGCCCCGGATCCCAGCAGCTGATGATGCTCAAGGCCTCGGACATGGGGCCGGAGTTCATATCCCGCGCCCCCGAGGACAATGCATCGCCCTCGGACGTGCGCCGCTGGCAGGACGGCGACGAGCTCAAGAAGGTGCACTGGAAGCTGACGCTGAAAAAGCGCGAAGTGATGGTGCGCACCTTCGAGGAGAGCGCACGCCCCGACACGCTGATTATTCCCGATCTGAGCGAAATCACGGCACTCAATGACCAGAAACTGACGCTGGAGGATGCCATCTGCGAGGCGGCACTGGGCGCAGCAAAGGCCCAGCTGGACGGCGGCTATCCCGTGCGCATGCCGCTGCAGTCCTCGCATCCGCAGGAATTGGCCTCGCGCTCTGCCGAGGAGCTGCCCGCGTTCTGCGAGGCGCTCACGCGCGTGGCCTTTGACAGCCCCTATCCCTACGAGCAGATACTGATGCTCATGATGGGCCGTTTCCAGCGCACGGGCGGCGCGGTGCTGATCACCTCGCGGCTGACGGGCCGCACGGCGGACATTGCCATGCGCATGCAGCTGAGCGGCGTCTGCGTGAAATTCATCTGGGTGAGCGAGGACAGGCGCAGCGAGTCGCTGGAAATGCTCGAGCGCATCCGCATGTCGGGCGCGATTGTGGAGCAGCTCAATCCCTGGAGTGAGGAACAATAATGGAGAAACTGACACGTATGCTCTGCACGGTGCTGACGGCCGGCCTGATGGCCGGCTGCACGGCGTGCTTTGCAGCACGCGCATTGGGCTTTGACGTATCCTGGGTCTGCGCCTATCCCGCGGCGATCGCCGTGGCGGCGGTGCTTGCGCTGACGCGGCGCAGGGCGGGCTTCACCCTCGCGGCGGCTGCGGCGATTGCCGTGGCGCTGGGCGCGGTGCTTGCCGCGAACATGAGTGGCCTGCGCTCGGCCATAGGCGAGTTTGCCGCAGCCGGCACGGCCGATGAGACTTTCTTTGCAAAGTATGCCTCCGCGGCTTCGGGCGGCACGCTGGCCCTGGCCATACTGCTGGGCGCGATCATGGCGCTGCTGCTGAGATCCCCCGGCGGCGTGCCCATGGCGCTGACGCTCGAGGTGGCGGCGGTGCTCTGCGGCCTGAGCCTGAATGAAAACACTTCCGTCTGGGCGGCACTGCCCGGCCTCGCGGCGGGGCTGGCGGCCTTCGGACTGGCTTCGCAGGTGCACAGGGCGGACGGCGTGCGCCCCGCACTGCTGCTGCCCGCGCTGGTGCTGGTGATCGTGGCCATGCTCGTCACGCCCTCCGCGCGCGTCACGTGGGAGCCGCTTGAAAATCTGGCCGAGCGCATCCGCAGCGTCGTGGACGACTATGTGCGCTTTACCGAGCAGCGCGTGGCGTTTTCCATCGCCGAGAAGGGCTATGACCATGCCGGACTGGTGAACGATCACGTCACGGCCATGCTGGGCGGCCCGGCCAACCCCTCCGATGATACGGTCATGAAGGTGAAGACCGACACCACGCTGCTGCTGCGCGGTTCGGTCCGCCGCACCTACACAGGCTATTCCTGGATAGATGATCAGGCGAAGGCACGCTACCTCTACTATGACTTCACGCACAGCGCGACCCGCGACGATGCCTTCGATGCAGACATCGGCACGCAGGGCTTTGACACGGTCGAGGTTTCGGTGGAGATGCTCTCCGATGGCACAAGCACGCTCTTTGTGCCCGCACACATGACCTCCTTTGACATGGATCTGTCCAACGCCGTCTACTACAACGTGGCGGGCGAGATTTTCCTGACCCGCGAGACGCAGGCCGGTGACAGCTATACCTTCACCGCCTCACTGCCCCAAAGCAGCGCCGCACTCATTGCCGCGGCCCAAACGGCACAGGATAAACAGGACGCGGGTTACGACGAAGCCGTTGCCAACTACACCGCCCTGCCCGAGGGCATTGACTCTCAGGTGTACGCGCTGGCGGTGGAACTGACGCAGGATAAGACAAGTCCCGTGGAAAAGGCCTATGCGATTCAGGAATACCTGGCCGGGAACTACAAATACACGCTGGAGACCGACTATCCCGATGACGGGCAGGACTTTGTCTCCCGCTTCCTGCTGGAGGAAAAGCAGGGCTACTGCAGCTACTTTGCCTCTGCCATGACGGTGCTCTGCCGCATAGCGGGGATACCCGCCCGCTACGTCGAGGGCTATTATGTGCAGGCCGAGGCCGACGGCGAGACGATCGTCACCGGCAGGAACGCCCATGCATGGGTCGAAGTCTATCTGAACGGCATCGGCTGGACGGCCTTTGACCCTACCGCACGTGCCGTGGAACAGTCACAGGGCGAATCGGACGAAACTGCAGGCGAGGACGACAACGGCGGCACGCCCGATCCCGACGATGACAACGGCGGCGTCAGCCACGGTGAGGGAACCGACGGCGACGAGGGCAGCGAGGACGGCGGCATCGCCGATACCTCCGCCGGCTCGGATACGCCGGACGGGGAAAACAACGATGATTCCGCAGGCGATACGCCCGAGGATCAAAACGACAATGAAGACCGGAACGATGACCGGAGTGATGACACGCCCGATGATCAAAGCAATGACCGGAGTGATGACACCCCCGAAGACGAACCCGAGGATCAGCCCGAAAATCAGGACGAAAATCAAAACGACGACAGAAACCTGACGTGGTTGTGGATACTGCTTGCCCTGCTTCTGCTTACGGCGCTGATCGTACTGCTCGTGCTGTGGCTCAAAAAGCGCATCGCGGCGAGCGACCCGCTGAAGCTGGCGGCGGCAACGAAGGATACGACTGCGGCCTGTCTGCTGCTCTACCGCGCGATACTGACGCTCCTTGCCCGCTACGGCCTCGTGCCGCAGGGCGGCGAGACGGCGCAGGCCTTTGCCGAGCGCGTGGTGCAGACCGTGCCCAACGGCAGCTATCCCGCATTCGCCTCTGCTCTGGCTACGCTGCGATACTCGGGGAACAGCGCCGACAAGGAGACGTATGCTCTGGGCAAAAAGGCGTACAAAGCCTTCCTGAACGGCATGAAAAAGAGCGAACGGCTGCGCTACGAGCTGCGCCGCGCCGTATCGGGCAACGGCGATATGGAAAATATTCCGTAATTTTGCATGAGATATTTGTCAAAGGCATGCAATCTGTGTTATACTGGTAGAAGCGCGGAGTATGCGCACTTGGAGGATCGAGATGTTTGATTTCTTAAAAAAGTTTCTGGCGAGCACGAATGAGGGCGAGCTGAAGAAAATTCAGAAGATTGTAAACCGCATCAATGCGCTGGAGCCGGACATGCAGAAGCTGACGGACGCGCAGATGCGCGAGAAGCTGCAGCAGCTGCGCGTCCGCGCCCGGGGCGGCACGGATCTTGACGAACTGCTGCCGGAGACCTACGCGCTCGTGCGCGAGGCCGCGGTGCGCGTACTGGGGCAGCGTCCCTTTGACGTGCAGCTCATCGGCGGCATCGTGCTGCATCAGGGGCGCATCGCCGAGATGAAGACCGGTGAAGGCAAGACGCTGACGGCGACCCTGCCCGCGATACTGAACGCGCTGCCGGGCAAGGGCGTGCACATCGTCACCGTCAATGACTACCTGGCCCGCTTCCAGAGCGAATGGATGGGCAAGGTTTACCGCTTCCTGGGCCTGAGCGTCGGCCTGATCGTGCACGATCTGGAGCCTGCACAGCGCCAGGTTGCCTACAATGCCGACATCACCTACGGAACCAACAACGAGTTCGGCTTTGACTATCTGCGCGACAACATGGTCACCTACAAGGAAAACCTGGTGCAGCGCGAGCTGAACTTTGCCATCGTCGATGAGGTCGACTCGATACTGATCGATGAGGCCCGTACGCCGCTGATCATTTCCGGCCGCGGCGAGAAGAGCACGGAGATGTATTCCTTCGCCAACCAGTTTGTCGCCCGCGGCCTGCGCGAGTGCATTCAGGACAAGGAGGGCAACGTCACCCAGCCCGGCGACTTCATTAAGGACGACAAGGACAAGACGATTTCCCTGACCGAGGAAGGCGTGCGCAAGGCCGAGGCCTTCTTCCGGGTCGAGAACCTGACCGATCCGGAAAATCAGGAGCTGTATCATCACATACTGGGTGCGCTGCGTGCCCACAAAATGATGAAGCGCGATGTGGACTACGTCGTCAAGGACGGTCAGGTTGTGATCGTGGACGAGTTCACCGGCCGACTCATGGTCGGACGCCGCTATTCCGACGGCCTGCATCAGGCCATTGAGGCCAAGGAGGGCGTGAAGGTCGAGCGCGAAAACAAGA
>CAVINP010000125.1:0-5346 GCA_963643985.1 bacterium
GACTGGAGTCCATCCGCGCGGGCTTTGATGATTGCTGGGCCAACCGCGATTACAAGACGATCGTGGCCGTCGGTAATCGCCTGCCGGAGGATGTGCTGCAGGAGGATGCATCCTTGCTGATGTACTACGACAACGCGTGCAATATGATCTGAACCCCTCCACCGCTCGCGGTGCCGCGCTCGAATCTGCAAGATTCGACCGTCGGCAGTCTGCCAAAGGCAGACCGACAAACCTTCGGTTTATCGCCTTGCGGTCCCCCTCCCCTTTCAGGGGCGGCAAGGAGTTGGGACGCGGTGCGTTCCAAAAGGCGCCCCTGAAAGGGGAGCTGGCTGCGAAGCAGACTGAGGGGTTAAACCCATCATTATCCGTCAAAGGACTGATTCTATGTTTTCTGTCGGCGATTATGCGCTGCACAAGCGCAGCGGTCATGCCGTTCAGTTGATTGAAGTAAAGACGCTCTGGGGCATCACGACCTGCAAGGTCTATGATGCCTCAGACAACAAGGTGTTCTCCGTCAGCGCAGACGAGCTTGCGCAGACCGGCACACTCGCCGCTTGCGAGGATTCGTTTGTGCGCTTCGTGGCGGCGTGGTGCCGCGTGCAAAACGAGCTGGCCAACGGCATTGTGTTCGATGTGAGCGAAAGCGTGATTCCGCTGCCGCATCAGCGCTACTGCGTGGAACGTGCGATGGCGACCAACGAAGTGCGCTATATGCTGGCGGACGAGGTCGGTCTGGGCAAGACGATCGAGGCCGGGCTGATCATCAAGGAGCTGAAGACGCGCGGTCTGATCGATCGCGTGCTGGTGGTCTGCCCCAAGGGTCTGACGACGCAGTGGGAAGCGGAAATGCAGGAGAAGTTCGGCGAACGCTTCACCATCGTCACGCCGGAGGACTATGCGACGCTGCGCAAGATTCACCCGGAAGGCAATATCTACGAGCAGTTTGACAATGTGATCACATCGATGGACGCCATCAAGCCGCTGGAAGGGCGCAAGGGCTGGACGGCAAAGCAGGTGGAGCAGTACAACGAAGAGCGCATTCAGTCGGTGGTCGCGGGTGGCTGGGATCTGATCATCATCGACGAGGCGCATCGCGTGGCCGGCTCGAGCAGCGATGTGGCGCGGCATAAGCTGGGCGCGATGCTCTCGCAGAGCAGCCCCAATCTGCTGCTGCTGACGGCCACGCCGCATTCGGGCAAGTCCCAGCCGTTTTTGCGCCTGATGCGCATGCTGGACGCATCCGCATTTCCGAATCAAAACGCCGTGGTGCGCGAACAGGTCGCGCCGTATCTGATCCGCACGGAGAAGCGTGAGGCGATGGACAATGACGGCCATCCCCTCTTCAAGGCGCGGCATACGCAGATTGTGCAGGTGCAGTGGGAACTGCGGCACGATCTGCAGCGGCAGCTCTACGAGGCGGTGACGGAATATGTGCGCCAAGGGTACAACCGCGCGGTCAAGAGAAGGCAATCGTACATCGGCTTTCTGATGATACTGTTCCAGCGGCTGGTGTCGTCCAGCACGGACGCGATTGCGGACGCGCTGCAGCGGCGCATCTATGCGCTGGAACATCAGCAGGACAATCTGCACGCGGTGCTCACGGAGGACATGGTCGAGAATGATCCGGAAGAATCTCTGGAGGAGACGCTGCACACCATGTCTGCGGGCATTGATCAGGAAGTCATTGAGCTGGAGACGCTTCTGATGCTCGCCAACGGTGCCAAGGCACAGCACATGGATGCCAAAGCGGAAAAGCTGGTGGATATCCTGCAGCACATACGAATCACGGATGATTCCGCCAAGATCATACTGTTTACGGAGTTCTGCGCAACGCAGAAATCGCTGCAGCAGCTCTGCGAATTTGAAGGGTTCACGACCACGCTCATCAACGGCAGCATGTCGCTGGACGAGCGCAATGCCTCGCTGGCGGCTTTCCGCCGCGAGAAGCAGATCCTGATTTCCACCGATGCCGGTGGCGAGGGCCTGAACCTGCAGTTCGCGCACATCGTGATCAACTTTGACCTGCCGTGGAACCCGATGAAGATCGAGCAGCGCATCGGCCGTGCGGACCGTATCGGGCAGACGCAGGATGTCGAGGTCTACAACTTTGTGCTGGAGGATACGGTGGAAAACCGCGTGCGCGAGGTGCTGGAGTGCAAGCTGAATATCATCTTTCAGGAACTGGGTATCGACAAGATGCAGGATGTGCTCGATTCCGACAGCGCGGACATGGACTTCACGAAGGTCTATATCAGGTCCATCGCCGAGCCGCAGTACATCAATTCCTTCGCCAATGATCTGGGCAAGGATGTGCAGAAGCAGGTCAAGGCCGCTGCGGCGGTGCGCGAAGTCATACGCGACGAAAAGACATTGAAACCCAATCCGGATCTGGAGCAGCAGCAGGCATCCTTCCATTCCGTGATGCACTGCATGATGCGCGAATACTACGCATGGAAGCACATGGATAGCGATCTGCTGGATGAGACGGTGTACCACGAGGATCTGAGCGTTTCCGACCCGCGCATCAAGGATGTTCTGGGCATGAACCAGTACTGGCACCCGAAGCAGGGCGCACCGGCGTTTCACATTGAGGGGCTGAACACCGAGCGCGGCTATTGGACGCTGTGGGAGGTCACCCTGGGCAGCGACGCGGAGGACAAGCGCATGCTGTCCATATTCATCAACGACAACGGCACATTCCGCCCGGCGGCATCCAAGATGATCTGGGACGAAGTGCTGCGCGGTCAGAAGCGCATGGTCACCCTGCCCAATGAGCCGCTCGATGATGCGACGCTGACGTCACTGACGGCGAAGGCCTCCGAGATCGCCGAGGACGCGTTTATCGATATGCGTTCGGATTACCGGAAGCGGCACGACGAACAGTACCGTAAGCAGAAGTATGCGCTCACGCTGCGGATTGAGGCGGCGCAAAAGATCGGCATTGAGAACATACGCGTATCGCGCATCCGCAAGCTGGAGGCGCAGCTGGAGCAGGCCACCAAAGATTATGAGATGAAGCAGACCATCTGCCCGACGTTCAGGCCGATGCTGATCTGCGCGACGAGATAATATGTTCAGGGATGTACTTCGAAAACTGAGCGGCATGGAATATGCGCCCACGCTGATCGTGCGCGATCGGGACGGGCTGTGGCAGAGATGCTTCGGGCACTGCCTTGTCGCCAGGGATTCCATGCAGCTGCGGTATCTGTACGAGAAAAATATCCGCATCGACCATGAGGAATGCATCATATGCTACGGCGGCGATTATATGCCGTATGACATTGAACAGGCGCTGCCGGTGTTCGATGCGGCGTTTGAGAATGTCTTTCCGAGGCTGGACGGCGATACGCTGCGCAGCTTTCGCAATCTTAACCTGGATCTGCTGTCCGTGGCCTATGCCGATCTCTATGGCAATCTCGGCAGCGATGACACAAAGAGCTTTATCTGTGATACGATGTGGCGAGCGGAATATCTGTCCGAACTGATGCGCCGGTACCGCGCGGAGTGCGATGCGCTGCTGACGGAGACGATCACCCAAAGGACCTGGATACGCATTGCGGATCGTTTGGGCTTTATACTGATGGGACGGCGCATGGGCGCAGAGGCGGACGGCTTCGATGTCTGGTATGACAGCATTACAGAACGCTTTTCGCAGTGGATGAACTCGGACTACCGCAAGCTGTCCGGCACGCCGACGAAGCAGCAGCCGTATCTGCTCAGCTCCGTATTGGATTTCATACGCCGCAACAACGGTGGCAAGATCGCGCTGGTGGTGCTGGACGGCATGAGCTTTGCGGACTATCATCTGATTTGCCGCGATCCGGCGCAAAGCCGTTTTGCGTTCCGGACCACGGGCGCATACAGCTTTGTGCCGTCGATCACCTCCGTTGCGCGACAGTCGCTCTTCTCCGGCCTTCTTCCGGCGGAGCATGAAAAGCCGTTTGACCTCTCCAATGAAGAAAAGCAGTTTCACGCGTACTGGACAAAGAATGGATACAAAGACAGCGAGATTTTCTTTGCCAAGGACGAAGCGCCGGAATGGCCGAGGCAGACCAAAGTGGCGGGCATCGTCATCAATATTGTGGACGATCTCATGCACAGCGAGTTGCAGGGCGAAAAGGGCATGCTCACGGGGCTTCGCACGTGGCTGGAAGGCGGCAGGCTGTCTGCGCTGCTTGCGCGACTGATGCAGGATGGATTTACGGTGTACATGACCGCTGATCACGGCAACACCTCTGCCGTCGCGCAGGGACGTTTTGCCAAGCCCGGCATTCTGACCGAAAGCGCGAGCCGGCGTTCTGTCATATATAAGTCATTTGCCGGGGCGGAAGCGCTTGATAAGTTTGCAGTGAGCGAGTATACTGGTGCGTACACGCCTCAAGGCTATCGCTATTTCGTGTTTGATGCGCACAAATGTTATGGCGACAAGGGTGTGGAGTATATTTCTCACGGCGGTATGACGATTGAAGAGATGGTCGTTCCGTTCGTAAGAATCGGAGAATAATATGGCAGAGAGAATCGGATTAAGCAAACCACTTCGTCCGGACTGGCTCAATGATGTTGCACTCTATGCAGTGCAGGGGCTGAGCCGCAAGGAAGCGGGAGAAGAACTGAATAAGACTCTGGGGCAGTGCATTGGTAGTGCCGACACACTCAGGAAGACGCGGAGTATATTGCTTGATGTCTGGTATAAAGTTGCGCCACAGATGCTGGATGAAGCAAAGGCAATTTACAAAGTAGTCTCCTCAGACGAGAGACCGGCGATTCATTATGCATTGCTGGCCGATCAATATAAAATTTTCTACGATATGGCGGATGTGCTGGGGCATCTGATGGAGTATCGTGAAATTGTAAGTTCCGCACTCATCAAGGAAAAGATGTATGAAAAATGGGGCGCGCGTGCAAGTTTGGATCCGGCGCTCTCCAAGAATCTGAAGACGTTCAGAGAGATGCAGTGGCTCTGCTGCCCCGGCAAAAAAACGGAATATGCCTGCGTTGAACACAGCATCACGGATATCCATGTGCTGGGTCTGCTGCTGCACGCACTGCTGAAGAACAGTTCACAGGACTATATCAGCTGGGACGCATTCGTTTCAAGCCCGTTCATGTTTCCGTTCGCCGTCAAAAACGCAGACGAGTCGCACATGGCAGCGTTACCCTATGTTGAGCTTCACCGCTTCGACAACAAGACGATGATGTCCGTCAAAATTGAATAAGCGGGATAAGATTTGCAGTGAGAAAATGGACTACTTTAGCAGAACTAAAGGATCGAAGAAGCCAAAGAGGGGCTGACCTAGAGCGTGTTTCTAAATTCGCCACGATGCATTTTCGGCGTCTTTGCCTGCA
>CAVINP010000126.1:0-5322 GCA_963643985.1 bacterium
GTGGAACGAAATTCACTGCTCAACTTACCACCTCATTTAATCAGTGTATCCTTAACAGCTTCAAACAAATATTTCGGCTTCAGCGATTCCAGCATGATATAAACACATGGCCGAACGGGTTTGATGATATAGCCTACAACTGCATTTGCAAGGAACTGGGTAACCAGTGATGCAATGGCTGCGCCGTTAATACCCATGATCGGTATGAGAATCGCATTCAGCACCACATTTGCCAGCGCGCCGGAAAGGTTGATTATCCAAAGATATTTCTGCTTGTTATAGGCCAGTATCCAGATATTCCTAACCGGGCCAATGTAAGAAAATGTTGTGTACCAAACTATTATCCGCAGTGCACTGATCGCAGGGGCATAAGCCGCTCCATAGAGTACATGAATAACTGATTTGGAGAAAATGGATATGAGTAAACTCTGCGCCAGTGACAGATAGATGATAATAGAATACAGCATTGTCAGCCTATACTTAACAACACCCTCGCCGATTTTCTGACCTTCGAAGATAGACGGCCTAAATGAATCGATGATAGCACTGAATACAAAATACGTCATTCCCGCACAGGTAACCGCCGCACCATAATAGCCTGTAGCAGTTTCGTCGATCATCATTTTAATCATGATCTTATCCGTCTGCGCAAAGACCGTCACCATTATAGACGAGAGTATATAATGGCGGCTTCTGGAAAACATCTCTTTGCCGACTTCCCATGAAAAAGTAAACTTCTGCCCACCCAGTTTCCGATACAGTATGATGCTTGCTGAGGCGATAATCGCATAATCCAAGACATAGGAAAGAGCAAACCAATATACGGGTTTAGCCGTTGCCAACAGATAAATCTTATATGCGGATACTATGACGTAGGCAATCAGGCTGATGACGGATGTGTATTTGGACATCAACTTAGCCTGATACCAATACTGAATCTGTTCAAATGCCTCTGCCAGCAGAATGAAGCTGTATAACAGACAAACCAGAACGGTATCCGTTTCATTTGGATTCACAGCGTAGGCGAAGGTCGTGACACCTATGACGCAGCAGACGGCGGAAACAGCGTTCAGCACCATCGTTGTGCCCAGTATCTTGCCCTCATCTGTGGGTTTGTTGATGATATCCTGCACAAGTAAATTGCCCAAACCCAACTGCATAATCGGAACGACAAACGAAACCAGTGAAACTGCATAGGTTATCAATCCGTAATTGGATGGGCCGAGGTAGCGTGCAGTCAACATGTTGATCACCAATGCCAACAGCGACTGAGCTATTCTTCCTGCAATAATCCATACTGCATTTTTTGCTACTCTGTTCACACCATTTCCTCACCCGAAACTGAACGGCAGCGTATCCAATCCGCCCAGAAAGAAGAAGAACGCGCCCGTCAGCACCGCATAGCATATCATGTGATAGAGCCACTTGGGCACGAAGTCGAAGTTGCGCACGAGCTTGGGGATAAATATGCCCATATACAGTGTGAGCGGATAGGCAATGCGCGTGGCGTAGTCGTGCAGAGTGGCAAAGGTGAACACCATGCACAGCACCAGCAGCACGTTGCGCAGGCCCAGGAAGTCCGCGTCCCGATCGTCGCTTCTGAAGTACGCCAGCAGAAGCATGATCACGTAGGTGATGAACATGGTGTAGGAGCCGGTGGCGCGTGTGGCGACGGCCTCGCCGTAGTAGATGGAACTCAGAAACGCGAAGATTTGGTTTCTGAATACATACACGACGGCCAGTGCGCCTATGGCCAGCAGTATTCTGCGCCGGTTCAGCTTAATAAAGTAGAGCGGGTAGAGTATCAGGCAGAACAGCGCAGAGGTGTGAAACAGTGAGGCGAAGACGACAAGCACGATGTAGCGCACGGGTTTCCGCTTGCGGATGAAGTGGTAGGCTGCGAAGCACAGCGCCATGGCGATGCTCTGCCGCAGGCCGGAGAAGGTCATGATGAAGTTGCCGAAGGCGAAATACCACATGACGCTCATCAGCGGCATTTCCGAATAGCGGTACAGCGTCAGGAAAATGGGAATCTGTACGATGACGGCGACGGCGATCAGGAAGCCGCGCCGATCCAGCCCCATGAGGTAGAGGAGCTTGTTGAGCAGCACGTAGCCGGGTTCGTAGTTCAGATATGCCAGGCCGCTGCTCAGGTCCAGCTTGCCGATGGCAGCGAAGGAGGGCACGTAGCCCGCCAGATCCGTGCCGACGGTAAAGGAGCGAAAACCCTGAAAGAGTATCACACCCAGACAGGTGAATGTGAAGAACAGCTTTCGCGCCTTCTGAGTATTGCACATCTGCCCCGTGCCGATGTAGATGGCGAATATGTAGAGCAGCAGAGCGATGTGGTATTGCATAATTAAGTCCTCTGAGTGCAGATTTGGTTTGAGAGGAAACCCCTCCACCGCTGACGGTGCCGACGCGCGTCAGTCCATCACGGCGATGTAGTCCGAGCACTCGCGGCCATCCTTGTAAGGGGTATTGACGAGCGTATCGCCCACCACCATCCGGCCGGTCTTGCCGCCGTCCATGTTGAAGGCAGCCTTACGGCCCGGCGACACCATGAACTCCGAGAGCGTCTTGAGGGATGCGCCGCCCTTTGTTGTGACGATTCATTATCTTCTGATCATGCGCTCGTCTCTGCGCTGCGCTTCGGCGCGGCGGCGGGCATTGCGGATGCGCTGCCTGCGGTCATGGATGAGCATGCAGGCGTTAAAGATTGACACCAGAGAGAGTATGAGCAGCAGAAACTTGGTGATACTGTTGTTGATAAACGCCATGGCGCGGTTGACGCGATCCAGCACAAAGAACACAATGTACATATCGGCAAGCAGGATCGCAACATGGGGCAACCATTTCTTCAGCATTTGAACGCACCTCCTGCCGTCAGTCGATGACCGCGATGTAGTCCGAGCAGCGGCGACCGCCCTCGTAGGCTGTGTTGATGACCGTGCTGCCCAGCGTCATCATGCTGGTCTGGCCGCCGTCCAGATTGAAGGCCGCCTTGCAGCCGTAGGACACCATGAACTCCGCCAGGCCCGGCAGCTTCGTGCCGGGGATGTTGGTGATACGGCCGTCGATCACCACCAGCAGGTAGTGACCCGGCTCGATGTAGCCGATGGCCGTGCGCGGATTGTTGCCGCCGATGTAGTTGTAGCCGGTGAAGTCCGTGCGGGCGGTGCCGTCCTCGTTGACCAGGCCGGGGCCGAAGTTCCAGATGTGATAGGCACCGTTGGACATCTCCTGCTCGGCATCGATCTCGCTTGCCTTGCAGGTCTTCATGGTGCCGTCGGTATAGATGATGCAGACCTCGCCCTCGGCGCCCGCCTCGTTGCGGTAGAGCACGCCGTTGCGGGCAGTGATGGCGTAGTCCTTGTTGCTGTAGTAGTCGCCGTTGATCATCACGACGCTGCCCGTGCGCTCGGACGCGCTCGTGATGTGCTCACGCTGACCCTTGCCCATAGCATCGTTGGCAAACACGCCCACCAGATGGGTGATATTGCGCACGTAGACATCGGCCACGAAGTACTGCTTGGTCTCCTCGTAGACGGCCTGCACCTCGACACGGACGTTGCGCCCCACGTAGAGATTGCCCTCCTGATAGGGCGTATCGGTGAACTTGTCCGGCCACCAGGAGTAGGATTCCGGCACGAGCGGATCACCCTGCGCTGCGGTGGTGTCCGCCGAAACCGTATCGGTCATCGCCGCCGTATCGGTCGCGGTCGCCATGTCTGTCGTTGCCGCCGTGTCGGTCGTTGCCGCCGTGTCGGTCGCGGTCGTATCGGTCGCGGTCGTATCGGCCGTCGGTGCGGCGGTCGCCTGCACCACGCTGTCCGTGGGGCGCTTGACTTCAACCTTGGTGGCCTTGCCCGGCAGCACGTGATGCGGCAGTGCAAAGATCACAAGCGCGATGCCCAGCGCCAGTATGTGGCAGATGATCATCTTGCCCACCGGCATCAGCCGCCCGTGGTCAATGCCCAGCAGACGCTTGATGTCAAACCTTCTGCGCGGCCGTCTGCGCCGGTTGCCGCCGTACGACATGTTGCGACGATTCAAATTGAACACCCTCTATTCTTTATTCACCCAGCCCCCGCAGAGCCAGGAAGATCAGCTTGTCAGGTTCCTGCGTCTCACCCGCCACACGGGCCACGGCCTTGGCAGCTTCCGAGCCGGAGTAGCCCAGAGCCACCAGTGCGGCGATCGCCTCGGCCTCGGGGCCGGCTGCGTCTGGCTTGGGCACGACGACGTTTGTGCCGCTGAGCTCGTCGCCGTCCACCTTGTCCTTGAGCTCGAGCACCAGCCGCTGCGCGGTCTTTTTGCCGATGCCGGGCACGCGCGTGAGTGCCGCGGCGTCACCGCTCATGAGCGCTATGGTCAGATCGCGCACGCTCAAGGCAGAGAGTATGCCCAGCGCCGTGCGTGCACCCACGCCGGATACGCTGCGCAGGCGCTCGTACATCTTCTTTTCTTCGCGGCTGTAGAAGCCGAACAGCTCCATGGCGTCCTCGCGCACGCTCAGCACGCAGTAGAGCTTCATGCGTTCGCCCACGGCCGGAGCGGTCGAGAGCGTCGCGCCGCTGACGTTGAGCAGATAGCCCACGCCGTTCGCATCCAGCACGATTGCATCCTGCGTCTTTTCCGCCACGATGCCTTCTATATGTGCAAACATAGTTTTTCCTTCCGTCTGTAATGGTTGGTTACCGGTTCTCTCACTTAATCCTGAACATATCCTTCGCGTGCTGGCTGTTCGCATGCGTGATCGCCACCGCCAGCGCATCTGCCGCGTCGTCCGGGCGGGCAATGTCCTGCATGTGCAACAGCAGCTTGACCATGTGCTGCACCTGATGTTTGTCCGCGCCGCCGTAGCCGGTGACCGCCTGCTTGATCTGCATGGGTGTGTATTCGTAGATCTGATCCGTGCGTCCGACAACCGCCACCAGCGCCACGCCGCGAGCCGCACTGACCGCCATGCCCGTGGTGATGTTCTTGGAGAAGAACAGCTCTTCAAACGCCACCTCGTCGGGGTGATAGGTCTGCATCAGCTCGTCCACGCCGCGGTAGACGGCCTGCAGGCGCTTGGGCATGCTCTGCCCCGGACGCGTGATCACCGCACCGAACTGTATCAGCCTGCAGCTGCCGCGCTGCGCTTCTATCACGCCGTAGCCCAGCGTCGCCAGGCCCGGATCGATACCGAGTATGATCATGGGAACTATAAACCTCCAGTAAATAAGAATACTCAAAAAAGCCACCATTGTCAAGGCATATCCTATAAAAAGAATAGCATGGTTACACACGTATTTTCATCAGTTGCATGGAATAAAA
>CAVINP010000127.1:0-5310 GCA_963643985.1 bacterium
AGGAAGAGGGCATCGAAGCCCGCGTCATCTCCATGCCCAGCTTCGAGCTCTTCGAGGCTCAGTCCGAAGAGTACAAGGAGTCCGTCATGCCCAAGTCCGTTCGTGCCCGCGTGGCCGTGGAAGCGGCTGCAAGCTTCGGCTGGCACAAGTACGTCGGCCTCGACGGCGCAACCGTTACGCTGGATCACTTCGGCGCATCCGCACCCGCAGGTCTGCTCTTCAAGGAGTTCGGCTTTACCGCGGAGAACGTTGCAGCCAACGCAAAGAAGGTACTCGGAAAGTAATTCCCTCATACAGAAACGCTCCCCCGATCGTGCAATCGACCGGGGGAGCGTTTTTCAATTTTTAAGGTTCTTCATGGAAGGTTGAGGGGTTGGTAGCCCCGTCCCACAAGGGAACATGAAGTAACGTTTTTAAGCTGAGGATCAGAGCCTGCAGTCCAGCTTTGCGAGTGCGTCCACAACGTAATTGTATACGAAGTCGGCTGCGGCTTCGGGCGCCATCTTCTCCTGCATGCTCTTGTCGCGGGTGGCCACCTCGACCGTGCCGTTCTTGAGGCCCTTGGGGCTGACGACCACGCGCACGGGCACGCCGAACAGGTCCGCATCCGAGAACATCACGCCCGCGCTTACGCTGCGATCGTCCCAGAGCACCTCGACGCCCTTCGCGCTCAGTTCGTCGTAGAGCTTTTGGCTCACAGCGGCCACTTCCTCGTTGTCCGCACGCAGGGAGCAGATCTGCACGTGCCAGGGTGCGATGGAAATCGGCCAGATGGGGCCGTAGTCATCGTGATGCGCCTCGCAGACGGAGGCCGCCAGGCGACCCACGCCGATGCCGTAGCAGCCCATGATCGGATGCTTGAGCGAACCGTCCGCATCGACATAGGTCATGTTCATGGTCTCGGTGTACTTGGTGCCGAGCTGGAAGATGTTGCCGACCTCGATGCCGCGGCTGGTATAGATGCTCTTCTTGCCGCAGCAGGGGCAGACGCCGCCGTCGTAGGCCTTGGCCACGTCCACATATTCCACGTCGCCCATCTCGCGGGCAATGTTGAAGCCGACGTAGTGCATGTTCACTTCGTTTGCACCCGTGGCGACCCGGTTGACACCCTTCAGGGAGGCATCGTAGACCACCGTCACGTGATCCGGCAGACCCAGAGGGCCGATGAAGCCGGGGGTGAGGCCGGATTCGGCCGTGATCTCCGCCGCATGAATCTCGGATTTAAGGTAGTTGCGCAGCTTGGTCTCGTTGACGTCCAGATCGCCGCGAATGAAGGCCACAACATAGCTGTCATCTGCGTTGCGCTGATAGACGACGGCCTTTGCAGTGGCGGTGGGATCGATCTTGAGGTATGCGCAAAGATCCTCGATGGTCTTGTCATCGGGCGTGGGCACCTTGCGAAGCTCTTCCGTCTCGCCGGGATCGCCGTGCGCGATGCAGGGCGCGGCTTCCATGTTGGCGCGGTAGTCGCACTCGCGGCAGAGCACGATGGTGTCCTCGCCGACGGGCGTGAGCAGCATATACTCATGGCTGACCTTGCCGCCCATCATGCCGCTGTCGGAGGCCACGGCCACGACCTCGGGCACACCCGCACGCTTGTAGATGCGGTTGTAGGCGTCGTAGCAGATCTTGTAGTAGCGCTCCAGATCCTCCTGAGAGGTGTGGAAGGAATAGCCGTCCTTCATGGTGAACTCGCGCACGCGGATCAGGCCGCCGCGGCAGCGGGGTTCGTCGCGGAACTTCGTCTGGATCTGGTAGATCATGAAGGGATACTGGGTGTAGGAATCCATCAGGTCGCGCACGAAGTGCACGCTCGCCTCTTCGTGGGTCATGCCCAGCACCATGTCCTGACCGGAGCGGTCACGGAAGCGCAGCAATTCGCTGCCGATGGAATCAAAGCGGCCGGACTCGCGCCAGAGCGTTGCGGGCATGGCCACGGGGAACATGACTTCCTGGCCGCCGATGCGATCCATTTCCTCGCGCATGATCTTCTCGATCTTGGAGGTGATGCGCTTGGTGATGGGTGCGAGGGTGTAGATGCCGTTGCCGACGGACTTGATGTAGCCGCCGCGCATCATCAGGGCCTGGCTGGCGATGATGCAGTCCGCGGGCGTTTCCTTGTAGCGCTTGGAGACGAGATTTCTTACCTTCATGATATGTCCTCCTTATATTAGGCAAAGCATTCTCCGTCATCATTTTCACCCCATTATAGCAGAACAAGGTAAAATTACAAGTGGTTTTTTCGGTGCCTAGGGTGTGTTTCTAAAAGGAAAAGCTGCAGGTTCGAGCGGATTTTTCGTCAGATTAAGGATGAAGGCCGCAGGTTTAGTGGCGCTAAATCAAGGACTTCAGACGCAAAGATGGCGGAAAAGACGCCGGAATTGCAGCTTAGGGAATTTGGGAAACACGCCCAAAGAATTAACGCATGCCGCTTCACTTTCATGTGGCAAATCCGAAACTTGGATGCTATAATACAATCCGTAAAGGAGTCTTGGGTCGTCCGACCGTCTGCAAGGGGGGCACGCATGAACAGCAATCTGATTCAGCTTTTGGTCGATTCATTCGGGCAGATACTGCTGCCGGGTCTGCTTATGACCATACCGCTGACGGTCATATCTTTCTCTCTGGCCATGGTCATTGCCATCGTCACGGCACTGGTGCAGTTTGCCAATGTGCGCGTGCTCAAGCAGATCGCACGCTTCTATATATGGATCATCCGCGGCACGCCGCTGCTGGTGCAGCTGTTCGTGGTCTTCTACGGCCTGCCGGATATCGGCATCGTGCTCGATCCCTTCCCCGCCGCCGTGATCGTGTTTTCGATCAACGAGGGTGCGTACTGCGCCGAAACCATGCGCGCGGCGCTGGAGGCGGTACCTTCGGGTCAGCTGGAGGCCGGTTACTGCGTGGGCATGAGCTATCTGCAGATCATCCGCCGCATCGTGCTGCCGCAGGCGCTGCGCACGGCATTTCCGCCGCTGTCCAACTCGCTGATCTCCATGGTGAAGGACACCTCCCTGGCATCCAACATCACCGTGACGGAGATGTTTATGACGACCCAGCGCATCGCGGCGCGCACCTACGAGATGCTGCCGCTGTACTGCGAGGTCGCGCTGATCTATCTGCTGTTCTCGACGGTGCTGACCTTTATCCAGCGTGCGGGCGAAAGGAGGCTGTCCTCTTATGGCAAACACAAGGGCTGAGTGTCTTTTAAAGGTCGAGGGCGTGCGCAAAAGTTTCGGCACCCGGGAGGTGCTGCGGGATGTGAATCTGTATCTGGGCCGCGGCGACGTGATGGCGATACTGGGTCCCAGCGGCTCGGGCAAGACCACGCTGCTCAGGTGCCTGAATTTTCTGGAGCAGGCCGACGGCGGCACACTGACCTTCGACGACGAAGTCTTTGATCTTGCGCACATCCACAAGAGGGACATCGCACGCATCCGTCAAAAGACCGCCTTCGTATTTCAGAGCTATAATCTCTTTCTGAACAGGACAGCGTTGGGCAACATCACGGAAGGGCCGGTCGTTGCGCGGAAGATGCCCAAGGCCAAGGCCCGCGACATCGGCATGCAGATGCTCGAAAAGGTCGGTCTGGCCGATCGCGCCGATGCCTATCCCGCGGAGCTTTCCGGCGGCCAGCAGCAGCGTGTGGCCATTGCGCGGGCACTGGCGAGCGAGCCGGAGATCATCTATTTTGATGAGCCGACGAGTGCACTCGATCCGGAGCTGACAGGCGAGGTGCTGGGCGTAATGCGCAATCTGGCGCAGGAGGGCATGACGATGCTGGTTGTCACCCACGAACTGGGCTTTGCCAAAAACGTATCCAACCGCGTGGCGTTCATGGAAAACGGCGTCATCGTGGAGGAAGGCGCTTCCCATGCATTCTTCGATCAGCCCAAACAGGCGCGCACCCGCGCGTTTCTGCAGCTGCTCGACAAGGATAAATAATTTCACCGAAAGAGAGGAATATTTATGCGCAAAATTGTTTCACTGCTGCTTGTGATGACACTGCTCTGCACTGCGGCGTTGGCGGAAGAAACCGATCTGCTGACCCGAATCCGGCAGAAGGGCGAGATTGTAATTGCCACCGAGGGCACCTGGGCACCGTGGACCTATCACGATGAGGACAATACGCTGGTGGGCTTTGACGTGGAGGTGGCGCAGGCCATCGCAGCTAAGCTGGGCGTGACGGCGACCTTTGCCGAGACCGAATGGGACGGCATATTCGCGGGTCTGGATTCCGGCCGCTACGACATTGCCGCCAACGGCGTGGAAATCACCGACGAGCGCGCCGAGAAATACAATTTCACCGTGCCCTACGGCTACATCCGCACGGCGCTGATCGTGCGTGGCGACAACACGGACATCACCTGCTTTGAGGATCTTGACGGCAAGAACACGGCCAATTCCATCGCCAGCACCTACATGACGCTGGCGGAGAGCTACGGTGCGACGGCCGTCGGCGTGGACACGCTGGACCAGACCATACAGATGGTGCTCTCCGGCCGTGCGGACGCAACGCTGAACGCCGAGGTGTCGTTCTATGACTACATGAATGCCCATCCCGATGCCGACCTGAAGGTGGTCGCGCTGACGGATGAGGCCTCGCAGGTCGCCATTCCCGTGCGCAAGGATACGGACTGCACCACATTGCTGGAGGCGATCAACCGGGCCATCACCGAACTTTATGACGAGGGCGAACTCGGCCGCATCTCCGAGAAATATTTCGGCAAGGACATCACGAATCCTGTCGCCGAATAATCTTGCAAGACGGCATATCTTCTGATATAATGACAACAGATCGGAGGCGAGCACATGGGCACGTTGGGTACTTATTTACCGGTTTCGCTGGTGGCGGCACTGATTGCATTCATATACGGCAAGGGCATCGGCCACAAGTGGGTCTCTGCGATCATCACCTTCGTCTGCACGATGGCCGGAGGGCTTGCCTTCAACCTGCTGATACGGCATCATTCCAAGCTTCGGGGTCTGGCCGGTGTCGGACAGATCGCGGGCGTGGTCATCAGCGCCGTGATCATCTTCCTGCTCTTTACGCTGCCCGCGCAAAGAAAGGCTGCGCAAAAGGAAAATGAAAAGACGCAGAGCCTGTTTAATGAAGAAGATACATGATACACAAGGGGCTGTTGCACAAGTTGCGGCAGCCTCTGCCACACAAATAACACAAAAGGAGCCGGCAAATCCAAAAGGAAAAGCCGACTCTTTTGTTGAATTATATAATATGCAAACAACTCAACAGTTAGAGTGTGTTTCTAAAATGAGACATGTGCAGTTTCGAGTGGATTTGCTTGCAGT
>CAVINP010000128.1:0-5237 GCA_963643985.1 bacterium
TGATGGCAGACTCCGGTGCCCGTGGTTCTACCAACCAGATCCGTCAGCTGGCCGGCATGCGCGGCCTGATGGCATCGCCTACGGGCAAGATCATCGAGCTGCCTATCAAGGCAAACTTCCGTGAGGGCCTCTCGGTTCTGGAGTTCTTCCTCTCCTCCCACGGCTCCCGTAAGTCTCTGGCCGACACGGCCATGAAGACCGCCGACTCGGGCTACATGACCCGCCGCCTGGTGGATGTCTCCCAGGAGAACATCATCCGCGAGGAAGACTGCTTCGCATCCCGCGGTGAGCGCGTGCGCGGCATGAAGGTGCAGGACATCGGCGAGCCCGGCGACATCATCGAAACCCTCGAGGACCGTATCCGCGGCCGCGTGGCGGCAGAGGACGTCATCGATCCCAATACCGGCGAAGTCATCGTGGAGATGAACGAGCTGATCACCCACAGCCTGGCCAAGAAGATCGTTGGCGCGGGTATTACCGAAGTCACCATCCGCAGCGTGCTGACCTGCCAGAGCAGCGTCGGCGTCTGCGCAAAGTGCTACGGCGCGAACATGACCAACGGCAAGCTGGTTGACATCGGCGAGGCTGTCGGCATCATCGCGGCCCAGTCCATCGGCGAGCCGGGCACGCAGCTGACCATGCGTACCTTCCATACCGGCGGCGTGGCCACCGGCGAGGATATCACTCAGGGTCTTCCCCGCGTTGAGGAACTGTTTGAGGCCCGCAAGCCCAAGCGTGAAGCGACGCTGGCCGACATCTCCGGCACGGTGCGCATCGTGACCGATGCCAAGAAGCGCCGCAAGCTGGTGATACAGTCCGATGCCAACAGCGACACCGCCGTGGAGACCAAGGAATATCCCATCAACTACGGCTCCAAGCTGCGCGTTCAGGACGGCGATCACGTCACCGCGGGCGAGGAACTGATCGAAGGTTCGATCAACCCCCACGACCTTCTGCGCATACTGGGCGTCAAGGCCGTGCAGGACTACCTGGTCAAGGAAGTTCAGGCCGTCTACCGCCGTCAGGGCGTTGAAATCGCCGACAAGCATATCGAGGTCATCGTCCGTCAGATGCTGCGCAAGGTCAGGATCGAGGATGCCAACGAGACAGACCTCCTGCCCGGCGCACTGGTGGACATCTTCAAGTTCGATCAGGTCAACCGCGCAGCCGTCGAGGCCGGCAAGCGCCCCGCCACCGCGAAGCGCACGCTGCTGGGCATCACCAAGGCCGCACTGGCGACCGAGTCGTTCCTCTCTGCCGCATCCTTCCAGGAGACCACGCGCGTGCTGACCGAAGCCGCCATCAAGGGCAAGGTCGATCCGCTGCTGGGCCTGAAGGAAAATGTCATCATCGGCAAGCAGATCCCCGCCGGCACGGGCCTGAAGCGCTACACCGACATCGAGATCCACGAAGCCTACTGATTTTAAATCCCTTTCGGAGCTGCCTTATAAAGAGGCAGCTCCGATTTTTGGGTTAAATTTTGAATATCTGCCCCGACATGACGCGTTCTTTGCTTGACAAGCACGGCAAGGAATGATATGATTTGATGGTTCGGGTATGTACGAAAGGAGCGTGTACGCTATGCCGGAGAAGCTGAAAAATGCCAGGAAAGTGGTGGGCACGCGCCGTCTGCTGCGTGCCATAGAGGCCGGTGAGGTTTCCGAGGCCTACATTGGTGCGGATGCGGATCTGTTCATCGTGCGTCAGGTGCGCGAGGCCTGCAACAAGGCGGGCATCCGCATGATCGAGGTCTCCGGTATGAAGGAGCTCGGTCAGGACTGCGGCATCGAGGTCAGATGCGCTGCGGCGGGCATCCTCAAGTAGTACGTAAGCCGACCATAATTGCTATCCTCTTCCAGGGTTGCGGAAGTGCGTATAGAATTTCAGTAATTTCGAAAATTAGTTCAGGAGGTGCTTTTCTTCAATGCCGACGATCAATCAGTTGATCCGCAAGGGTAGAGAAAAGGTAACCAGCAAGTCGAATTCTCCGATTCTGCAGTCCTGTCCGCAGAAGCGCGGTGTCTGCCTGTCCGTTAAGACGCAGACCCCGAAGAAGCCGAATTCCGCATTGCGTAAAATCGCCCGTGTTCGTCTGACGAACCAGATCGAAGGTACCTGCTACATTCCGGGTATCGGCCACAACCTGCAGGAGCACTCGGTTGTGCTGATCCGCGGCGGCAAGGTCCGTGATCTGCCTGGTGTGCGTTACCACATCATTCGTGGCGCCCTCGATGCTGCCGGCGTAGCCAAGCGCATGCAGGGTCGCTCCCTCTACGGCGCAAAGCGTCCGAAGAAGTAATACGGCATAAACGCGACAGGTGCGCAGGCAGCGGACATGTGCCATTTGGAACGTGGGAATATGTCCTCTCGGGTCGCATCCGAGCGGGTGGTACGGTTGCGCCAACAGCCGCACGCCAACGCCTGTTTCTCGTTCACTTTCGACCGTCAATTTAAATCAGGAGGGACTTTCAATGCCCAGACGTGGATTTATTCCGAAGCGCGAAGTGCTTCCGGATCCTGTATATGGTTCTGTCGTCGTCACCAAGCTCATTAACCAGGTGATGTATGACGGCAAGCGCGGCGTAGCTCAGGCTGTTTGCTACGACGCATTCGAAAAGGTTGCAGCCAAGACCGGCAAGGAAGCCGTCGAGGTCTTCAACCAGGCTATGGCCAACATCATGCCCTCTCTGGAGTGCAAGGCCCGCCGCGTCGGCGGTGCTACCTACCAGGTACCTCTGGAGGTTCGCCCCGAGCGTCGTCAGACCCTGGCACTTCGCTGGCTGGTGATGTTTGCCCGCAAGCGCAGCGAGCGCAACATGGCAGATCGTCTTGCAGGCGAGATTCTGGATGCTTCGAACAACACCGGCAATGCCGTGAAGCGTCGCGAGGATATGCACAAGCAGGCCGAGGCCAACAAGGCGTTTGCGCACTATCGCTGGTAATCATTCAAAACAACATAGCTTTCACTTCAGCACGCTTTTAGCGTGCTGAAGGTTGCTATGGGGGTCGTGTTAAGTTTTTAATAGAATAACCACGCGTCTCCCGATCAGAAAGAAAGAGGATAAAATCGTGCCCAGAACTCATACACTTGATCATGTGCGCAACATCGGTATCATGGCGCACATCGATGCCGGCAAAACCACCACATCCGAACGTATACTCTACTATACCGGTCGCACGCATCGCATCGGCGAGGTGCACGAAGGTATGGCAACGATGGACTGGATGGAGCAGGAACAGGAGCGCGGCATCACCATCACCTCTGCCGCCACCACCTGCGAATGGCGTGGCTACCAGATCAACCTGATTGACACGCCCGGTCACGTGGACTTTACCGTCGAAGTGGAGCGCTCGCTGCGCGTTCTGGACGGTGCCGTATCCGTCTTCTGTGCCAAGGGAGGCGTTGAGCCGCAGTCCGAAACCGTCTGGCGTCAGGCCACCAAGTATCACGTACCCCGCATCGCTTATGTCAACAAGATGGACATCACCGGCGCAGATTTCTTCCGCGTGGTTGGCATGATGCGCGAACGCCTGAACGCGAACCCCGTACCGATCCAGATCCCGGTCGGCAGCGAAGGCAACTTCAAGGGTCTGGTTGACCTGATCAAGATGAAGGCCGAGATCTATGTCGACGAGCTGGGCACCACCATGGACGAGACGGACATTCCCGCCGACCTCGTTGATCAGGCCAGGGAATACCGCACCAAGATGATGGAGTCCGCCGCCGAGGCCGACGACGATCTGATGATGAAGTTCCTGGACGGCGAAGAGCTGACGGCCGAGGAGATCATGTTCGGCCTGCGCAAGGCGACCATCGAAGGCAAACTCACCCCCGTACTCTGCGGCAGCTCCTACCGCAACAAGGGTGTGCAGCCCCTGCTGGACGCGATTGTGGCCTACCTGCCCTCTCCGATCGACATTCCGCCGGTCAAGGGTACGCACGGCGGCAAGAAGGAGAATGCGGACGAAGAAATCGAACGCAAGGCCGATGACAACGAGCCGTTCTCTGCGCTGGTGTTCAAGATCATGGCCGACCCCTATGTCGGCAAGCTGGCCTTCTTCCGTGTCTATTCCGGTACGCTCAAGAACGGCAGCTACGTCTACAATTCCACCAAGGGCAAGCGCGAGCGCATCGCGCGCATACTGCGCATGCACGCCAATCACCGCGAGGAGATAGACGAGATCCGCGCGGGCGACATCGCCGCAGCCGTTGGTTTTAAAGATACCACTACGGGCGATACCATCTGCGCCGAGAATGCACCGATCGTGCTCGAGCGCATGGAGTTTCCGGATCCCGTTATCCGCGTGGCCATCGAACCCAAGACCAAGGCCGGTGCGGAAAAGATGGGTCTGGCACTGGTTCGCCTGGCGGAGGAAGATCCCACGTTCAAGACCTACACCGATGAGTCCACAGGCCAGACGATCATCGCCGGCATGGGCGAGCTGCATCTGGAGATCATCGTGGACCGTCTGCTGCGCGAGTTCCGCGTGGAGGCAACGGTCGGCAAACCGCAGGTCGCCTACAAGGAGTGCATACGTCGCCGCGCCAAGGCCGAGGCACGCTATGTGCGCCAGACCGGCGGTCACGGCCAGTACGGTCACTGCGTCATCGAGATCTATCCCCGCGAACCCGGTGCAGGTTACGAGTTCAACAACAAGATCGTCGGCGGCGTGATTCCCAAGGAATTCATCAGCCCGATCGATGAAGGTATCCGCGAGGCCGCAATGAGCGGTGCGATCGGCGGCCACGAGGTCGTGGACTTCGGCGTCGATCTGATCGACGGCTCCTACCACGATGTCGACTCCAGTGAAATGGCGTTCAAGATCGCCGGCTCCATGGCGTTGAAGGAGGCCCTTTTGAAGGCCGATTGCGCACTGCTTGAGCCGATGATGAAGGTTGAAATCGTGGTGCCCGAGGAATACCTGGGCGACGTGATGGGCGATGTGTCCTCGCGCCGTGGCCGCGTGACCGGCATGGACATGCATGCGGGTCTGCACACCATCGACGGCATCGTACCGCTGAGCGAGATGTTCGGCTACGCCACGGATCTGCGCAGCAAGACGCAGGGACGCGGCACCTACACCATGCAGTTTGCCCACTACGAAGAAGTGCCATCAGGCATTGCGGACAAGATTCTGGGCAGAAACAACAAATACTGATCGATCATATTTAGGAGGAAACTCACAATGGCAAAGGCAAAATTTGAGCGCACCAAGCCTCATGTAAACATCGGCAC
>CAVINP010000129.1:0-5166 GCA_963643985.1 bacterium
CACCGCTGCGTGCACCTTCCAGATCCACAAGATGCACGCCGCCGACACCGGCCGCCTCAAATTGCACGGCAAGTTCCTGCGGCCGATCGGAATAGACGGTCATCTGCGCGTAGTCACCCTTGTAGAGCCGCACGGCCTGACCGCCGAAGAGATCGATTGCCGGGAAAATCAACATGTTGATTCCTCCTCACAGAATGCCCTGAGTATGTTCAGCCCCACATTGCCGCTCTTCTCGGGATGAAACTGACAGCCACAGACGTTTTTGTTGCGCACGAGCGCCGTCAGCTCCGCACCGTATTCGCAGGTCGCAACAGTGTATTCGGCGCAATCCGTAGCGTAGAAGGAGTGAACGAAGTACACACAGTCGCCGTCGTGAATGTAGCGCAGCAACGGATCGCCCTTTTTTTTGACAATCAATGCATTCCAGCCCATGTGCGGAATCTTGTATTCGGCCGGAATCGCCTCGCGTATGGGGCGTATGCGGCCGGGAATCAGCCCAAGTCCCCTATGAACGCCGAATTCGCAGCTCTCCTCAAAGAGCAGCTGCATGCCAAGGCATATGCCCATCAGCGGCTTCCCTGCCCCGGCAGCCTGCTTCACAACTGCGTCAAGGCCGCTGCTGCGAAGCCTGTCGGCAGCATCACCGAAGGCACCGACTCCGGGCAGTATGATACGATCTGCCGAAAGTATTTCCTGCGGATCCGACGTCACGATGGCCTGCCGGTTTATGGCGCACAGGCTGCTCTTCAGGCTGAACAGATTGCCGACGCCGTAGTCTACAATCGCAAGCATTTACAAAACCCCTTTTGTAGACGGCACTTCGCCGTCAATTTCCGGATCGATGCGCACCGCAGCACGCAGGCTGCGGCCGACGGACTTGAAGATGCCCTCCAGTATATGGTGCGCATTTTTGCCGCTGAGCTGACGGATGTGCAGCGTAATGCCTGCATTCGAGGCAAAGGCGATAAAGAATTCCTCGCCCAGTTCCGTGTCAAACGTGCCGACTTTGGGAGCGACGATATCCACATCCCAGGACAGATGGCTGCGGCCGCTGATGTCGACCGCTGACAGAATCAGTGCCTCGTCCATGGGCAGTATCATGCTGCCGTAGCGTGTGATGCCCTTTTTGTCGCCCAGTGCTTCCCTGAATGCGAGGCCCAGACAGATGCCGATGTCCTCCACACTGTGATGGTCATCGACCTGAGTATCTCCCTTGCAGCAAAGGCTCAGATCAAAGCGCCCGTGGCGTGCAAAGAGTGTGAGCATATGATCCAGAAAGCCCACACCGGAACTGATGTCAACCTGCCCGCTGCCGTCCAGATTAAGGCTGAGCGAGATGTCGGTTTCGTTCGTATGCCGGTTGATCCGTGAAGTTCGCATATTCATCTCTCCGTTCACTTGTATGCCTTCAGTATATCGTCAATCGCCGCAAGAAGCGTGTCCAGCTGTTCACGCGTTCCGATGGTGATGCGGTTGTAGTCCCGAATGCGGGGCAGTTCAAAGTGCCGCACGAGCACACCGCGTTCCCTGAGCTTTGAATAGAGCACGCCGCCGTCAACGCCGGGGTATTTGGCGAAGATGAAATTGGCGAGTGAATCCGGCATGGTGAAACCGCGCTTTTGAAGCTCCGCAGCCAGGTACGCGCGGTTTTCACGGATGATCATGCAACATCTGTCCGTGTATGCGCGATCCTTCAGTATGCCGATACCCGCCGCAATGCTCATGGAATTAATGTTGTACGGGTTCGTGGAATACTTGATGGTGTTCAGATCCTCAATCAGTTCCGGGCTTCCGATGCCGTAGCCCAGACGTGCACCTGCCATGGAGCGCGATTTGGAGAAAGTCTGAGCAACCAACAGATTCGGATGATCCTTCAGAAGACAGATCGCGCTTTCGCCGCCGAAGTCGATGTAGGCCTCATCCACCACGACCACGTTGTCCGGATTGGCCTCCAGTATGGCCGCAATGTTCTCAAGCGGCAGATACCTGCCGGTCGGTGCATTCGGATTGGCGATGAAAATCGTATGGTTTATGCCCATGTACGCCTTCGGATTGACAGAAAAATCATCCTCCAGCGGAATTTCCCGATACGCCACGCCGTTCAGCCGTGCAAACACCGGATAGAAGCCGTAGGTGATATCCGGGAAGGCGGCGGGGTGGGTACCGTCACAGAAGGCCATGAACGCAAAATTGAGTATTTCATCCGAGCCGTTGGTGACCAGCACCTGATCGGGATTCACGCCGTAGCGTTCGGCCAGCATACCGGTCAGTTCCGCGACGGTCGGATCGGAATAGAGATTGAGCGGCCGGGTGTGACTGCGGGCATATTCCATTGCAGCTTCAGACGGCGGAAACGGGCTTTCGTTCGTGTTGAGCTTCGTGTACTGCCGGGTGCCCTTGGGCTGTTCGCCGGGCGTATAAGGCGTGAGCAGCCTGTACTTTGAACTGAAAAAACGACTCATAACTGTTCCTCCGTAAAGCGGGAAAGTATGCTCGCGGCATGACCCGTGAGTCCTTCCTGACGAGCAAAGCGCACCACATCGTCCGCGGCCTTGCCCAGCGCATCCGCCGTGTAGTAGGTATATTGCATCTTCTTCACGAAATCATCAACGGAAAGCGGGCTGGAGAATCTTGCGGTTCCGCCGGTGGGCAGTGTGTGGTTGGGGCCGGCAAAGTAATCGCCCAGGGCCTCGGGACAGTTGCGCCCCAGGAAGATCGAGCCTGCGTTCTTCACAGCATCGAGATAATCAAAGGGATTGTCCATGCACAGTTCCAGATGTTCCGGCGCAATCTCGTTGGCGATCTCAATGGCGCAGTTCATGTCCGGCACGACAATGATTTTGCCGTTGGCATCGATGGAGGCCCGGGCGATCCCGCACCGATCCAGCTTCTTCACCTGTACCTCCAGCTGTTCACGGACAGCCATGGCCAGATCGGAAGATTCGGTCACCAGCACGGCACTGGCCATGCGGTCGTGCTCGGCCTGACTGAGCATGTCCGCCGCCACGACGCGCGGATCGGAATTTTTGTCCGCAACCACCAGTATCTCGCTCGGGCCGGCAATCATGTCGATCGAAACGCTGCCGTAGACCTGTTTTTTTGCCTCGGCAACGTAGGCATTGCCCGGGCCTACGATCTTGTCCACCTTGGGAATGCTCTCTGTGCCGTAAGCCAGCGCCGCGATGGCCTGCGCACCGCCGACTTTATAGACGGTATCCACGCCCGCGACCTTCGCAGCCGCCAGAATTGCGGGGGCTATGCTGCCGTCCTTCTGCGGCGGGGTCACCATGATGATCTCCCCCACCCCCGCCAGTCTGGCCGGTATGGCATCCATCAGCACGGTGGATGGATACGAGGCTGTGCCGCCGGGCACGTACAGGCCGACTTTCGCCAGCGGCACAACCTTCTGCCCCATGATCACACCCGAACGGTTGTTCAGAATGAAGCTGCTGCGAAGCTGATTACTGTGAAATTCGCGAATATTTGCTGCGGCACGCTCAAGGACGGCCAAAAAGTCCGCGTCCACGGTTTCAAGTGCTCTGTCAAACTCTGTCTGACTCACGCGCAGCGCATCGAGTTCGACCCTGTCAAACTTTTTGCTGTACTCCAGCAGCGCACGATCTCCCGTCTCGCGAACGTTGCGGATGATATCCGCCACAGCATCCTCAACGGTGGACATCGGTATGACGCGTGCAAAGATGTCTCCGTTATCGATTTCGCCGTAATTCAATATCCTAATCATCGCTGATCCGTCCTTCCAGTCCGCGGATGATGTCATCAATCCGCCCTCTCTTGAATTCGTAGCAGGCCTTGTTGACGATGAGTCTCGCGCTTATCGGCAATATGGTCTCGATGACCTCCAGACCGTTCTCCTTCAGCGTCGTGCCGGTTTCCACGATGTCCACAATCACATCAGAAAGACCCAGTATCGGTGCAATTTCGATGGAGCCGTTGAGATGGATGATGTCTATATCGCGTCCGACGGACGCATAATAGGCGCGTGCAATATTGCTGAATTTGGTGGCCACCCGCAGCGTTGCGGCCCGGTTGTCGCGAAATCCCTTCTTGGCAGCAACCGCCATGCGGCATTTGCCAAGCTTCAGATCGAGGACCTCATATATGTCCGGCTCGTACTCCAGCAGTATATCCTTTCCCGCTATGCCGATGTCGGCTGCTCCCCGCTCGACGTATATCGGCACGTCCGATGGCTTTGCCCAGAAGAAGCGCAGCCCATCGTCCGGGTTTTCAAAGATCAGCTTCCGGTTTTCCTCCGCAATGGACGGACAAGAAAAGCCTGCATCCTCAAACATGCCGTATACCTTCTCGCCCAGCCTTCCCTTGGGCAGCGCGATATTAAGCATCATAGGGTGTCACCGTCCTTCCGTCAAACTTCATGACCCTGCGCGAACGAAGCGAAGTCGGCAGTTTGGCTGCCGTCATGACACTGCCCTCGCGGCGCAGCGCCTCGGCTGCCGCGTATATCTGCGCGGGCTGCTGATCTTCATCGTAGAGCAGAATCGTATCCACGTCGTATTTGGACGGGCAGCGATTCAGATAGCTGACGGTATCAAGATATACCGCAAAACCCAGAGCACCCGAGCTGTGCCCCGTCTTGTGCATCAGCTTGTCATACTGACCGCCGGAAAGTACACTCACCGGTACGCCGCTGACATAGCCCTTGAACACGACGCCGCTGTAATAGCGCATATTGTTGACTACCGAAAAGTCCAGAGAGACCATGTCACCGCAGTCGGCTTCGCGCAATGCACCGGAGAGCATCTGCAGGCGCGAAAGCTCTGCAAAGCCGCAGCCCAGCTTCTCAAGCGAAGCGATGACCGTATCCGGAGTACCGTGCAATTTCACCATCTGTACAATGGACGAAATCACGTCTTCGGGCGTTTGCACCGACCTGAGCAGTGCCGCCAGCTCGTGCGCATTCTTCCGGCCGATCAGGCGCAACGCCTTTTCGCGCTCCTCAGCCGTCAGTGCGACCTTGGACAGGAACGAAGACACGATATCGATGTCGGATATGACCAGGCTGCTCTCGGGGGATATGCGCTTGAGACTTTTGGCCGCCAGTATGAGCACCTCGGCGATGCAGTAATTGTCGATGCTGCCGATGCACTCCAGACCGACCTGCATGATCTCGCTGAAATTGTGCGTGCT
>CAVINP010000130.1:0-5147 GCA_963643985.1 bacterium
TATAAAAAGAATAGCATGGTTACACACGTATTTTCATCAGTTGCATGGAATAAAACCGAATCTTCGGACATTATTGTGACAATTGGATGTTATTTCATCCGTCAATCTTCACGTAACGGTTGACATATGGCACGTTATCGTGTACAATTAGAAAATAAAAGTAGTTTAGAACTTGTTACGCTATGGGAAAGGAGATCCATATGGAACTTGCGAATATCCTGTACCTCGAGATAAGCGTTACATGTTTCATCATATTCGGTTACATACTCATTCGTATGCTCTCGCGTGCGGATCGGCAGGTATTGCCCAGGCTGCTTCGCGGTCTGGTGATCTGCTTTGCGCTCGTGAATCTCAGCGATGCGGCGCAACAGCTGGTCTGCTCCCGAACGGGTGCACACGTCGTGCTGTTGAACAATTTATTCAACTGCACCTACTTCGTCTTCATGGAACTGAGTGCCTACCTGTGGTTCCTCTATGCGGAGCATATGCAGAAGACGCCCGTCGTCAAGAATCTGAGGTGGGCACTGCTGGCAGGTCTGCCGGTGTTTGTGATCTGCATCATGTCGCTGCTCTCCCCCATCACAGGCTGGATATTTTCCATCGATGCGCTCAACATCTACCATCGCGGTCCCCTGCACATCTGGCAGGTGGGTGTCGGCGCGGCATACCTGCTCTTCACCGCCTTTAAGGCGCTGATGCGCGGTCTGGACAGGCGCTACTTTGTACAGCGGCGCGAGCTGCTGCTGGTCGCGTGGTTCTCGATACTGCCCGCCCTGTCCATACTGGCCCAGACGCTGATCGGCAACAAGGTGCCCATTCAGTGCGCAGGGCTGACGCTCACGGCCATATTCGTCTATGACACGGAGCAGGAATCGCGCATCACCATTGATACGCTTACCAAGATCAGCAACCGTGACCAGGTGCTGCGCTTCATTTCGCGCAAACTCAGCTTTCATACGCCCGGCCGTCAGCTCTGCGTGATGATGATGGATCTGGACGATTTCAAGAGCATCAATGACCGCTATGGCCATCTGGCGGGCGATGCCGCGCTGGTGCGTCTGGCGGACGTGCTCAAGACGGCCGTGCCGCGGGACTTCATCATCGGCCGCTACGGCGGTGATGAGTTCATACTGGCCGGCGAGGCCGAGAGCGAGGATCAGATCGACTGGGTACGCCTGAGCATACGCGAAACGCTGGTGATATTCAACCGCGAGGCCAATTCACCCTTCAGTTTCACCGTCAGCATGGGCTACACCTTCGCGCAGAACAACGACACGGTGGCGGACATCATCAACCGCGCCGACAATGAGCTCTACCGCGCCAAGGCCAAGCGGCACAAGGGACGGTAGAAGCGAGGGATCGGTATACCCTCTGCTGATTAACCGGACTTTATAAACCCCTCCAACGCAAACGCCCCCCCTCTCCGCCATTCACGGAGAGGGGGGTGTTTTATCTGATGAAGTGGGTTGATATGTGTTTTTCGGTTTCGGGGATGCCGTACTTTTCCTTGCCCAGTGCGATGCTCTTCATCAGAAAGACCATGTTCCGGGCAAGTGTGCGCATCGTCTGACGACCCTCGCCGTCCTGCTCGGCTTCGCCGGGCGTACGGCCGTGGATGCTGTTCCAGTACCGGCTCGAGGCGACGGGCATGCCGGATATCGTGAAATACTTGTTCAGCTCATCAAACGTCGACGAACAGCCGCCGCGTCTGGCACAGACCACGCTCGCGCCGACCTTCATCGTCTTGTCAAAGGCTGTGCTGTAGAACAGGCGGTCCAGGCAGGCGATCAGCGTCGCGTTGGCGGAGGCATAGTAGACGGGACTTGCCACCACGAGTGCGTCCGCCGCCTCGAATTTGGGAGCGATCTCGTTCACGACATCGTCGAATACGCACTTGCCTCTTTGGGCGCAGCCGCCGCAGGCCACACAGCCGCGGATCGCCTTGTTGCCGATGAGCACAGTCTCGCATTCCACGCCGTTTTCTTCGAATATCTTTTCCATTTCGCGCAGCGCGACCGCCGTGTTGCCGTTGGTGTGCGGACTGCCGTTGAGCATCAATACCTTCAATTTTGACATAAAATTACCTCCTGACTTTGCGTCTCCGGCACAACAGATAAAGCAGTGGCGATTATCCAAGCCATTCCATAAACCCCTCCACCGCAAGCGGTCCCCCTCCCCTTTCAGGGGAGGCAACTCCCGACGTTCCGATTATACCCGTTCTTCCCTGCACTGTCAAACAGGCCCGGCATTCCGGAACGGAATGCCGGGCCGAGGAAACGGGTTTGATTTTTATTCGATGATGGTGAAGCGGCCCTGGCCGTAGGGTTCGGCGTACTCTTCGCCCACGTTGCCCTGCAGACCCTCGGTGATGTAGTTGATCAGCACCTGATTGTCCAGCATCACGGCATCCTGAAGGATGGTGTCACCCTTGAACATGTTCATGCCGTCTCCGCCGTCCTTGAGCAGGTAGTTGTGAGAGGCCACGGTGTAGGTCGCCTCGGGATCGATCGGCTCGCCGTTCACCAGCACATTCTGCACGCGGCGCTCACCGCTCACCTCAACGAACTCGGCGTTTTCGTCCACAATCACGGTGGATTCCACGGCCATGTTGATCTCAAACGTCAGGCCGGAAACCTGCAAAAATCCGCCGTTCTCGCTGGGAAGCTTGGATACGGACATCTCAAGGGCGTCCAGAATCTGTTGGCCGGTGGCCTCGACCACGGTGAGCATATTGCCGAAGGGATGCACGGCGATAACCTGCTCGTAGGTGATATCGCCTGCAGGGATCGTCTGACGGATGCCACCGCCGTTGACGAGGCCGATCTGTGCGCCGGAAATGAAGCGATAGGCATCCGCGCAAAGGTCGCCCAGGTTGGTCTCCTGCGTGCGGATGATGCGGATGGGATTGCCTTCCTCGTCCACCGCCGTGGGATCGTAGATAATCAGATCCACATCCGTGTGCGCCACGACCTCGGTCAGCATGTCCTCATACCGGGAGACAATGCCGGCCACGTACTCGGTCGTTTCCTCATCGCGGAAGATGGTCTCGGTGTGCAGTGCGGTCTCGAAAACGGGTGCGCCCTCGTCATCGGTGGAGATGGTCAGGGAACCCAGCGCGCCCAGTTTCGTGCCGGTGGAAGTGAGCAGCACTTCCTCGCCGTCCTTGTTGAGCACCTTTTCGCCCGCGATGACGGAATGGCTGTGTGCATCCAGCACCACATCGATGCCGTTGGTGTTGGTGATCAGGTCACTCGAGGTCCAGGGCTTGTCATCGGCGATGAATTCCGTGCCCAGATGGCTCAGCGCCACGACGATCTCCGCGCCCTCAGCTCTGGCCTGATCGACATACTTCTGGGTGATGTCAAACAGGTCCTGACCGTTGTTGCCGCCGTTGAAGGAGTAGATGTAGTTGCCCTCTTCATCCTGGAAATAGCTCGGCGTGGACTTGGTGAAGGTCTCGGGGGTATCGATGCCCACGAAGGCCACCTTCCAGCCGCCGATCTCGCGGATGACGTAGGGCGTGAGGAGCGGGTTGCCCTCAAGATCGGTGAAGTTGCAGCAGACATAGTCGTACTGGGCCATGTCCTTGAGCTCCATGAAGCGATCCATGCCGTAATCGAACTCATGGTTGCCGATGGTGGCCACGCTGTAGCCGACCTCGTTCATGATGTCCACGATATATTCGCCCTTGGAGATCGTGCCCACTGCCTCGCCCTGAATGGCATCGCCGACATCGACGAGCAGCACATCGTATCCCGCCTCGGCATAGGCCTTCTTGTACGCCGCCACGCCCGCGTAGCTGACGCCGTCATTGATGCCGCAGTGGACATCGTTGGTGTAGAGAATCACGACGGGCGCATGCTCAGTCGCCTCTTCGGCGAAGGCAAAGCCTGTGATCATCACGGAGACGATCAGGAGATAAGCCAGGAATCTTTTGATCATGGGAGTTACCGCCTTTCGTTTTTTATTGAACCGCATTTATTATAGCACACGATTATTACATTTTCTTTTCATATATGGTAATATGTACGTCAAATTCACGCAGCAGGCAGCATCGGCTCGATTTTTTATCTTTACTATCACCCCAGTTTCGTGTATAATGGTATGGAAAAACATCCACAGGAAAAGGAAGGTAGATTATATATGGCACGAGGCGGATTCCCGAACATGATGGGTGGCGGCAATATGCAGCAGCTGGCGCGTCAGGCCCAGAAGCTGCAACAGCAGATGACCAAGGCACAGGAAGAGATCGAGGCGCGTGAGTTTGAGGCCACGGCCGGCGGCGGCATGGCCACGGCGAAGGTCAACGGCAAGAAAGAGCTGCTGAGCATCGAAATCAAGCCCGAAGCGGTCGATCCGGACGACATCGAAATGCTGCAGGACCTGATCGTAGCGGCCGTAAACGAAGCGCTGCGCCAGGCCGGTGACACGATGGAGCGCGAAATGGGCAAGCTGACCGGCGGTCTGGGCATGCCGGGCCTGTTCTAAAGCCTATGGCAGAGGTTGAGGCCATACAGCGACTGGTGAACCAGCTCTCCAAGCTGCCGGGCATCGGCCGCAAGACGGCGCAGCGTCTGGCCTATCACATCATCGCCCTGCCGGAGGATCAGGTGCGCGAGCTGGCCGTGTCGATATTCAACGGCAAGCAGCAGGTGCACTTCTGCCCCGTCTGCGGCAATTTCACCGACGTCGACCCCTGCGCGATCTGCTCGGACAGTGATCGGCGCCACGACGTGATCTGCGTGGTGAAGGACCCGCGCGACGTGAACGCCATGGAGCGCATGCGCGAATACAACGGCTTGTACCACGTGCTGCACGGCGTAATTTCGCCGATGGACGGCGTGGGGCCGGACGATATACGCATCAAGGAACTGATGCAGCGGCTGGGTGACGGCACGATCAAGGAGGTCGTGCTGGCGACCAACCCCGATGTCGAGGGCGAGGCCACGGCAGCGTACATATCGCGCCTGATCAAGCCCATGGGCATACGCGTCACCCGCATTGCCCACGGTGTGCCGGTCGGCGGCGAACTGGAATACACCGATGAGGTCACGCTGCTGCGGGCGTTCCAGGGAAGACGGGAAATCTAGGAATTCACTGATTAAATGAGGCGGTAGGCTGAGCAGTGAATTTTGCGAAAGCAGTCG
>CAVINP010000131.1:0-5032 GCA_963643985.1 bacterium
CCTGAAAGAAAGGGCGATTGTTGTTGAAGCGTATCGCCATGAAAAATTCAAACGTTTCGTTGCTGTAGCCCTGAAACACGTCTTATTCCCGTCCTTTGTCCTTGCGCTTGCGCAGCCGCTCTACTGCACGCAGTTGTTTTTCCAGTCTGGCCTTGTGTGAGGCAATCAGCAGCAGTACGATCAGCGCCAGCAGCACCACGCAGCCGGCAATCAGCAGTACGGCAAAGGTCGAACTGCCCGCGATCTTGATGCTGTTGCCGGAAAACTCGATCAGTCCCGGCGCCGCGCCCTCGGGCAGCACGCCGTCCGAGGCGATGGTCACCTCTGCGGTGGCCGTATTCGCCGTTCGGGTCGTTCCGTCCTGCGTCACGTAGCTCAGGGAGAAGGTATACGCGCTGTCCTCGTCCACGTGCATCACGAAATCGCGCTCGATCGTGCCGTCTGCGGGCAGCACCACAAACTCGCGCAGCACGCCCTGCGTTTCCTCGCTCAGGGACAGGTTCTTCGCGCTCTCGCCGCCGCTGTTGGTGATCGTTACGTGTATGCGTACATCGCCGCTGCGGCGTATGCGCGGGGTGAGCGCCTCGGCCGTCATCGAAACATTCGCCTCGGGGATGTTCTCGCGCTGCGGCAGCGTGGCCACATTGCCCAGGATGTTCACCTCATGCCCCGCATCGTCCGTGCCCGTCACGCGCCAGCAGAAGCCCTGTGTGCCGCGAACGGGACAGGAGACGCTGACCTCCACGGGGTCACCGTCTGCTTCCACCGACAGGCCGTCGGCGATCACGCCGCCATAGAACTCATCGGTGATACGCAGATCGTGATAGCTCACATTGCCGGTGGCGCTGAGCAGCATGACCACGTCCGCCGTGTCGCCAGAGGAGGCTGACCAGGCCGCGCGAAGCAGGCAGTTGAGCTCGCCCTCCGCCAGATAAATATTCACGTCGTCGAGCGTCTGTGTGAGGGTATCCTCGCTGTCTTCCGCGCTGCAGGTCATTTCTGCATGCGAAGCGGTTTCTTCCGTCACCGTTGCACGGTTGACGAGGGTGCAGCTCTCGCCGATCTCCAGCCGTTCCACGCGTCCGCTGTACGCCCCCAGCTCGTCCGACACCGTCACGTCCGTCAGGGCGGTGTTGCCGGTGTTTCTGATGACGTAGGTCACGGTCACGCTCTCGCCGGAAGTGACATGTTCGCAGGAGAGGCTGCGCGTGAACTCCGCCGCAGGTTCGATGACGCTGCGGCGCAGGCTCACCCACACATTGCAGTTGATAAGTGCGTCCGGATTGTCGGGATCACTGTGGCTGAGTATGCAGCTCACGCCGCCTTCATCCAGCTCTTCGGCGGTAACGCTGTGGGTGCGGCTGATGCGCTGTGTTTCGCCCGCGGCGATGTCTCCTACAGGCTCGGAAAGCAGTCCGTCCGAGGAGGTGAGCACCACGTCCTTCACGTCCGTATCGCTGCTGTTGACGATGGTGAAATACAGCGTGACCTCGCCCGCCTCGGTGAGCGCCTCCGGCTGCGAGCGTGCGGTGATCTCAAGTAGCTGCGCCTGTTCGGCCACGGCAAAGCCACCCGTCCCGCAAAGAAGGATGAGCAGCAGCACAAGGACGCAGAGTATAATATGCCGTGTCATGCAATAAAAGCCAACCTCATTGATATTTCTTCTCTTCTAATTTTATGTCATGACGCGGAATGTGTCAAGCAAAAACAATAATTTACAAATTCAGGGCTTGATTTTAATGTCGTACAATGGTATAATATTTCTTGCAGTTCGGGAAACCGAATTGGTTGTGGGGCATTAGCACAGTTGGTAGCGCGCTACATTCGCATTGTAGAGGTCAGCGGTTCGAATCCGCTATGCTCCACCACATCGCCCGGCAGGCTCAAATGCTTGCCGGGTTTTTTCTGTCTTATCGGAGAAAACGGATGAATATATGAAGTCGGAAAGCAAACATCCGCCGGTGAAACAGCTGTCAATCTGCGGCCGGGTGGCCGAGCACAAGAGCGAGACGGTGCGCCTGCACGGCGGGGACGAGAGCGAGATACTCTCTGCGCTGAATGATGGGCAGCGCGACGCAGGAAACCAAAGTTTTCGTGTCGTCTGGTTGCCGCTGCGTGAAGGCGCAGTGCGGCGGGTGCGTAAGAGCGGTGGTGGGGTTGGTCAATCCCCCAGGTTTCCGTAAAGAACCAAATTAATCGATAAAATGCTCCCCCGGTCGATCGGAAGGCCGGGGGAGCATTCTCTTTGGATTGAAAATTTACTTGACTTTCTTCTGGCCGCGGATGAAGTCGACATAGACCGCGCCCAGTATGACGCCGCCCTTGACGATGTACTGCCAGTCGGAGTTGACACCCATCAGGTTCAGGCCGTTGTTGAGGATACCGATGATCAGCGCACCGATCAGCGTGCCGCCGAGTTTGCCCGAGCCGCCTGCCATGGACGTGCCGCCGATGATGACGGCCGCGATGGCATCGTTCTCCGCGCCGTCGCCGGAGGTGCAGGTGCCGGAGTAGAGTCGGGACGCAATGGTGATGCCCGCCAGACCCGCAAACAGGCCGGAGATGGTGTGCACGATGAACTTGACCTTCACGGTGTCAATGCCCGAGAACCTGGCAGCAGTGGAGTTGCCGCCGACCGCGTAGATGTGGCGGCCGATGCGCGTGCGGTTGAGGAAGAGCAGACTGAGCACGAACACAATCAGCATGGTGATGACCGGAGTGGGGATGCCTGCCACATAACCTGCACCCAGGAACTTCCATGCATCAGTCATGCAGCGGATGGGCTTGCCCTGAGAGAATACGTAGGCGATGCCCTTGGCAACGTTCTGGGAGGCCAGCGTTACGATGAAGGGCGGGATGGTGGTCTTGGAGATCACGATGCCGTTGAACATGCCGAAGACTGCGCCGGAGGCCAGGCCGACCAGTATGCCGACGATCTCGGGCATGCCGCCCCAGACCACGGCACCTGCGCCCAGACAGCCGGACATGGCGATGATGGAGCCGACGGACAGGTCAATGCCGCCCAGCAGTATGCACATGGTCATGCCGCAGGCCAGCATCACATTGGGTGCGGACTGGCGCAATACGTTAAAGATATTCTTGACGGTGGGGAAGGTGGTGCGGGTTCTGGGCCAGATGCACAGAAACGCGATCATGATCAGAAGGGCGATCAGTATGCCCAGATTTTCCTTAAAGTACCGCTTTACCGCTTTCATAGTTCTTTCCTCCTGCATTTTCAAGGGTCGCAAGCTTCATGATGGCTTCCTGACTGAGGTCCTCATCGTAGCTGATGCAGCCGGTCAGTTTGCCGTCACACATCACGTACACGCGGTCGCTCATGTTGATGATCTCCGGCAGTTCCGAGGAGATCATGATGATGGACACACCCTGCTTGGTCAGTTCGTTCATGATCTCGTATATCTCTGCCTTCGCACCGACATCGACGCCGCGCGTCGGCTCGTCCAGTATCAGTATGTGCGGATTGGTGGCCAGCCAACGGCCGATCATGACCTTCTGCTGGTTGCCGCCGGAAAGGTTGGCGACCGCCTGCTCCTGGCTCGGCGTGCGCGTGTGCATCTTGTCGATGAATTCCTGCGTGATCTCCGCTTCCCTGCGACGGTTGACGTGCAGATGGCTGATAAACTGCTCCAGCACCTCGATGGTGGAATTGAAGCACACGCTCTGCTGATGGTAGAGGCCCTCGACCTTGCGGTTTTCGGGGATCATGGCGATGCCGTACTTCATGGCCTCGACGGGGTTCTTGATCCTGACGGACTTGCCGTCGATGTTGATCTCGCCCGTCGCGCCCGGCGTCAGTCCAAAGAGGCAATGCATGGTCTCCGAGCGCCCCGCGCCGACCAGACCCGCAAAGCCCACGATTTCACCCTTGTGCAGTTCGAAGGAGACATCCTTTACGCGCTGATATTTTTTCTTGTTGTCGTTGAGGTTGACGCATTTGAGCACCACTTCATCGCTCTTGACGTGGTCACGGGTGTAGTACTGATCCAGCTCGCGGCCAACCATCATGGAGATCAGTTCGTCCTTGGGTGTGGTGCTGACCTCGCGCGTGCCGACATACATGCCGTCGCGCAGCACGGTCACGCGGTCGCAGACCTCGTTGAGCTCGCTCATCTTGTGGCTGATGTAAATGATGCCGACGCCGTTCCCGGCCAGATTGCGCATGATTTCAAACAGATGCTCAACCTCGCGGTCGGAAATGGAGGAGGTCGGCTCGTCCATGACCAGTATATGGCAATTAAAGGAAATGGCCTTCACGATCTCGACCATCTGCTGCTGGGCAATGCTCAGATCGCCCACGAGTGTTTCGGCCTGTATGCCCAGATCAAACTGATCCAGTACGGCCTGTGCGTCCTTGGCCATCTTCTTGAAGTCAACGCCGAATTTGCCCATGGGTTCGCGCCCCAGAAAGATGTTCTCAGCCACCGTCATGTGCGGCACCAGCACCAGTTCCTGATGGATAATGGAAATGCCGCTGTCACGCGCAGCGTTGACGCCGGTGATCGCCACTTCTTTACCGTCAATAAAAATCTGACCCGCTTCCGGGATGTAAATGCCGCCCAGAACCTTGATCAGCGTGGATTTGCCCGCGCCGTTTTCACCCAGCAGCGCATGGATTTCGCCCGCTTTCAGTTGAAAATCCACGTTCTGCAGCGCCTTGACGCCCGGAAACGACTTGCAGATGCCTTTCATCTCGAGCAAGTACTCGCTCACTTTCTCTTCACCACCGTTTCTTTCTTCTGCATATGAGCAGTCATCGCACTGCGTACGATCTGAAAAAGGGGCTTTATCTCCGATGACAAAGCCTCTTTCTCAAATCGCAAATTGCCGGCGTTTCGGCCGAAACGCCGGCAGTCACAGATTTACTTATTTAGGGATCCCCTGATTAATTCGGCGGCGAATCTGAGCGTGCCTTTCGCCCACCTACATCCTGCAAAAACCTCGATTTACATCCAGTAAACCTTCGATTTTTGCAGTCGTAGGTGGACACGCACTGAAGACTCGGCTTTGCCGA
>CAVINP010000132.1:0-5003 GCA_963643985.1 bacterium
GCGCTCTGCCCCGCGGATCGGGTATTGTTGGGGCTTATAGGCGAATCATCACGGAAGATTGAGTCTGACCACTGACCACTAATCCCTACTTCCACTTGAACGGGTGCGCATCGATGAATGCGGCCACGCTCTCCACGGGCAGACAGCGGCCGTGCGCGAGCGCGTTGCGCAGCGTGTGCAGCAGCTCCAGGCGATCCTTGGCATTTCTGTCGGGAATGTAGAGCAGGTAGCGCTCATCGTCCGCATCGCACCTCAGGCGCGTCATCCGATACAGCGTGCCCAGCTCCGCGTTTTCCGGATCATCAAGCAGCTCGCCGAACTGGTAGACGCGGCACGCGCGGCCGTCGGAAGGATCGATGTATTTCTCTGCCAGCGCCCCTGCAATTTCATCCCGATAGATCTCGATAAATGATGATCTCTCCAGCTCGGCCAGCGGGAAGAGCAGTTGCAGTTGCGCCTTCCAGATCAGCTTTTCGATGGCGGGAACATCTCCATTGCGCACGAGGCTCAGTATGTGCGCCTCGTTGCCGCGGCCCCTGCGCAGGTACATAGCGTCCGCGGCGATGTCCCGCAGCGCGGTAATCGGCTCCTCGCGGGCGAAGTCGCAGCGGTCCATGAGCGCCTGCGCGATCTCGGCATCCGTGTGGCACAGCTGCGCGGCGGCCACGGCGGCGTACTGCTGCCAGAGCGGGGCATAATCGCGGCGCTCCATGCTCAGGTAGATGCTGTCAAAAAGCGTCAGGTCGTAGCTGCCGATACGGTTGCGGTAGCTTATCACCGCCAGATTGCGGCGCGGATTTTCGCGCTGCGCAAAATGCATCTCAATCACAATTCGGCCGTCCGCCTCATTTTCGGGCACATAGTCCCTGCAGAACTGCAGCCATTTGCCTTCCTGCTGCGCATTCATGCCCTTTATCCAGAGTATCCGCTTCTCCAGCACATGATTATTCAGAATATACTGCTGTATCTTTCCGCGCCCGCGAAAGCCCGTGGCCACCGCCAGGGGCGCATAGCGTCTGAGCAGATACCGCCCGACATCGTCGGCATCCGCGCACTCATCGGCCACATCGATGACCTCAAAGAAGAAGTCTTCCATCTCCGGCCAGCGGCGCAGGCTGCTCTCGATGCCGCCGCGCATGTCGCTGCGCCAGGGCAGATCGTCCGGCACGAACAGGCAGACGTTGCTGCGGCCGCGCAGGGCCTGCGCCACCTCATCGCAGAAGTTGTGCGGCCCGGTGACGGATGACCACCAGTACTTCGCCCACTCAGACATCGTCCGCCGCCTCCCCCTGCGTGAGATCGTGCTCCAGCGTGTCGAGGTTCGCTCCGATCACGTCGATGAAGGAACGGCGGCGCAGCAGGTAGCGGTCCTCCCCCGCCACGGGCTTGCTCAGTATGCCCATCTCCTCCATTTCATCAAGCAAAGTGACGTATTCGCGCTCCGAGAGCCGGGTCAGACAGCGGATTTCATACATTTCCGCGACCTCGATAATATCGCCGACGGCAAAGCCGTTGCTGATCCTGCTCTGATCGTCCGCCATGTGGTACAGCAGCGTTATGCACCGCGCCAGCATGTAGTAGCGGCCGTCCATCTCCAACGTCCACCTCAGACGTTCCTTGATGTTGTGGTTAAGGTCCTTGGAGTTGACGATGGATGCCAGCTGATCGTCCCGCAGCTCGTAGGGCGGATTGCCGCGCACGGGGTCATAGTAGTGCGTGTACTGCGCCGCCAGCGTCTGCACCAGCGTGTAGCCGAAGAACTGTATGATGCCCGGGTAGTAGTTGGTGTTGATCAGTATCGTGTCGATGTGCGACTCGTCGGAGACCTTGAAGCCCAGATAGCGCAGCGGGCGCAGCAGCAGGTTGCGTGCATCCGCGGCCGTCAGCGGCTTGACGCACAGCGGCGCACCCAGCTGACCGAAGAGGCCGTTGTTGCGCGTGGCGTTCTTGGCGCGGCAGACGTTGTGCAGGCCGGCCAGCACGAACTTGAATCGGCGGTTGCTGCCGCGCTGCAGCTCAATCAGCGGCAGCAGTTCGCTGTAGCTCGAGCTGCTGACGGAATCCAGAAAATCGTCCGCCTCGTCCAGCAGCAGCCGCAGCGTGGTGATGCGCTTCTCGTCCAGCAGCCTTCGGATCTGCGCGCAGAATTCGGAGATGTCGCTGCAGGGGCGCAGGCGTATATTGCCCTTTGCCAGCGTCTCGTTGCAGGCGGGAATGAGCCGATCCAGAAAGGCCTGTTCGCCGCGGCAGCCCTTGAAGTTGGTCATCACGGCAAACTCGCCGCGCTCCGGGTTGTTGTCCAGATGCTTGGCCCGCTCCAGCAGCGCCGTCTTGCCCAGCTGCCTGCCGCCGTAGACGATGGACGTGCCCGTCATGTCGCGTATGGAGGCCAGCTCCCTGACGCGGCCGAAGAACATCTCATCCGCGGTGGAGCCGGAGCCGTTGGTGAAGGGCTGGTAGATGGTGTAGGGCAGCGTGCACTGCAGCATGGCCGGCAGACGCTCATTGCTCGGCTGCAGTGCCAGATAGAGCGCCAGTACGCGATCGATCACCAGGAAGGAAGCCTGTCCGACGTTCTTCTGGGTAAAGAAGTACTGCGCCATCATCCGCCGATCCTGCGCGGAGAGGTCGGCATCCAGCAGCACGATGAATGTGTTGGGGATGCCCAGACGGCATGCGTCGTCTATGATCTGTCTGGAAGTACGCTTGCCGAAGAGGCAGACCGCTTCGATCTCCGGCTTCATCTGCGTTCCGAACATGGCGATCGGGTGGCGGTAGTCGGCCTGATTCTGCTTGCTGGTATTGACGGAAAGCGTAAAGCAGACCTCGCTGCCGCGCATGTAGCGCTTGCACCTGAACACGTCCAGCCCCAGCAGATTGAAGAAGCGCTGAATGCCGCTCTGCTCCACCGTCTGCTTGCCGCGGGGCCAGCTTTCAACGAACTTTTTGGCATCGTCCATGTGTCTGGTCGTCCAGCCCTCAGGCTTGTTGCGCTCGATGTACTGCACGCCGCAGCGCGAGAGCGGGCTGTCCTTGTGGCGTTCGCAGTGGTCGTAGAGCGCGGAGAAGACGGGTTCGGATACGAAGTCCGGGAAATAGCCGGCCGCGCTGTCGCTGCTCTCAAAGGGCAGCGTGCGCTCGCCGTTGCGGAAGCGGCGGATGTAGTCCTCGGCCACGGCAAAGTTCTGCTCCTCATCGATGAGCCGCCCGGCCTCGTCCAGCAGCAGGCTGCTCTCGCCGTCCTTCAGCGTCTGCCGTGACTTTTCCAGCAGCGTGCGCACGAGGCGCAGGTTCTCTCCCGTCAGTTCGCGCTGCTGCGCCTGCAGGGCATTCAGGAAGCCGCGCCAGCAGCCGAAGGCACGATGCTCGTAGAAGAAATCCCGGAAAGAAGAGGTATCCGGGTCGGCCAGCTGCGCCAGGCGCTCGCGGTCGATCTCACTGATGCGGTTGTAGGCGTAGGATATCTCCAGCTTCTCGCGGAAGATGCGCGCCTGCAGCTTTGCGCTGCTGACGGCATCCTGCAGGCCCTCGGTCGTGAGCGTGTACTCCTGCGGATCGGCGCCTATGAGCCTGCCGATGGCCTCGAGCTGGCCGAAGTTGTCGTAGAGCGTATCCTCGGGCGCGGCGGAGAGTATCTTTTCATACACCGCGTGCAGGTCATACTCCGTGCAGGCGATGTGCTCAAGCATCACGCGCCAAGGCTCGGCATATTTGATGTCGTTGAGCTTGGCGTTGAACACGGGCAGGCCGTGATCGATCACCACTGCGCCGCTTCGAAGCAGCGTGGAGAAGTCCACGGGCGTGCTACGGCACTCAAGCCGGGCGCGGATCAATTCCAGAGACGCCGATACGATGCCGATGTCGGCCGTATAGACTTCCCCGCCCATTTCGCCCAGGGCCTTGTCGATCAGACCGAGCAGTTCGTTGCGGATCGGGCGCAGCTTTTCGATGCCCTGCATGTTGCGCTCTGCGGTCTCGTCCAGCCAGTCGCGCAGCACCTCAAGGCGCTCCTCGAAGTCTCGCAGCAGCTGTTTGCGCAAGTCATACTTGACACCCATGCGGCGGCTGGAGTATTTCTGCGCGGCAATACCCCAATTCCTGTTGATCAGTCCGTCCACCGTGGCAATGTCAACTTCATCGTCCTTGCAATACTCCTGCAGCACATCTTCGACAAAGTCGCGCATGTCTGTGTCGTTTTCGGTGACGATGTTCACGGCTTCATACAGGTTGCTCTGCGGGCCGAAGCACAGGTCGACCAGCTCGGGCACGCCGCGGATCATGACCTTGACCGTGGGCAGCTTGAGCAGTTCGCAGGCCCGCCGGCAGATGTCCGCCATGCGCTCGCGGCGCAGCCCCGCGTCCAGCAGCATGGAGAGGTTGGCGGGCGAGAACGCCGTGGGCACGGCCTCGGGCGCCTGCATGGCCTTGTGGAAGAGCGGCTTGAGCATATCAAGCCCCGGGAACTGTGCCTCGAAGTCGGCAAAGGCCGCGTGGTACAGGCTCGAGAAGCTGTAGTCGTGCGCGTGTGCGGGGAAGAGCATGCCGCAGATGTACGCGCAGAGCTTCGCTGCGGGCGTGCACTTCGTCTCCTGCCCGAATATGTTCATCAGGGCGACGCCGCCGTTCGCGCCGTCCTCCTGCAATATGGGCACGGCCGCGTGCAGCTGGGCATAGATGTTGCGGCAGGCGGGGAAGCGCCCGTTTTCGCCAAGCAGCTTCGCCAGCACGAGGGCCTCCACGATCCGGTCACAGCAGTGGTGCGTGTCACGGGAGCGGACACCCTCGGACAGCATGATACCGATCAGCTCCGCCATCTCATCATCCGCCGGAATCTGTCCGGCGTTTGCGGCCTCCAGCAGCTGCCGCGCCAGATGTTCGGCAGTTACGGGTTCGTCTGCGGCTGCGTCACATAGGCTCGGGGGATTGTCCAACCCCTCCACCGCAAGCGGTCCCCCTCCCCTTGCAGGGGAGGCAAGGGGATCAGCGGCTGAGTGGGTTCGTTC
>CAVINP010000133.1:0-4972 GCA_963643985.1 bacterium
CGGACATGTCGCCGCCGATGTGCCCCGCCTTGCCCGCCATGATCATCTCCACCACATCTTGGCGCAGCTTATAGGACAATGCTTTTAGGTTCTGCATAATTACACCTCGTCAAATACAACGTCTTCGCCGTGCAGATAGGCCTGAACCTTATTCTCAATGGGATCGTAGAGATCGGGCTTGATGCCCAGATACTTGCAAGCCTCGTAGATCACCGGTACCACATCGCCGTGGATGGCCGCCACATGGTGGATGTACGGGCCTTCGACCACCTTGGCCTCCAGCCGTTTGAGATTGTTGACCTCGACCCAGACGTAGGTGCCGCGCGTCCACGGGCCGTCGATGCCGCGCGCATGACCCAACAGCACGGAATACTCGCCGTCGTCGCCGTCAAAGCGTACCAGGCTCATCTGCCCGTGCTTGGCCTCTGCGGACACCGCGCCGTTCTGCGGGAAGGCGACCGGCACGCAGATCGTGGGCTTTTCTTTGGCAACGCTGATCGGCCACGGGCCGCAGTGCTGCAACAGCTCGCCGTTGTCGTTGTCGGGATGGCGCACCGTCCAGTCGGAGAACATGACACGGTTTTCGTTCATGCTTGCGGCCTCGGCCATCAGCTGGGAGATCGCGCCGTGAATATCGGTCTCGCAGACCACGGGTAGGCCCTCTTCGTTGAGCAGTGCGTTTGCGGCGCAGGGCATGATGCCGATCTCATCCTGCAGAGCGTTCCAGCACTGTATGGCCACGGCATTGCAGCCGTACTTTTCGGCCAGGGCTTTCATGGCGACCTTGAGTTCCGCCACGCGATGCAGATATTCGTCCTCGATCTTGCAGATCATGTTCTCATGGCAATAGGATACGACCTTCTCAACCTCGGTCTTTTCCTCGCGCCACTTGCGCATCTCGGCGTAAAGCTCCGGCAGCGGGATCGGAGAAAGCTGGATGTTGAACTTTTCCAGCAGCTCGCCCTCGTTGCACATGGTGCTCCAGAAGTCGAAGGGACGCGGGCCGATCTGCAGTATGCGGATGTGACGAAAAACCTTGACCACGTTGCACACGGCCAGGAAATCGCGAATGCCGCGCTCGAACTCGGGATCGTCCAGATTGCAGTTGTTCATGTAGGTGAAGGGCACCTTGAAGCGGCGGAGCACCTTGCCGGTGGCAAAGAGGCCGCACTGGCTGTCACGCAGGCGCATGCCGTTTGCATCGGGGCGCTCATCGCGCGGGCCCCAGAGCAGCACCGGCACGCCCAGTGCCTTGGCCAGGCGTCCGCACTCGTACTCAGTGCCGAAGTTGGCGTGGGGCAGGAAGAGGCCGTCCACCTTTTCCGCCCTGAACTTGGCGATGATCTTTTCCAGCCCCGCATCATCAAAGAGCAGACCCTCATCGTTGACATCGTCGATATCCACAAAGTCCACGTTCAATTCCTTGAGCCTGTTTGCGATCAGGCTGCGAAATTCAATAGCTGCGGGCGCACTGAAGATGGCGCGGCGCGTCGGCGCATAGCCCAGTTTGATCTGTGCTTTCATATTAGTATATCCCCTTTTGATTACTTGTTCTCGTTGCGGGTCTGCAGGCTCATCTTGGCCTCCAGATTGCGCTGCGTCTGGTCGATGACGACGGCCAGTATGATCACGGCGCCGCGGATGATCTTCTGCCAGAACTCGGATACGCCGCACATGGTCATGCCGTCGTTGATGACGCCGATGACGAATGCGCCGACGATCGTACCCACAATCGTGCCCGAGCCGCCCGCCATGGAGGTGCCGCCCAGAACGGTGGCCGCGATGGCGTTCATTTCCCAGCCTTCACCGGAAGCAGGATGCGCGGCGGAGAGCTGTGCGGTGTTGATCAGGCCGATCCATGCGGCGCAGAAGCCGGAGATGGTGTAGACCAGTATCTTGATTCTGTCGGTCTTGATGCCGGAGAGGCGTGCGGACTTCTCGTTGCCGCCGACGGCCAGCACGTGCCAGCCGAAGGAAGTGCGCTTGAGCAGTATGGCAGCTGCCACGGCCAGCACCACGAACACGTATACGCCGGCGGGAATGCCGAACCAGTTCGAACCCAAGGCTTTCAGGCCCAAGTTGCCCAGACCCTCATAGCCTGCGATCTTGGGGAAGGTCGAACCGCCCGAGCGCAGGTTAGCGAAGCCGCGGCAGATGTACATCGTGCCCAGCGTGGTGATAAAGGCGGCAACGTTCAGCTTGGTGATGATCAGGCCGTTGATGACGCCGATGATACAGCCCACGATCAGCATCAGCACGATGATAGCAGGTACGGAGAAGTAGATGGTCTTGCCGCCGATGACCAGACCTTCCTGAATCAGGCCGCCGGCCAGCATACCCGTCAGGCCTACGACCGAGCCGACAGACAGGTCGATGCCGCCGGTGATGATGACGAAGGTCATGCCCAGTGCCAGTATGCCGTAGAGTGCCACGTGCTTGGCGACCATCGTCAGCGTGCTGGGCTGCAGGAAGGACTTCGATGCGAAGCTGAAGAAGATGACCAAGAGGATCAGCACGATGAATGTACGCCCCTTCAGCAAGGTCATCATCAGCTGGTTTTTATTCTTTTTCATATCTGTACCACTCCATTCTGATTCGTTATACACCCTTGCCGGTGCCCAGGCCCGCATAGGAGGCGTGTACAAGGTTGTCCTCGGTGATATCGTCGCCGCTGAGTTCGCCCGTGCACTTGCCGTTGGAAAGCACGTAAATGCGGTCGGCGATGGCCATGATTTCCTTGAGCTCGGAAGAGATGACGATGATCGACAGTCCGCGCTCGGAGAACTCGTGAATGATTTCAAAGACCTCGGTCTTTGCGCCGATGTCGATGCCTCTGGACGGCTCGTCCATCAGCAGCACGGTCGGGTTGATCATCAGGCCCTTGGCGATGACCACCTTCTGCTGGTTGCCGCCGGATAGGGAGAGTATCGGCAGATGCTTGTTGGCCACCTTGATGTGCAGATCGGCGATCTGCTCGTCCACCGCCTTTTCCTCGGCAGCATAGTTCATCAGAAAGCCCCTGCGGAAGCGGTTCAGGGAAGCCAGGGAGGCATTTTTGCAGATGTCCAGGCTCTGAACCAGGCCCTGGTTCTGACGGTCCTCCGGCACGAGCGCGAAGCCCGCCTTCAGCTGGTCGGCAATGTCGCCGATCTTCATCGGCTTGCCCTGATAGATGACCTCGCCCGTGTGCTCGGGATGCATGCCCATCAGGCACTCGAACAGTTCGCTGCGTCCCGCGCCCAGCAGGCCGTAGATGCCCAGCACTTCGCCCTTCTTGAGGTACATGCTCACATCGTCCAGCAGCCAACCGCCGCCGCTCTTGGGTAGGGACAGGTGATTGATCTCCAGTACCTTCTCGGCGTGATCCAGATCGATCGTGCGTTCAAAGCGGTGATACTGGGTGTTCTTGCCGACCATGTTCTCCACGATCCATGAAAGCTCTATGTCCTTGATGTCGGCATCGGCCACGTATTTGCCGTCGCGCAGCACCGTGACATGGTCGCCGATCTCCATGATCTCCTCCAGACGGTGGGAGATGTAGACGATGGATATGCCCTGCTCGAGCAGCTCGCGCATGATCTTGAAGAGCACCTTGACCTCCGCCGCGGAGAGGGAGGATGTCGGCTCGTCCATGATGAGCACGCGCAGATCGTTTTCGACCAGGTTGCGGGCGATCTCGACCATCTGCTGCTGGCCCACGCGCAGGTTGCCCACCGGCGTCTGGGGCGGGATCTCGTGCTCGAGGTGCTGAAGTATCTTCCTGGCACCTTCCAGATGGGCTTTGTCGTCCAGGAAAAGGCCCTTATGCTTTTCATGGCACATGTAGATGTTCTGATAAACGCTCAGGTTCGGGAAAAGGCTCAGTTCCTGATGGATGATGCCGATGCCCTTCGCGCGGGCCGCATTCGTATCCTTGAAGTAGACTTCCTGACCGTCCATGTACATCTTGCCGGCGGTCGGACGTTCAATGCCGGCAATCATCTTCATCAGCGTGCTCTTGCCTGCGCCGTTCTCGCCGACAAGCACGTTGACCTTGCCCTTGAGCAGATCGAAGGATACCTGATCCAGTGCCTTCGTACCGGGATAGACCTTTTCGATCTTCTCGCAGTGCAGCACCACATTGGGATCATCAAACATGTATGTACCCTCCTGTCATTCAATGGTCATGGCCACGGGCGTGATCGTCACTTCGTTGCCGGAAGCGGTGGCTGCGCCGATGACGGTCACGGTCTTGCCCTGAACGCTCTCATCGATCGCCAGCGGTGTGACCACGTTTTCGTCCACAAAGCTATTGAGCTCCTTGGCGTACTGACTCCACTCGGTCTGGTTGGTGAAGTCCGCAAAGGTCTTGAGCGACTGCGTGTCGCGCACGGACGTGCCAGAGTAGATCGAGCCGAGCTGCACGGAGAACGTCGCGCTGCCGCTGTAGCCGTCGGGCACGACTGTGATGGTGTTTTTCTTGCCGTTGGCCTTGGAGATAAATTCGCCGATCGTGCCGCTGAGCTTGACGGCCTTGCCATCGCCCAGATCCGCCAGATCAAGTGCGGTGATGTCCTGTGCGTTGGCGGTGATTTCGCTGACGACCTGCTCCCAGTCGCTGCCGGCTGAAGCGTTGGCATCAAACGTTACCTCGCCCGTGTACTGCCCTTCCGTACCCGTATCGATCACCTTCGCGGAAAGGCAGAGGAACACAACAACCACCACAACGAAGGCAATACCTATGATCTTCTTTAACATGGCCAAGTCTCCTTTATACATCTTCTCTTTGAGAGTGCGTTTCTAAAATTCCCGAACCAGGCATCTTAGAAACGCACTCTTTAAAAAAGGCGGGGATTGTGGCATCCCCGCCCAATTTGATTCCAAGATTATTATTCGCCGGAGTACACGAAAGCGGACAGCTTGTCAACGTTCTCGGCAGTGATGGCCACGCAGGGCACCAGCTGCTTCTCGGTCTCGGGCAGCGTGCCGTCCT
>CAVINP010000134.1:0-4903 GCA_963643985.1 bacterium
TGGGTATTGACAAAACGGGCGGGTGATGCTAAATTATATTCAGACGTTAGCACTCAAACCAATAGAGTGCTAACAGCCCGAAACCAAAGCCGGAAGGAAGTGAGGAAGCAATGCAGATGGACGATCGGAAGTTTATGATACTCCAGGCGATCATCGATGACTACATCACCACCGCGATGCCCGTCGGTTCCCGAACGATTTCCCGCAAATCCGGCGTTGGCTTCTCACCGGCGACAATCCGAAATGAAATGTCCGATCTGGAGGAACTGGGTTATCTGGATCAGCCGCACACCTCGGCGGGGCGTGTTCCGTCGGACAAGGCGTACAGGCTCTATGTGGACCGCCTGCTCAAGGTCGGCAAGCTTTCACTGGATGAGCGCGAGCGCATGCATGACTACATGAAGGCCCGCAGCGCACAGGTGGACGGCGTGATCCGCAGTGCCGCACAGATACTGACGGATGCCACGCAGTACACCTCCGTGATTGTCGCGCCGAAGCTGGGCACGCTGCGCATCCGCCACATTCAGCTGGTGCCCGTCTCGGACGGCGTTGCGCTGATGATCATCGTCACAAACCTGGGCATCGTCAAGGATGCGGTGATTCACATACCCGACGGTCTGGACGCGGACGACCTGTATTCGATCTCCCGCATGCTCACCGAGCGCCTGGCCAACAAGCCGCTGGAGGATGTCAGGCAGACCTTCTCCGAGCTGCTGCGCGATACGGAAAACAACCGCAAGCTGATGGGCGAGGCCCTGAGGGTGATCGAGAAAAAGCTCGAGGCGGAGGATTCCTCCGAGGTCATCATCGGCGGCAGTTCAAAGGTGCTCAACTATCCGGAGTACAGCGATGTCGGGAAGGCGAAGAACTTCCTGGCGGTGCTTGAATCCAAGGACAAGGTCAGGCGCCTGCTGCGCGGCAACGGCAGCATGGAAGTGACCATCCGCATCGGCTCGGAAAACGGCGAGCCGGAGATGAATGACTGCTCCGTTGTCACCGCGCAGTATCGCGTGGGCGATCGCGCGACCGGCACGCTGGGCATCATCGGTCCGACCCGTATGAATTACAACAGAGTCATATCGGTGCTGGAATTCATGGGCTATGCCGTGAGCGAGCTGCTCTCAAACCGCAGGGACATGAATTATCCGGTGAAAACCGATGAAAGGAAGAACCATGAAGAAAGATAAGAACGAAAAGCAGAATCCCGCACAGCAGCAGCCCGAGCCGGAAAAGACCGAAGAGACCGTGAAAACGGCCACGGACGAGGCCGGCGAGGCACAGGAGCCTGTCGAAGAAAAGCAGGAGTTCAGCATAGAGCAGTGGCAGCAGGCCCTGGAAACGGCCGTCAAACAGCGCGATGAATATCTGGATTCCCTCCGCCGCAGTCAGGCGGACTTCCAGAACTTCAAGCGCCGAAACCAGACGGCACGTGCCGACGGCTATGAGGACGGCGTGCGCGAGAGCATCGCCGCGATGCTGCCGGCCATTGACAATCTGGAGCGCGCGCTGGATGCAGCCGACAAGGCGGGCATCTCCGACGGCTTGACCGACGGTGTGCGCATGACGCTCAAGACGCTCACGGAGGCACTCAAGCGCTTCGGCTTTGAAGAAGTGCCCGCACTGGGCGAGACCTTCGACCCGGAGATGCACAACGCCGTGATGCGCGAGAGCGGAGATGAACCCGGCAAGATCCTGGAGGTCTTCCAGAAGGGCTACAAAGTCAAGGACAAGATCATCCGCTACGCGATGGTCAAGGTCTGCGCCGAATAAGTGCAGACAAACCCCAACGAACTTCCCTTCCCAAACAGAGAAGTTAACATAAATAAGAAACAACCCACATCAATCGGATTTGAGGAGGATAAAATAATGAGTAAGATTATCGGCATTGACCTTGGTACCACCAATTCCTGCGTTGCTGTCATGGAAGGCGGCGAGCCTGCAGTTATCGCAAACGCCGAGGGTGGACGCACCACGCCGTCCGTTGTTGCCTTCGCCAAGAATGGCGAGCGTCTCGTTGGCCAGGTTGCAAAGCGTCAGGCCGTTACCAACCCCGATCGCACCATCATCTCCATCAAGCGCAAGATGGGCAGTGATTACAAGGTAAAGATTGACGATCATGCCTACACCGCGCCGGAAATCAGCGCAATGATACTGCAGAAGCTCAAGGCCGATGCAGAGAGCTACCTGGGCGAGACCGTGACCGAAGCGGTCATCACCGTGCCGGCCTACTTCTCCGATGCACAGCGTCAGGCGACCAAGGACGCCGGCCGCATCGCGGGTCTGGATGTCAAGCGTATCATCAATGAGCCGACCGCGGCTGCTCTGGCCTACGGTCTGGACAAGGGCGACGCCCACAAGATCCTGGTTTACGACCTGGGCGGCGGCACGTTCGATGTCTCCCTGATGGAAGTCGGCGACGGCATCTTCGAAGTGCTGGCCACCGGCGGCGATACCCATCTGGGCGGCGATGACTTCGACCAGCGCCTGATCGATTACATTGCCGATGAGTTCAAGAAGGAAAACTCGATTGACCTGCGTCAGGACCGCATGGCTCTGCAGCGCCTGAAGGAAGCAGCCGAGAAGGCCAAGATCGAGCTCTCCGGCCTGATGAGCGTCAACGTGAACCTGCCCTTCATCACAGCAGACGCGACCGGCCCCAAGCATCTGGATGTTACCATCACCCGCGCGAAGTTCAATGAGCTGACTGCGGATCTGGTTGAAAAGACCGTTGGCCCGATGAATCAGGCTCTGCGCGATGCAGGCGTGACCGCGAGCGAGATCGACAAGGTCATCCTGGTCGGTGGCTCGACCCGTATCCCCGCGGTTCAGGAAGCCGTGCAGCGCATCACCGGCAAAGAGCCCTACAAGGGAATCAACCCCGATGAGTGCGTGGCTGTCGGCGCTGCCATTCAGGGCGGTGTGCTCGGCGGCGATGTCAAGGACATCGTGCTGCTGGATGTAACGCCCCTGTCTCTGGGCATTGAGACCATGGGCGGCGTGTTCACCCGTCTGATCGAGCGCAACACCACCATCCCGGTCAAGCAGACGCAGATCTTCTCCACCGCTGCCGATGGTCAGACCTCCGTTGACGTGCACGTGCTGCAGGGCGAGCGCGAGATGGCTGCCTACAACAAGACGCTGGGCCGCTTCCGTCTGGACGGCATTGCCCCCGCACCGCGCGGTGTGCCGCAGATCGAGGTCACCTTCGACATTGATGCCAACGGCATTGTGCACGTATCCGCAAAGGATCTGGGTACGGGCAAGGAGCAGTCGATCGCCATCACCGCTTCTTCCAACATGAGCGAGGAAGAGATCAAGAAGGCCGTGGCCGACGCCGAGAAGTATGCGGCAGAGGACAAGGCCAACAAGGAAAAGGTTGAGACGCTCAACCAGGCCGACAGCCTGATCTACCAGACCGAGAAGACCATCAAGGACATGGGCGACAAGCTCGATCCCGCCGACAAGTCGCTGCTCGAGAGCGAACTGGAAAGCTTCAAGAAGGTGCGCGAGGGCGGCAACGCCGATGAGATCAAGCCCGCGATGGAGGAGTTCTCCAAGAAGACCTACGAAGTCTTCGGCAAGGTCTATCAGCAGGCGCAGCAGCAGGCTCAGCAGCAGCAGGGCGGCAACAGCGGCGCAAACGTGAATGATGACGGTACCGTGGATGCCGAGTTCAAGGAATAAGCGTTATAAGTAATTCATAATGGGGGACAGGGGCGCGACCCTTGTCCCCGTTTGAGGGGGAGACTATGGCTAAGAGAGATTATTACGAGGTTCTGGGCGTAGACAAAAATGCGGATGACGCCACCATCAAGAAGGCGTATCGGGCACTCGCCAAGAAGAACCATCCCGATGTCAACCCCGGTGACAAGGAAGCAGAGGAACGGTTTAAGGAAATCAACGAGGCCTATCAGGTGCTTTCCAACCCGCAGAAGCGTGCCCAGTACGACAGGTTCGGCCATGACGGCCCGCAGGGATTCGGCGGCAACAGCGGCGCATACAGCGATTTCAGCGGTTTCGGCGGCGCCGGCGGTTTCGGTGGCTTTGAGGATATTTTCTCCAGCTTCTTCGGCGGCGGCAGCGCCGGATCGCGTCGCAACGGCCCCGTGCCGGGCGATGATCTGCGCTACGATCTGACCATCACGCTGGACGAAGCGGCATTCGGCTGCGAAAAGGAAATCAACCTTGTGCGTGACGAGGAGTGCCCCGAGTGCCACGGCACGGGCGCGAAGCCCGGCAGCAAGGTGGACACCTGTTCCACCTGCGGCGGCAGCGGTCAGGAGCGTGTGACCCAGACCACGCCTTTCGGACGGATTCAGAATGTGCGCACCTGCTCGAAGTGCCGCGGCACGGGCAAGATCATCAACGAGCCGTGCACCAAGTGCCGCGGGCGCGGCAAGCTGCGCGTCAGCAAGCGCAAGACCGTCAAGATCCCCGCGGGCATTGCCGACGGCCAGATCCTGACCATACGCGGTCAGGGCGGCCTGGGCGAGCGCGGGGGCGAACCGGGCGATCTGCTGATCGTCATCAGCGTCAAAAAGCACAAGCTTTTCCGGCGCGACGGCGACAATCTGTACATCGAAATGCCGATCACCTTCACGCAGGCAGCCCTGGGCGCGGAACTGGATGTGCCCACGCTGCGCAAGCCCGTGAAGTACCGCTTCCCGGAGGGCACGCAGCCCGGCCAGGTGTTCTGCATCCGCGGCGAGGGCGTGAACCATCTGCGCGGCAACGGCAAGGGAGACTTGTACGTCACGGCTGCGGTGGAGATTCCCAAGAAGCTGAGCGAAAAGCAAAAGGATATCCTGCGTCAGTTCGACAGCACGACATCGGGCAATCAGTATGAAAAGAAAAAGAGCTTCTTTGATCGAGTGAAGGATGCCTTCTCCTGATCGGAAGAGCC
>CAVINP010000135.1:0-4876 GCA_963643985.1 bacterium
CTGATGAGCAGTTCTCGATCTCGGGTAAGGATTAAGTTCTCTCCTTAACCTTGGCTGCCTTGCCGCTACGCTCACGCAGATAGTAGAGCTTCGCACGGCGAACCTTACCGCGACGCACAACGGTGATGCTGTCTACGCGGGGGCTGTGCAGCGGGAAAGTGCGCTCAACACCGACGCCATAGGAAGTGCGGCGAACCGTGAAGGTTTCGCGGACAGAACCGTTGCGGCGGGCGATGACAACGCCTTCGAACGCCTGCAGACGCTCACGGGAACCTTCAACAACCTTGACCTGTACGCGCACGGTGTCGCCGATTGCGAACTGGGGGATGTTGGTCTTGAGCTGGGCGCTCTCGATGGAACGGATGATCTCATTCATGGGGATTTCCTCCTTCCTCACAAGGACGTTCATAACCGCCACGCGGCAGAGGACCGCCCGATATAACAGCATATATTATAACAGATCGTGTCGCGCGAGGCAAGAAGAATTTGTGTTAAGGATGCAGAAAGGATCAATTTCCATGCCGCTGCCGGCATTGAGCAGAATTGCCTTGCCGGCAAATTCCATTTCCGCTTCTCCGCGGAGAATGCAGAAAAACTGTCTTTGGCTGTGATGAAAGTGTATGTCCTCCTGCGTGTGCGGCAGCATTTTCTCCTCAATTAAGGATCCCCTGATTAATTCGGCGGCGAATCTGAGCGCGCCTTTCGCCCACCTATTTCCTGCAAAAATCTCGATTTACCTCCAGTAAACCTTCGATTTCTGCAGTCGTAGGTGGACACGCACTGAAGACTCGGCTTTGCCGAGGCTTCAGCAGCGCCGTGCTGGCATCCGTAGGATGCGCACGGGCTGGTCGCGCCTGCACGTAGGTGCAGTGGCGCGACTGCTGTTACGAAATTCACTGCTCAGCTTGCCACCTCATTTAATCAGTGTATACTTAACAAAATGTCGGCCGTCGCAGACATCCATCAGTCAGCAATGCTCTGCATTTTCCATGTTTACGATTCTTATACAGCATCTCCGCCTTATCCGCGATACATTTTTTCCTTGTTGCTCACGGCGACCGTCCACGCCATGTCCCGCGCCGTCAGCAGTGAAAACGCCGGCAGCCGGCCTACATTTTCCGCGTGATCGATGATGAGCGCGACATTGTCGCGGTTCAGATACAGCACGGCCCCGCCGGAAATTTTGTCAAGCGCATCTGCATCAGGTTCACCGCTTGCAAAGCCGTGTTCAAACGCCTGATAGAGATAGCCCACGTGCCGCCGACCCGAGAAGCACATCTTCTTGGCCGCCGTTCTGTGCTCCGGTGCGACAAAGTGCGCAAACCATGCCTTGGCGTAAGCGCTCTCCTCAAACATGTCCATGCGTTCGGCACGCACGCCGCATTTTGAGAGTTCGGCGATCATTTTATCCGCAATGTCGAACTTGCGCAGCATCTCTCTGTCGTCATCCGTCAGCGGTGCGCTTGAGAGCATTTCGGGTCGCCGCGCCCGCGTAAGTTTGAGCGATTCATAGCGCCGCCAGGCGAGTATGTCCTTGTGGTTGCCGCCCAGCAGCACTTCCGGCACCTTTTGACCTCTGAAGTCGGCGGGGCGCGTGTACTGCGGGTATTCCAGCAAGCCGGTGGTGAAGGACTCGTCCTCGCCGGATTCGTCGCTGCCCAGCACGCCCGGTATCAGCCGCGCCACTGCGTCGACTGTGATCAGTGCGCCCAGTTCGCCGCCGGTCAGGACATAGTCGCCCACGGACAGTTCCTCGTCGATGCACATATCCAGCGCCCGCTGGTCCACGCCCTCATAATGGCCGCAGAGCAGAAGCAGCGAATCGAGCTTTGCGTATTCCTCGACCACCTTCTGCGTCAGCGTCCGCCCGCGCGGGGACATATAGATGCGCCGCATGCCCGGCTCGGCATTTTGCTCGATGGCATCCACGACCGGCTGGGGCAGCATCACCATACCCGCGCCGCCGCCGAAGGGATAGTCATCTGCGTTTCTGTGCTTGTTTTCGGCATAGTCGCGCACATCGATGAGTTCCACGCTGATGTAGCCGCTTCGGATGGCACGCCCCAGTATGCTTGCCTCCAGAACGGGACGGATCATCTCCGGGAAGAGTGTCAGTATTTTAATTTTCATCGTCGTATACCGCCACCTCAGCCATGCGATCGGCATCCAGCAGCATTTCACCCTTTTCAAGGTCCACCTTCAGCACCACGCTGCGCAGCGCGGGCACGAGCACCTCGCCGCGCTTGCCGGCAAAGACGTAGACATCGTTGCCGCCGGGCTGCATGATCTCCGTGATTTTGCCGATTTCGCTGCCGTCGCTCAGTACGCCGCGCAGGCCGATCAGGTCGCAGAGAAAGTTGCTGTCCTCGTCCAGTTCAACAGCGTGGGCACGGTCGATGTAGATCAGCGTGCCGCGCATGCCTTCCGCATCGTTGCGGCTTTCAACGCCGTCCATGCGCAGATAGACCGCGTCGGCCGAGGCACTGCGCACATGAATGTGTACAGGCCGGTAGCTATCGACGTCCTTAACGAAAGCCGTATCCAGATTTTCAAAGCGCGAGGGGTCACAGGTCAGCGGTCGCAGCTTCAGCTCACCGTGCACGCCCTGGGGCTTGGTAATTTCACCGATCAGCAGATAATCCTGCATGCAAATATCCTCCCAAAGGTATGGTTGATGCATCCATTATAGCGCGAACGGGCGGCATTCGGCAAGGGGCGCGGAAAAAATAACCGCAAATTGATTGCAAATGCCGCCGCTGCCCTCTACAATAAAAGCTACCATAGCCCATGCGAGGTGTAATAATATGAATGAAGTCAAGAAGGCGGTCGTCAGCGTGCTGGGCGCGGATCAGCGCGGTATCATCGCACGTGTGACCAAGATACTCTATGAGTACGATGTCAACATACTCGACATTTCCCAGACCATCATCTCCGGCCTTTTCAGCATGATCATGGTGGTGGACGTTTCCTCCGAGCACAGCGACTTTGACGGCATCTCCCAGGAACTGGCCTCGCTGGGCGAGCGGATGAACCTGCAGGTGCGCATTCAGAACGGCGAAATCTTTGAAGCCATGCACCACATCTGAGGAGGCGGCACGATGTTCAACACATCCGATATACTCGATACCTTGCGCATGATCGACCATCAGAAGCTGGACGTGCGCACGATTACGATGGGCATATCCCTTTTGGATTGCGTCAGCGATGACGAGCGCACGCTCTGTACGCGTGTATACGGCCGCATCGTGCGCCGCGCGGAGCATCTGGTGGCGGTGGGTCAGGCGATCGAGCGTGAGTACGGCGTGCCGATCGTCAACAAGCGCATCTCCGTTACCCCGGCAGCGCTGATCAGCGGCGGCATCAAACATCCCGAAAAGCTGGCGCTGGCGATGGACAAGGCCGCGCACGAGACGGGCGTGGACTTCATCGGCGGCTACTCGGCGCTGGTGCATAAGGCCATGACGGCGGCCGACGAACGCCTGATCCGCTCTATCCCCGAGGCACTGGCGAGCACCCAAATCGTCTGTTCCTCGATCAACATCGGCTCGACCCGCGCCGGCATCAACATGGATGCGGTGGCGCTGATGGGCAAAATCGTCAAGGAGACCGCGGAGCGCACCGCCGACAGTGACGGACTGGGCTGCGCCAAACTGGTCGTGTTCTGCAACGCCGTGGAGGATAATCCCTTCATGGCAGGCGCTTTCCACGGCCCGGGCGAGGGCGACTGCGCGGTGAGTGTGGGCGTCAGCGGTCCCGGCGTGGTGAAGGTGGCACTGGAGCGTGTGAAGGGCCGTCCGCTCAATGAGGTCGCGGAGACGGTCAAGCGCACGGCCTTCCAGATCACACGCGTGGGTCAGCTGGTGGCCATGGAAGCCTCGAAACGTCTGGGCGTGCCCTTCGGCATTGTCGATCTCTCGCTCGCACCGACACCCGCGGTGGGTGATTCGGTCGCAGCCATACTTGAAGAGATGGGCCTTGAGTGCTGCGGTACGCACGGCACCACGGCGGCGCTGGCACTGCTCAACGATGCGGTGAAGAAGGGCGGCGTGATGGCCTCGTCCAACGTGGGTGGCCTCTCGGGCGCATTCATTCCCGTCAGCGAGGACTGCGGCATGATCCATGCGGCCGAGGTCGGTGCACTGACCATCGAAAAGCTCGAGGCGATGACCTGTGTCTGCTCGGTGGGCCTTGATATGATTGCCATTCCGGGCGACACCACGGCAGAGACCATCTCCGCCATCATCGCGGATGAGGCGGCCATCGGCATGATCAACAACAAGACCACGGCTGTGCGTGTCATTCCCGCACCGGGCAAGAAGACGGGCGACAACGTGGAGTTCGGCGGACTGCTGGGTCACGCGCCCGTGATACCGCTCAAGGGATTCTCCTCTGCGGAGTTCATTGCCCGCGGCGGCAGAATTCCCGCACCGCTTCACAGCCTGAAAAATTGACATGACGGTGTATTTCGGTTATAATACGATAGGACATTAAAAACGGAGGGAACGATTATGGAAATCACGAAACAGACCACCATGGGTGAAATGCTCAGCTATGACCGCGGCATCGCAATGGTGCTGATGCAGGCCGGCATGCACTGCGTCGGCTGCCCGTCTTCCATCATGGAGACTCTGGAGGAGGCTTGCATGGTGCACGGCCTCAACAGTGACATCGTGCTGGGCAACATCAATGCTTATCTGGAGACCAAGGAAAAGGCCGAAGGCTGACCAATCCAAAGAGAAACCCCCTTTTCGCTCATGGGCGTGAGACGAAGAGGGGGTTTTGCTGTGCAATTATTAAGGATCCCCTGATTAATTCGGCGGCGAATCTGAGCGTGCCTTTCGCCCACCTACTTCGTACGCACCCGCCGCACTGCGCC
>CAVINP010000136.1:0-4859 GCA_963643985.1 bacterium
CTGTTACGAAATTCACTGCTCAGCTTACCACCTCATTTAATCAGTGTATCCTTAGCTTCAATTGCCAAAGCAAAAGCAGCAGTCTGCGCGGAAACTGCTGCATTTACTTTGGCACACCGGAGATGAAATATTGTTCTTAAAAAGTTCAAAAAAAGCTGTACAATTTGCCACGGCTGTGGTATAATACCCTTAGCCCCGATTAGAGAACTTCGATACCGTATCCCTCCGGTGGAACCCCTACCGATGAGAATGGACTCGGCTCAAAGGGAACACATCGTATGGGCACATACATTTAGGAGGGTTATTTCCATGTTCGAAGACAAGACTTTGACTTGCCGTGAGTGCGGCGCACAGTTCGTTTTTACCGCGTCCGAGCAGCAGTTCTATGCTGACAAGGGCTTCCAGAATGAGCCCGGCCGTTGCCCGGCATGCCGTGCAGCCCGTCGTCAGGCCAATGGCGGCGCCAACCGTGGCGAGCGTCAGATGTACGATGTGATCTGCGATGGCTGCGGCCAGCCCACCCAGGTGCCGTTCCAGCCCCGCGGAGATCGTCCGGTGTACTGCCGCGCGTGCTTCGAGGCCCAGCGTCAGAGCCGTTATTAATAGATAACGCGAAATACCCCGCTTCGAAAGAAGCGGGGTATTTTGTATGCTTCTAAACAACTTCATGGGCGTTTCAGCCGTCCGTTTTCAAAGTCCTCCCGTACACGTTCGCGCAACAGGTGGCGCATTTTTTTGCCGGAGGCATTGCGCGGGATTTCGTCCACGAAACAATAGTAGCGTGGCCGCTTGTAGGAGGAGAGGTGGGGGCTGCGCACGCAGGCGGCATTGATCTCCTGAAGTGTCAGTGCGGGGTCGCTGCGCCTGATGTAGGCCACGACCGCCTCGCCGCGTCCAGGGTCCTCCAGCCCTACGACGATGCTGTCGGAAATGCCTTCCTGCATCTCAAGCACACTTTCGATCTGGTCGGGATAGATATTTTCACCCATGCATATGATCATATCGTCCCTGCGCCCGGCAACGCTGATGTAGCCCCGGGAATCCCAGGTGCCGACATCATGCGTGTACAGCCAGCCGTCGTGGTATTTCTCCTGCGTGAGTGCGGGATTGTTTGCATAGCAGAGCGTGGACTTGCCGTTTGTGCGTATGATGATCTCGCCCTGGGTGACGCCGTCCTGCGGCACCGTCTGATCCGGTTCGGCACGGCTGCCGTCCCCGGGCAGTTCGATCACGCGCACCTCGTCATCGGTGCAACAGCGCCCGGCCGAACCCGCCATCTGCGGCAGGTCTTCGGGGCGCAAAAAGCAGTTCCAGAAGGTCTCCGTTGTGCCGTAGCCGTTGAAAATATTTTTGCTCAGCACCGACTGCAGGCGAATGCAGCTTTCACGGTCCAGCGGACTGCCCATGGCGATGATGCCGCGCAGCCCGCTCAGATCGGCATGTTCCCTTTCCTGACGTTCCGCCAGATTCTTTAATACGGCAGGAACTCCGATCAGAAAACCGATGTGATAACGGTCGACGTAGCTCAGGCACAGACGGGCGTTGAACCGGCGCATGATCACGCAGCAGCCGCCGGCATACAGCGTGGGCGTAAGTCCGCCCGCATGCAGGCCGCCGCGGTGAAACCAGGGGGTCAGGTTCATCGTCACGTCGTTCATGCCCAGTGGGAAATGCATGCACACGTCGTGCGCGGAGAGCACCTCGCAGGCGTTGTTGATGGGTATGCCCTTGGGTTGTCCCGTCGTGCCGGAGGTGTAGAGCCGCGTGACCTCACTGTAGAGGTTGACATCGGGCCCGGGCAGTTCATCCGCGCACGCGGCTGCCATGAAGTCGGAAAGCAGCAGATGCCCCTCGGGCAGTTCGGGATGGGGGCCGTGATGGCAGGCACAGATCACGAGCTTGGGCTTGTGCGCACTCATCTCCAGCGCAGCGCAGGCCGTGTTTATCAGCTCACTGTCATAGACGTAGACTTTGGGTCTAGCCTGTTCGATCAGTCGCGCGGTTTCGCCGACGGACAGGTTGAAGTTGATCGGGCTGTTGACCGCGCCGATCTTCTGCGGTGCGATGTAGCAGAAGGCAAACTGCGGCGAGTTCGGCAGCTGATACAGCAGCATGTCGCCCGTGCTCACGCCGCTGTCGTGAAGCGCGTGGGCCAGGCGGTTGCAGGCCGCGTTGAGTTCGCGGTAACTGAAGCTTCGGTCCGTCTGCGCATCGATCAGCGCGATATGCTCCGGATAGCGGCGAACATTGCGCATAAAGCCGTTCAGCCAGGTAAAGCCCGCTTCAAATTCCGCCCGGAAGGGGGCACTGTCGTAGGTTTCAAGCATGAATTAAGCCTCGCATTTTTCGATGATCACGCAGGAATTCTGTCCGCCGAAGCCAAAGGCATTGGACATGGCGTAGTGCAGATGGGGCACAGAATTTGCATGCAGCTGAATGTTCAGTTCACACTCGGGGTCGACCTGACTGCAGCCGGTGTTGGGCGGCACGATGCCGCTGCCCAGGGCACTTATGCAGGCGATGACCTCCGTGATGCCGCCCGCCGCCATCATGTGTCCGGTCGCTCCCTTCGTGGAGGAAACGGGAACATCCGTATCGCCGAAAACGGACCTGATCGCCTTCGTCTCGGCCAGATCGCCCGCATGGGTCGCCGTGCCGTGGGCATTGATGTAGCCGATGTCGGAAGGTGCAATGCCGGCGGACTGCAGCGCCAGCCGCATGCATTCGGCCGCGCCCAGACCGTTCGGTTCGGGGCTGACCACGTGATATGCATCCGAGGTGTTGGCGCAGCCCGCGATATAGCCGTAAATGCGTGCGCCGCGCTTTTGCGCATGCGCCTCACTCTCCAGTATCAGCGCACCGCCGCCTTCGCCCATCACGAAGCCGTCGCGCCCGGCATCAAAGGGCAGGCTCCGGCCCGATCTGGACAGTGCCCGCGCACGCGCCAGACTCGAGATCGTCAGCGGCGATATGGGGGCTTCACCCGCCATCACCACCACTGTGTCGGCCATGCCGGAGAGTATGAACATTGCGGCGGTGAGTATCGCATCGCCGCCCGAGGAGCAGGCCGTGCTCACGCTGACGGACGGCCCCGTAATGTGGTGCGCGATCGCCAGCTGTGCCGCGGCGATGTTGCCCATGATCTGCGATACGAAGCGCGGCCCCACGGGTGCGGCATCCACGGCCAGCCTGCGTGCGGTTTCGCCCGTGAGTGCCGTGCCCGCCAGCGCCGTGCCCATCACGATGCCCGTGCGTGAATCGCCCTGCTCAAGCCCAGCATCCCGCAGCGCTTCTTCAGCTGCGATGTAGGCAAACTGCATGAAGCGGTCCAGATCGTTGCTCAGGCGCGAGGAGAGATAGTCCCTGGGTACAAAACCGTTTACCTGTCCGGCGCGGTGCACGGGCAGGGAAGAGGTGTCGATCAGTGTGATGTCGTCTATGCCGCAGACACCGTTTGTCAGCGCCTGTGTATAATTTTGAACGCCGATGCCGACGGGCGTGACCGCACCCATGCCGGTGACGGCAATGCGCTGCATTTTCATTCATCCGCCGCCCTTCTGAAGGCCAGGCAGGCGTTGTGGCCGCCGAAGCCGAGAGAGACGGAGAGTGCCAGATCAACATCGGCTGTCTGCGCGACGTTCGGCACATAGTTCAGATCGCATTCGGGATCGCTCTCACGCAGGTTGATGGTCGGCGGCACGACGCCCTCGTTCATCGCCATCACGGATACGATGGCCTCAAATGCGCCTGCTGCGCCTAACATATGGCCGGTCATGGACTTGGTGGAACTGATCAGCGCCTGTCGCGCAAGATCCTCGCCCAGCGCACGCTTGATCGCCATGGTCTCGATGCGGTCGTTCGCGGGTGTGCCCGTGCCGTGGGCGTTGATGTAAATGCGCGTTGTGACGATGTCCGCTTCCTGCCACGCGTCCCTGATGGCGCGTGCACCGCCCAGACCCTGCGGATCGGGCGCTGTCATGTGGTAGGCATCGCAGGTGCTGCCGTAGCCGCAGATTTCGGCATAGATGTGTGCGCCGCGTGCAAGCGCATGCTCGTATTCCTCCAGCACGAGTATGCCCGCGCCTTCGCCCATCACGAAGCCCTTGCGCCGCCTGTCAAAGGGTAGCGAACCCTCGTTCGGATCTTCCGCGGTCGATACCGCCTGCATGTTGGCAAAGCCCGCCATGGCCAGCGGATTGATCGTGGCCTCCGTGCCGCCTGCGATCATGGCATCGGCATAGCCGTGACGTATGGCACGCAGCGCTTCACCGATAGCATTGCTGCCCGAGGCGCAGGCCGTTACCGCAGGCATGGCCGCACCCTTGCAGCCATAGCGCATGGCGATCATGCCCGATGACATGTTGGCGATCATCATGGGAATAAAGAAGGGGGAGACGCGCCGCGGTCCGCGCTCAATCAGCTTCTGATGCTCCTGCATGAAGGTGGAGATGCCGCCGATGCCCGTGCCGACATAAACGCCGATGCGCTCCTGAGGTACTGTGCCGATGATTTTGCTGTCTTCAACGGCCTGAGTGGCGGCCGCCACGGCATAGCGCGTGTTCAGATCGCTGTGCATGACTTCGGACTTTTCCATGTAGTTCAGCGGATCAAAGTCGCGCACCTCGGCGGCCAGGTGGGCCTTCATGTCCGAGGCATCAAAGCGCGTGATGGGGCCGATGCCGCTTTTGCCGCTCTTCACGGCCTCCCATGCGCTCTCCACCCGATTTCCGACGGGGCTGACAGTGCCCATGCCGGTGATAACGACGCGTCGATTCATGATAACCCTCCGTTATTTGTAATTACATTGGACAACCCCAGCGCACGGAAGCGCCCGTAACGGCGCTCGAGCAGCAGCGGCG
>CAVINP010000137.1:0-4774 GCA_963643985.1 bacterium
TTCTTCCAGCTTTCAACGCCGTCCTCGTCCACGCCCAGGTATTCCTCGTATCCATAATATTCGCCGGTATCGTAATCGTAGTCGTAATAGATGCTGCCTGCCTGAATGACGTCGTCGGCATCATAGATGCTCTTCCAGATCGTCTTCAGCTCGCCGTTGACCAATTTCTCGAAGGTTTCGGTGCAACCTCCGTACTCAGACCACTCCTGCGTATGGCGAGATATGACATTGCCTGCGGCGTCGCGACACTCCTGATACCCGATTCCGTCTTCGTCCGTCCACTCATAGCGCGTATCAGTATAGGCATTGTCGCTGTCGTATTTCTTCCAGCTTTCAACGCCGTCCTCGTCCACGCCCAGGTATTCCTCGTATCCATAATATTCGCCGGTATCGTAATCGTAGTCGTAATAGATGCTGCCTGCCAGCTTATTTCCGTCCGCATCGTAGATGTCCTTGCTGACCACCTTCAGCTCGCCGGCGATCAGCTCTTCACTGGTCTCGATGCAGCCGCCGTTCTCCAGCCATTCACGCGCACGACGCTCGTACAGCTGGTCATTCTCATCGTACTGTGCCCAGTACGCTATGCCGTTTTCATCCTGCCATTCCCGGCTGATACAGATGAATGCGTTGTCACTGTCGTATTCCTTCCAGCCCTTGTGGCCTTCTTCATCAACGTCCAGGTATTCCCCATATCCCTGATAATCGCCTGTCTCATAGTTGTAGAGATAGCTGATGCTGCCCGAAAGCCGGTTGCCGTCCGCATCCAGCAAATTCTTGCGAACCAGCGTCAGCTCGCCGGCAACCAGATCGTAGCGCTCCTCGCAGCGCGTGCCGCCCTCCAGCGCCTGCGTCCGCGTGCGCTGAACCAGCGCATCATCCTCATAGCTGTCACAGTAGTCCCAGCCATCCTGCGTGTATTGCTCCTCGCGCGTTTCCGCCAGTGCAAATGAGGCCAGAAGTGCCATCACTATAATCCCCAGGGTCAGGTATTTCAGCCATCGCTTCATCGTGTCGCCCTCTCTTAACATATTTAACTTTATTGTACCCCTTTCAGTCAATTTATCAAGAATAAATACATATAAACACATTCTGTTGTGTACTTGTGAAAATTCATGTTAAAAATGTTTGTTCAGGTTTCTTGTGTTCATCACGAAAATCAAAAAGCCCTCCACCGTTCAGGTGAAGAGCCTTCGTATTGGCCTGCCCTTATTCGATGCCGAGTACCTTGTAGCCCTTGTCCTCGACTGTCTTTTTGAGCATCTCGTCCGGCACGCCTGCGCCGAGCACGACCACTGCCGTGCCTGCGGTGTGATCGACCTTGGCTGCGTTGACCTCCGGCAGCGCCTCAAGCGCGTTCTTCACGTTTGCTTCGCAGTGGCAGCACATCATGCCTTCGATTCTGATCGTCTTTTCCATGGTATTTTTCTCCTCTCTGATTTCAATGGGTACATTGTTGCCTCTTTTTTTATCATGACGCGCGTCGCGCAGCTTGAACAGGTTCAGCCGAAGCGCGTTTGATACGACACAGAAACTGCTCAGGCTCATCGCCGCAGCGCCGAACATGGGGTTGAGCGTCAGCCCCAGCGGTATGAACACGCCCGCCGCCAGCGGTATGCCGATGCTGTTGTAGAAGAAGGCCCAGAACAGGTTCTCGTGAATGTTGCGCAGCGTCGCGCGGCTGAGGCGAATGGCGGCCGGAACATCCGCGAGTCGGCTCTTCATCAGCACCACATCTGCCGCATCGATGGCCACGTCCGTGCCCGCGCCGATGGCTATGCCGATGTCCGCACGGGTGAGTGCAGGCGCATCGTTGATGCCGTCGCCGACCATGGCGACCTTGCCCTGCTGCTTCAGCCGGCGGATCACGCGCTCCTTGCCGTCAGGCAGCACGCCCGCGACCACGTGATCCACACCCGCCTGTGCACCGATGGCGCGTGCCGTGCGCTCGTTGTCGCCCGTCAGCATGACCACCTGTATACCCATGTTCCGAAGTTCCCGCACGGCCTGCGGGCTGTCCTCCTTGATGACGTCTGCCACGGCGATCACGCCCAGCAGCCTGCCGCTGCGGCTGAAATACAGCGGCGTCTTGCCCTGCGCCGCGAGTGTCTCCGCCCGATCCTGCATTTCTGCGGGCACGCTTGATGTTGCAGTGATAAAAGCACGGTTGCCGCCGCAGAGCGTCTCTCCGTCAAGCTCCGCGCTCAGGCCGTTGCCCGGTCGCGCCCGGAAAGACGTGACCTCTGCCGCCGTCAGGCCCTCTTCCCCGCCGCGCTGCAGTATGGCGCGTGCCAGAGGATGTTCGCTCGGATGCTCCAGGTTCACGGCCTGCTGCAAAAGTTCTGCTTCGGAAACGCCGTCTGCGGGGATAATATCCGTCACGCGCGGCTCACCCTGCGTGATCGTGCCGGTCTTGTCGAGGGCGACGATGCCGATGCGCCCCGTCTCCTCCAGGGCCGCAGCAGTCTTGAAGAGTATGCCGTTCTTCGCGCCCAGCCCGCTGCCGACCATGATCGCCACGGGGGTCGCAAGACCCAGTGCGCAGGGGCAGCTGATCACCAGCACGGAAATGCCGCGTGCCAGCGCATATCCGAATGCCCTGCCCAGTATCAGCCAGATGACGGTCGTGACCAGTGCGATGGAAATGACGGTCGGCACAAATATGCCGGAGACCTTGTCGGCGATCTTGGCGATCGGTGCCTTGGTCGCGGCGGCATCGCTGACCATCTGAATGATCTGTGAAAGCGTTGTGTCCTCGCCCACGCGCGTCGCGCGGCACTTGAGATAGCCCGACTGATTGACCGTGGCGGCCGAGACCGCATCGCCCACCGTCTTGTCGGCGGGAATGCTCTCGCCCGTAAGTGCGGCCTCGTTTACCGCACTGCTGCCCTCGATGACCACACCGTCCACCGGTATGCTCTCGCCCGGGCGCACCGCAAACAGATCACCTTTGAGCACCTGCTCGACGGGCACTTCGACCTCTGCGCCGTCCCGTATGACGGTGGCGGTCTTCGGCGCAAGCTTCATCAGACCCTTGAGCGCATCGGTCGTCCTGCCCTTGGAACGGGCCTCGAGCATCTTGCCCACGGTGATGAGCGTGAGTATCATGGCTGCGGATTCGAAGTAGAAATCCATCATCCACTTTGACACCGCTTGCGTATCGCCCCGAACCTGGGCGCCCGTCATGGCAAAGAGCGCGTAGGTGCTGTAGATAAACGCTGCCGCCGAGCCGAGCGACACGAGCGTGTCCATATTGGGCGAACGGTGCCAAAGGCTTTTGAAGCCGCTGATAAAGAATTTCTGATTGATGACCATCACGATGGCCGCCAGCAGCAGCTGCGTCAGGCCCATGGCGACGTGATTGTCGTCATAGAAGGACGGCAGCGGCCAGCCCCACATCATATGCCCCATCGAAAAATACATCAGTATGATCAGAAAGCTCAGGGACCAGATCAGCCTGCGCCTGAGCACGGGCGTCTCGTGATCCTCGAGCTGCGCTGCCGCATCCGCCTGAGAGGGCTGTCTTGCGCCCTTGAGGGAAGCGCCGTAGCCCGCGGCCTGCACGGCGGCGATGATGTCCTTCGGTGCGACGTCACCCTCCACGCCCATGGAATTGGTGAGCAGGCTGACCGAGCAGGCCGTGACACCCGCCACCTTGGATACTGCCTTTTCCACGCGGGCACTGCAGGCTGCGCAGCTCATACCCGTGACATTGTATTGCTTCATATGTCCTCCGTCATTTCATCAGCTTCTGCATGGTGGCAACCAGTTCGTCAATGACCTCGTCCTTGCCGTCGCGGATGTCGTTGGCCACGCAGGTGCGGATGTGATTGGCCAGCAGTTCCTTGTTGAAGGCGTTGACCGCCGCATTGACCGCCGCAGACTGCACGAGTATATCCGGACAGTAGGCGCCGTTTTCCACCATGCTGCGGATGCCGCGCACCTGCCCCTCGATGCGGTTGAGCCTGTGAATCAGCTTCTTGTATTCCTCGGGCGATCGCTCTTTTTTGCGCTGTGAACAGCAGCAGCACTTTTCATCGTCCATGTTTTCGCCTCCTATACCCCCGGTGGGTATCTGTATTATATACCCGCATGGGGTATATGTCAAGAGAAAAAAAGAAGAATGCAGCCGTTTCGCCATACAGGCAACATGAAAATATGACACAAAATCCGGAGCCGACAGTTCGACCCCGGATGCAACACGCCATCACAGGTCCCGGTTCTTCCTGTATATACTTGTTATTTCACAGTGGGCCGATGATGTTACTCTTCCGTCGCCACCTGCTCGGCACACTTCTTCGCGCTTGCAAATGTGAAGTATCTGACCTTTGCGCCGGCCTTCCGTACCTCATCAATTACTGCGTAATATTGACGATGAGAGATTGCGTTGGTCTGTATCCGAACAACATCGGCGTTGCGGATGATGTTCCTGTCGATGATTGCCTGATCCTTGTCTATATAGCGGATATCGCCGGTCAGGTATTCCTTCATGCCCTTAAGCCAGGAATAATGGCCACCGTAAATGACGATGCGCTGCTTGACCTGATAAGGGAGCGTTATGGAGACGGATTCATCGGCGGTGCTATCCTGCATAAAGATAACTTCGCGCAGGGCGGCAAGTTCCCGGCGATCCTCCCCGGTCTGTATCCGCTCCTGTTCAAGTGCCTGCTCTGCCTTGCGTGCGCGGCGATCCAGCTCGTGCGCATCATCGGTGACCTTTTTGAGCCGGGTGCGCAGGACCTTCATCTGCTCCTTGAGCGCATCGATGTCTTCGGCA
>CAVINP010000138.1:0-4722 GCA_963643985.1 bacterium
ATTAAAGACGGAACTTGGCTAACCCCTCCACCACTTCGTGGTCCCCCTCCCCTTTCAGGGGAGGCATGAGCCCCGGTTGGCGCCCCTGAAAGGGGAGCTGTCGCGCCAGCGACTGAGGGGTTTCGTTTTCCCGGTCCCTATTCCCTGATCCCTATTCCCTCGCTGCTAACCCCTCCACCACTTCGTGGTCCCCCTCCCCTTTATAGCAGTCGCTCCCCTGCGAATATGCACCAGAGACTTGCTGTCGCAAGGCACTGAGGGGGTTTAAATCATCCTTCGCTGCAACCTTTTCCCCCTTTCCCGCGTCTAAAATTCAGAACAAAAGGAAAGAGATGATCCATATGAAAAAGCGCGTACCCGCACTGCTGCTGGCCGCAATGATGGCTGCTTCGCCCTTCGCACTCGCGGAAGGCGATGAAGACATCCCCGATTTCGAGAACGCCACCCGCCTTGAAGCCGGCACGGTCACACGCATCGACCTCAACGCTGACGGCGCGGATGAGGAGCTGCGCCTGCGCTGGGACGGCGACCCCGACTATCCGCAGCTGACGGCCGTCGTGACCGGCACGGACGGCGCGGTCTATGAGTACACGACCGACATCACCTACTACGAGCGCATCTACGTGTGCGACATCGACAACGACGGCAGAGATGAGCTGCTGCTCAGCGGCGACATGGCCTCCTCGGACTACTACACCTGGTGCCTGCGCTATGACGATGAAAACGGCCTGACGGTGGTGCAGTTCCCGAACACCGAGCGCGACAGGTCCGCAGCGCCTGAGGCACACACGATCTGCGGCTACGGCCTGCTGACGGACATCACGGACGGCGTGATGACGCTCTTTGGCACTCAGGACATACTGGGCACCTGGTTTGCCTCGCGGCAGGTCAGCTACAACGCCGAGGATGGCTGCTTTGACTTTGCGGACGGCGGCGCGTACGTGATCGACCTGTCCGATCACGACTGGAGCAATGAGTACAGGACGCTCTGCACCACCTGCGAGCTGCCCGCCACCGTGGACGGCGCGGCCGTGACGCTGGCCGTGGGCACGAGGCTCGTCCCCTCTGCTTCCGACCTTGAGAGCTATGTGGACGTACTCTGCGAGGACGGCACGACCGCCCGCCTCGAAATCGCGGTGAACACCGACAACTACGGCTACCTGATCGCGGGCATGGAGGACAGCGCCTGCTTTGAATTCATACCGTATGCGGACTGAATCTATTTCTTGACTTCGGGCATGTATGGTGATAAAATGACTGTGTAATTTTTGAAAGGGGTTTTCAATATGAAGCGTTCTGTTTCAAGGGTTCTCGCACTGGTGATGTTGCTTTCCCTCATTCTCTCCGTGTTTGCTGGCATGGCGCTGGCCGAGACCTACGTCAAGACGACCGGCAGCGTGCACATCCGCAAGGGCCCGGGCCTGGATTACGCCAAGGTCACGACCGTCTCCAAGGGCAATTCCTTCCTCTATAAGAGCGAAGAAGAAGACGACCGCGGCGTGACCTGGTACAAGGTGGACTACAACGGCAAGTCCGCATGGATTTCCTCCAAGTATTCCGTGACCTACTCCTCCTCCACCGCCAGCGGCAAGATCTACGGCGTGGGCAAGAGCAATATCCGCACCAAGCCGAGCCTCAACGGCAAGATCCTGGGCACCTTCCCCAAGGGCGCAGAGGGCACGCACGTTGACAAGAAGACCTCCGTCGACAGCCGCGGCGTGACCTGGTACAAGATCAAGTACAACGGCATGACCGGCTGGGTCTCCTCCGCCTACACCACCACCGTCAAGGGCGGCAAGGGCAGCAAGAACTCCGAGAGCGTCTCGGGCAGCAAGAAGGTCTATGCCTCCGACGGCAAGAGCAACATCCGCAAGAGCCCCGACAAGGAGAGCACCATCCTGGGCACCTTCCCCGAGGGCGCAGAGGCCAAGTACTACGGCGCACAGAAGGACAGCCGCGGCGTGAGCTGGTACAAGATCAAGTACAACGGCATCACCGGCTGGGTCTCCTCCAAGTACACGACGCTGAAGTAATACAATATCACACATCCCGCTCCGATTGGGGCGGGATGTATTTGACAATCCAAGTCCGTTATGCTATAATAACGGCAGGAAGGGATGACGCTTGTGCGAAGCTTTTCCCCTCCGTTTGAGGTATGAAGCCGTCACCCAATTTGCGTTTGGATGGCGGCTTTAGCTTACTTGTTCCTGTTTCTGATCACATAAACCAATTGGATTGCGTTCATAACAAGAGAGGCAATCATGTAGACTATTGAGAAAATATCATAGCCTGTCATGATCTCACCCCCTTTGCATTGGCATCAGAGGTGAATGTCAATTTGAAGCCGTCATGCGTAATTTTTTACCCATACCCCGAAAAAAACGTCAAATCCGATTTGCAACATGCCCGAAATGTGTTATAATGAATCCATCAACAAACCTTGGAGGGACAAAACAGATGGCAGCTGACAAGAAGGCAGAAAAGAAGGCAGTCGAAAAGAAGTTCGGCGATGACCGCAAGAAGGCGCTTGAGATCGCGCTGGGCAAGATCGAGAAGGACTTCGGCAAAGGCTCCGTGATGAAGCTGGGCTCCGCAGCCGAGCGCATGCAGGTGGAGGTCATCCCCACCGGCTCGCTGCAGCTGGACTACGCGCTGGGCGTGGGCGGCCTGCCCAAGGGGCGCATCATCGAGATCTACGGGCCCGAGTCCTCCGGTAAGACCACCGTCGCGCTGCACTGCATCGCAGAGGCGCAGAAGATGGGCGGCACGGCGGCCTTCATCGATGCCGAGCACGCGCTCGACCCGGTCTATGCCGAGAAGCTGGGCGTGGACATCAACGAGCTCTACGTCTCCCAGCCGGACAACGGCGAGCAGGCGCTGGACATCTGCGAGGCGCTGGTGCGCTCCGGCGCGATCGACATCGTGGTCATCGACTCCGTCGCGGCGCTCGTGCCCAAGGCCGAAATCGAGGGCGACATGGGCGACAGCCACGTGGGCCTGCAGGCCAGACTGATGAGCCAGGCGCTGCGCAAGCTGGCGGGCGTGATCTCCAAGACCAACGCCGTGGCCATCTTCATCAATCAGCTGCGCGAAAAGGTCGGCGTGGTCTACGGCAACCCCGAGACCACCACGGGCGGCAAGGCGCTGAAGTTCTACGCCTCCGTCAGGCTGGACATCCGCAAGGGCGAGCCCATCAAGGAAGGCAGCGAGCAGATCGGCAACCGCACGAAGATCCGCGTGGTCAAGAACAAGGTCGCGCCGCCGTTCAAGAGCTGCATCGTGGACATACTCTACGGCGAGGGTATCTCCAAGACCGGCGAACTGCTGGATCTGGCCGTCGAGCAGGATCTGATCAGGAAGTCCGGCGCGTACTATTCCTACGGGGATCAGCGTCTGGGCCAGGGCCGCGACAACGCCCGCAAGTACCTCTCCGAGCATCCCGATACCTATGACGAGATCGAAAAGCTGATCCGCGAGAGCTTCGCCAAGGCCGCCGAGACGCATGTGGAATCCCCCCAGCCCGAAGCGGAGGATGACATCGACGATCTGGACGAAGAGGATTTCGATCTGGACGAGTAATTATTATGCGGGAGCCGGATACCGGTTCAATAGTGAATGGTCTGTGAAGAGAGCACCGCTCCCGACACAGACCATTCAACTAATCACCGGCCATTAAAAAAAACCCCTTTCGGGGTTTTTTTTATTTGATGCAGATCACAACGGCCTTTTCATCGGCGAAGTCCAGCGTGAAGCTGACTTCATCGCCGTCGGTCGTGGTCTCAAGCTCGGTCTCGGTGCCGTCCGCAGCCTCGACGGTCAGCGTCTTGCCCTCAACGGCGGTCGCGGGCACGGTGACGGTCACTTCGGTCGTGGGCTGAGTCATCTTGCCGGCATACTCAAAGGCAACGCTCATCATGCTCTCGTTGGCACGAACCACAACTTCGCCCATGGGCAGCTTGCTCGCGGTCGCGGTCGCACCCTCAACCAGCGTCATGCGCTCACCCTCGCTCACTTCGCCGCAGACGGGGCAGAGCGTCACGTTGTTGTGCTCAACCGTCTCACAGGCCGTCGTGCTGACATGATCACAGCCCTTGCGCTTGCACTCTGCGCTGTGCTTGCCGTTCTCGACAGGAGACCACTCGCCGAACCAGTGCAGCAGCTTCGCTGTCTTCTTCTCGGTCCTGGTGTAGCCGCAGTCCTTGCAGGTGTAGACGGTCTTGCCGCCCTTGGTGCAGGTCGCGTCGATCACTTTCTTTTCAAACTCATGCGGCACGTCGGGGCCGACATAGCCGGCCTTCTCGTCACCGGGATTGGCTGCTGCGCAGACGGGGCAGTAGAGCACGTGCCACTCATCGCTGTCAACAAGGGAGACTACATAGTAGGAGCCGGGATGATTGCACTTTTCGTCTTCGCCCTCGTCCTTCTCGCCTTCGTCCTTCTCGCTCTCGTCCTTCTCGCTCTCGTCCTTCTTGTCCTCGCTCTGTGCGGGTGCATCGGTGGCGGGATCTGCGAAAGCCACTACGGAAGTTGTCAGCAGTGCCGCAACCAGCAGCAGTGCCAGAAAAATACGCTTGCTCATTTTGAATTACCCTCCTTCATTGGTGCGGGAGCTATTATACTCCCGTATGATGTTGAAACGGATAAGAAATTGTGACGATATTTAGTTATTAGAGCGTGTTTCTAAATTCGCCACGATGCATTTTCGGCGTCTTTGCCTGCATT
>CAVINP010000139.1:0-4636 GCA_963643985.1 bacterium
TTCGAACACGGCGAACTTGGGATATTTTCCATGGGTGGCACACCTCATCTCTCGAATTATGCGAATGGCTTCAAAAAACAAACTGCTTCGTTTGCCTTTGTGAAGCCCCGCCTGCTTGCCGGCGACACTGACGTCTTGGCAAGGGCTTCCGAAGGTCAGCACATCTACAGGTGGAATCTGATCAGCGTGAATCTCCGTGACATTCCCCAGATGCTGCATCTTCGGGAAGCGGCTGGTGGTCACGGCGATGGCGTAGGGCTCTACCTCGCTGGCGAACACGGGCACGATGCCGTTCTATGCTCCGGCCAGCTCGAAGGAGCCGCTGCCAGAGAACACCGATCCCAGCGTCATCATGCAGGCACCTCCAGATCGTCGAACACCACGGGGATTTTTGCCTTAGCTTCCTTCTACAGAAGCTCCATCAGCACACGCATTTCCGGGTACACGCCCTTGCCCAGACGCAGCGCGAAGATATGCCTCCACTCGCGGATATTTGCTTTCATGACGATGTGCGTCGCCGTGGAGTTGGGCAGGATCTTCCGCGCGTCCTCTGGCTTCAGCCCCTTCTCCAGCAGAAAGTGATACGCTTTCTCCGCATCGGACATACAAAATTCCCAGAATTCAGATGCTTCATTGCTTTCACGATAGAAGCACGGCAGAATGAAGGCAATCTCGCCGTTCATGCAAACATAGCGCTGCGACTCGATGCAGAAACTAGCCAGCCGGTGGCGGGTAAGCTCCGCCATGACGTCGCGGGAGGTGACCAGTTCCACGCTCATATCCGCGAACTCCAGCGGTGCAAGATGTCCGCGCCGAATCAGCGAGCGCACGAACGCCGGAGCGCTGTCATCGGTGATCTTGTCATGGGAGCGATAGCAGTTGCGCCCGGCGTACTCAATCTGTCGGAGCGCATTCATACCGTCCGAGGGGTTCTATATTCTTGCGGATTGTTCAATCTACTTCACTTGCCAATTCCTCCTGTAATGATTGGATGCGCGCCGCGACGGTGCGCGGACTGATGGCGCTGCCGATGAGTCTGCCGCTTTCCAGCAGGATCAGACTTTTAATGGCGTGGCCGGCGGTCATATCCAGAAATGTGTTCGATTCCTTTGCTCTTTTAATGAGGCGTCTGGCGGCTGCCGAGCCCGGAGTTAAGATGCACTCTATGGAATTGGCGCAAATCATATTGCCAAATCCAATGTGCGTGATGCGCAGTGGGGTATGAATCATGATGTTCCTCCTGTTACTATATATTTGCCCCATGTTTGTGGCAGCCAGCCACAGGCGAGGGACATCTCATTGCCTAAGCTGTACAATGGAAGAGCAATGGTCTGGCGAGTTCCTCCAAGAGCAGCGCGCTCGTACGAAAGTCAGCCTGCCGACCTTCCATTGTGCAGCGTTCGATTTGTGCAGGTTGAGCGCCCGGTGTGGTCGCTCGAGTCAGCGAACAGATAGAATCGGCGATGGGTAAAGGCGGAATGCCATTGCAGTAACACATCAGGAGGATTCCATATGTTCGCAGTTGGAGTAGATGTTTCCAACGGCCGAAGCACGGTTGCCGTGCTCGGTGCCCAGCGGAAGGTTGTCATGAAGCCGTTCGAGGTTCCGCATACCGCGGACGGCTTTGCTTCTCTAATAGAGAAGCTGCGCGGTTTGAACGGCGAAGCCCGGATTGTCATGGAGCACACGGGGCGGTATTACGAATCCTTTGCCATGAGCATGTACCGCGCCGGTTTCTTCGTCTCCGCCGTGAATCCGCTGGTCATCAAAGACTACCGGGAGGGCGTCGACGTCCGCAAAGTGAAGACTGACAAGGCCGATGCTATGAAAATTGCCCAGTTCGCTCTTGATAAGTGGGAGATTTTGCCGCAATATACTCCCATGGATACGATTCGTTATGACCTTAAGACCCTGCACCGGCAGTTTCAGCTGTCGAGCAAGACCAGAACCGCGCTGAACAACAACCTGATTGCCCTGTTGGAGCAAAGCTATCCCGGCGCGAACCGCTACTTCGACAGCCCGGTGCGCCCGGATGGCAGCCAGAAGTGGGTCGATTTCGTGGATACCTTCTGGCACGCGGACTGCATCGCCGGGGTCAGCCGGAGCGCCTTTGTGGAGCGCTACCGGAAGTGGTGCAGGCGGCACGGCTACAATTTCTCTGAGCAGAAGGCCGTTGAACTGCACGCGGACGCCCGGCAGAAGTTTCCGCTGGTTCCCAAATCCGACACCTGCAGGCTGCTGGTGAAGGAAGCGGTCGCTCAGCTCAGAACTGTCTCCCGCACGGTGGAAGCCTACCGCGCCGAGATGAATCGCCTGGCCGCCCGGCTTCCGGAATACGAAACCGTCATGGCCATGACCGGCGTTGGAAAATCCATGGGGCCGCAGTTGATTGCCGAGATTGGCGATCTGCGCCGCTTCGCGCACCAGAAGTCGCTGGTAGGCTTTGCGGGTACCGATCCCATCAAAGATGATTCCGGCGACAAGATTTCTGACAGTAAGCCCAGCAGCAAACGCGGCTCTCCCTACCTGCGTAAGACGCTTTTTGTCGTTATGACCATCTTGCTTCAGCTTCAGTTGCAGGACGATCCCGTCTACCAGTTCCTCGACAAGAAGCGATCTGAAGGCAAGAAGTACTACGTCTACATGACCGCCGGAATGACCAAATTCCTGCGCATTTACTACGGACGTGTTCGAGACTGCCTGAAAGCAAAGGGACTCTGGGAACAGCCCATACTGGAATTGGTCAGCTCTGACTGACAGAGCTTGCCGCGCAAGCTCTTGACCTCCGCGCTGCTCAGACGGCGCAGTCTGTCAAGGATGCTGCAGGCACGGCGCAGCCGCTCGTCCTTGACGGAGCGTGACGGCTGTGCTACCGTTCCTTTTCGACCGGCGTTTCGGCGCTGGTCTGTTTGGTGTACGCATTTTGCTTTTTCCCTTCTTGGCCCATTTTTTTCGATCATGCTTCATTTAGGGGTTGACTTTTTATTTGCAGGCTTTCCTCGTTGATTGCAAAAGACCGCAGGGAATCAACCCTGCGGCCTGTGGTGCTCCCGACAGGAGTTGCACCTGCATGCCTGACGGCGGCGGGTTTAGAGTCCGCTATGTCTGCTGATTCCATCACGGGAGCATGAAGTGGGTCCAGAAATATAAAGGCTGTAAATTCATTGGAGAACTTCATATTCCAGCAACCATAGATCCTGTCTCCCAGGAACAGGTTCAGGCTTCCCTGAGGTGTAACTGTAGGCGGGACGTCTTAGCCAGTTTAGCACGCGGATCACATCGCCTGCGGCAAGCGGCTGTTTCTGATAGTGCGCTTTCTTCAATTTCATGACGCCTGTTCGACCAGTGGCGATGTTGTACAGCCGAATCTTCGGACTATAGCGGTCGTCCACTTCCAGTACGGCATACTCGCTGCGCAGGGTGGGCGCTGTAGTAAACGGCGCGCCGCACATGGCGATCTCGAAGCGAATCTGCTCATGGATCGACAGTTCCGATTCCGGCATTTCCGATTCCAGCTTTCGCAGGATGCTCAGCCGCTTTTCCTGCGTCGCGGGAACGTGTGCCTTGGAAAATTTGAACTCGCCCTCGCGGAATTCGCGGAACAGCTTCAGAAGTTTGCCGCTGGAGCCGAACTCCTGAAAGTACCCGAGACGGATCAGAATCTCCACAACCTGCGAATCGAACGCAGGATGCATTTCCATGTCGTGCAGCAGATCGATAAAACACGGATAGAAACGGTCGCGCCAGCTGTACAGCGTATTTGCGACGCGGCGGCTGATGTGCTTGACCGAGGTCAGTGCGTCCGAGATCGCCTTGCCCGCATGGTCGATGTAGTAATCGCGGTTGTCCTGTCGGAACCGGCATGGGGCGATGCGGATACCGAACCCGCGCTGCATTTCCGCCTTCGCCTATGAGATGCGATCCTTATCGCCCTTGTCCGCGTAGCCCGACAGGAGCGTGGTGTAATACTCCAGAGGGTGATGCGCTTTCAACCATGCGCCATAGAGAGAATCGAGGGCGACGCAGACGGCATGGCTGCTGTTGAATCCATACGAGGTGGCGTCCTCAATGATCTGCCACACCTTCTCGGCAGAAGGCATATCCGCTTTGGCTGCGAAGCCCTCCAGAAATCGCGTTTTCAGCGGAAGCACTTTTTCAGGATGCTTCTTTGCAATCGCTTTGATCGCCGAATAGGATTCCGGGGCGCTGAATCCCGCAAATTGCAGCGTCTTCATGGTCTGTTCCTGATAGAGCAGAAAGCTGCTGGTCATTTCGCGGGTCTGGATCAGCTTATCGAAGGTGGGAATCCCGTAGTCAAAGTGCCTGCGATCCAGAAAGATGGGCAGCATGGACTTGAAGGCTGGGCGCACGGCGGCGACGAAAGCCGCCAGCTCCGTGATGTTCTTCGGCTTATAGCGCATGACCTTTTCGCGGGTCTTTTCCTGCTCCACCTGATTCAGCCCCATGGTGTAGCCTTCCGCATACATTCGCCAGGTGTCGGCATCGCCGCGGGTCATATCGAGAAGCTCGCGCACAGCGGGCTGTTTCATGCCAATGCGCTCAAATGCCTCCTGATTGGTGCGGACGACGTCCACCAAAAGCATATCATTCTTTAAGTATCCATACAGTTCGGCGG
>CAVINP010000140.1:0-4572 GCA_963643985.1 bacterium
TATGGTGCGAGCGAGATTGCGGTTCAGGATTCATGGCAGGCAAAGCTCGCCGACCTGATCACATACGACGATAACGGCAACGTTATCCCCCTGTCGCAGAGATTCAACGCCGAAAGTAATGACATCCGTTATTCCCTGAACGAACTGTCAAGCGATGAAAAGTACAGCTACGCATCACTGACGACAAAGCCGGACATGAATGTAGTTGACATCAGCAATAATGTTATACAAACAAGAGCAGAAGCTATCAACGCGGGGCAGGAAAATGCAAGGAAATACGACTCAGGCACAGACGAAAGCATTGCACCCAAGGTTTATGTAGATGATCTCGGCAGAAATGTAATAGTCGGTCGTCGGTCTTTGCAGCACGGTTTAGGCAGCAGACGCACAGCCTCACAGTTATCCGTTATTTCAAAAATTGGAGACATTCTCAAAAATTCAATTGTTATCAATGAAGCAACTCCAAAGAGGCAAAACGTTGATAACACTTGGATTCTTTTGGGGGTTGCGTCCGACAAAGGTGCACCTGTATTTGTAAGATCGATTGTAAACCAATTCACAGGGCAGGTGGAAGACATTTCCTTGTATGCGGTTTTCGGCAAAAGAAAAGAAGCTAGCCGCAGTTTTTCAGCGGGTCAAGGGCTGGACAATTCCAGTAGACCGACTTCTAGCTTCACCGTTAGTGTAGCAGATATGTTGGACAGTGTCAAGGATAAATTTTCCGATGTTCTGTCCGCTGATGTTGTCTCTACCCTAGGAATTGAGCGCAAGACAAGCGAGTTTACGCCAAAGCTGAAGTATTCCATAAACGAGGGCGTCCTTGCCGAGCAGAATCAGCGCGACATGGAGACGGCAATCAACTACATTGCCGATCAGCTGATCAACAACGGCGACCGCGCCGTGGAGATCGCCAAGGCACTCAGTCAATTGAAGGGCGGCAACAAGGTCATCAACATGGCACGCGAGCAGGCCAAGGTGCAGTCCGACAACGGCGGTCAGGACATCCTCTACATGAAGGGCAACACGCAGAGAGCGCCCGGCGTGACCGGCAAGGATCGCGCAGCGGCGAATCAGGCAAGGTACGTCAGCCCGACAACAGGCGAGGTACTGCAAGATGTACCTGCCGGAGAAGTGAAGAACCCGGTACAAATCATGCGTGAGCTGACCGACAGTATCCGCGTGGGCTTGAACCCAGGCGGCCAGATGTCGAACGGCTACACGAGGATGCCGAGCGGCGTGGCAGGCTTCTACAGCACGCGCGCCAGAGCGATCACGTCCAGAACGACAGAGGCCAGCGACCTGAGTGTAGGTCTGCACGAATTCGGCCATGCAGTGCATCAGCGCATCAGCCAACTGGTAAACCCTCAAGGCGGCAAAGGGCTGACGGCGACGCAGCGGATGATAGACGCAATGCCTGCGGGCTTCAGGGCAAACTACACGCAAGCCGAGCTGAACGGTGAGGCCGTGGCTGAGTTTGTCTGCGACTATATGTACGACCGTGATCTGGCTGTAAAGACGGCAGGCGAAGACTTCGTGCAGAACTTCGAGAAGATGCTCCGAGGCGATCCCGAATTGCTGTCGGCGATGAACAAGGCACGCGATCAGGTGACGATCTGGGCAAACGCTTCAACGGGCGAAAAGGTCAAGGCAATGGTTTCACAGACCAGCACAACGCAGAAGCGCAAGAGCAGCCTGAAAAAGGTGCTCAACGACATCAACCGCGCTATCTTCGACTCAACGGCACCCGCCAGCCTTGTTTCCAAGGACTTAAGGCAGGCCGCGCAGTGGAGCAGCTTCTCTGCCAAGCGTGCAGGCACGATCATTACCGACAGGCTGATCGACCCCGAGGGCAACACCATCGGCGACAGCCTCACAACGCGCTGGGCGAAACTCGGCGTGGACGAGAGCATGCGCGAGGACATCGAAGCATACGCGCTGGCAAGGCACGCACTGGATCGCGCTGCGCAGGGCAAACCTGTGTTTGACGAGCATGAGATAACCCGCGAGGATCTGGAAGCGTATCTTTTCCATGCCGAGGCCGAGAATCCGCGGCTTGTGCAGGCCGCCGATGCGCTGACCGAATTCTGGAACGACTTCTTTGACGCATGGTTCGTTGAGACCGGCATGGTCAGCAAGAAAGCCGTCGAGGAAATGCGCAAGATGTATCCGCACTATGTGCCGACATACCGCGTGCAGGACAAGAATATGTCCACAGGCTCGAACGTCAGCAGCACATTCACGCTGCGTGCGGCCAAGGGCAGCACGCTGGAAGTGATCAGCCCGATAGCCAGCATCACGAACATGGTGCAGCAAGTAGTGAAGACCGTCTCCCAGAACGAAGTCTTGCGGCAATTCCACAACGAGATGTTGAAGGGCGGCTACGGCTGGCTGGCAACGCAAGAATCTCAGGATTTCATCATGACGCAGGTTGATACGAGCAGAGCGGAGAAACTGCTGACGGATCTGATTGACGCATCCGGCGACATTGATGTCAATGCGGTGCAGGATCTGTACGACGCTATCATATCCATGCAGGAGCAGTACAGAGCGACCGGCAGAAACTTCGGACGGAACATCGTCAGCGGCATTGACGAGAACGGCGCGAGATTCTTCTATAGAATCAACGACGACTATCAGGGCTTGTACGATCTTCTGTCAGGTACCGGCGATGCGCAGCTGACCGGCAAATTCTGGAACACGATACGCAAAATGAAGAACGCTTTCACGCAGCTGACAACGGCGAAGAACCCGTTCTTCCTGCCGAAGAACATCATCCGCGATATGCAGGCTTCCATCAATACCGGCACTTGGGCGGTCACTTACGTTGACGGCATAGCCAAGTGGGCACAATCCTTCTACGACGTTATCACCAACAGTGAGGACTTCCAAGAGTACATCAACATGGGCGGTGGCGAGTACACGCGCTTCAGCAATGATACCCAGACCGAAGTCAAGAAGCTGATGAACGAACTGTTCAAGGATAAAAACGTCACACCCAAGAAGGTTGTCCAGACGGCACTGAACGTCATGACGCTGTCGCAGCTGAACGAGGTCGCCGAGGCAACCAGCCGCTATGCGGAATACAAGCACGGCAAGCACGACAGGTCAACGTTTGAGGGCAGGCGCGAAGCATTCATGGCAGCGCAGAACGTCACAACGAACTTCGGCGCTCACGGTGCCAGCACGGCAGCCAAGGTCGCAAACACGGTCATTCCTTTCTGCAATGCAACGCTGCAAGGATTGGCGAAGGACATCAACATCATTGCAGGCGCATTTGACAAGGACGGCAATGTTCGCAAGCAAAGCTGGACGGCCATCGGCAAGACGGTCTTAAACGTCGGTCTCACGGCAGCGCTGCAAGCGGCGCTGGTCGGTGCATTCGGTGACGATGACGACAAGGATGAGGACTACGGCAGCGGCTCGCTGTCGCTCAGGACGGAGAATTTCCTGATCCCGACGGGCAGCGCGGCGAACCCGTATATCCGCATCCCGATTGAGCAGGGTCCGCTGGCCAGAACGATCTACGGTGTGGCGTTGAATGCGATGAGCGATATCAGCGGCATGGACGAGCTGAGCGTAGACTTGTACGCCATGGCTCAGAACATTATCCGAGACACAGCCCCGGACGGCAGCATTGCTCAGGGCTTGCGTGACGCATCCGGCAACACCACATATTACGGACGGCAGATCGTCTCGGACTATGTGGGCAAGCGCAGCACACCCAACCAGTACAACTCGGATACGCTGGACGTCTTCAAACAAGCATCCTCCGCGCTGTATTCCATCGGCATTGAGGTTTCCCCGGCTGTCATGCAGTATGTGGCAGAGCAATACAGCGGCGTGCTGGGCAAGGTCATCATACCGGCGTTGAGCGGTAACAAGTATACCGGCGAACGCAGCTTCAGCCAGAGCTTGCAGAACATCGGCGAGGCGGCGTTGAAGAATTTCACGGCTGATCCTGTAACTTACAGCGACACCATGACGAACTACAACGCAGCCAAGGAAACGGCAACGGCGATCAGGTACGACTATCAGAACGGCGATACGGTGTACGGCGTATCCTCGCTGCTGGACGAGTACGAGATCGAAGAGGCCGTGGAAGAGGCAACGGCGATGAACAAGAAAGGCGGCATCTTCTACGACGCCGACCAAGAGATCTCCGACCTGTGGGATGAAATCAGTGAGATCGAACAGGCGACCGTGCTGACGGATTCCGAGAAGGCCGAGCAGATTCGCGCCATCCGCAGAGAGATGAACGATATCATGGTTGACGCGCTCGAAGAGTGGAGCATCTACAAGATGTATTACATCGACCATGATACTCTTGCCATCGAAGCGACGGAGCGAATCAAAAAAGGCATGAACTGACCGACCGAAATCAGGTACACGTTTTGGTACACATTTTGACTCTGGTGGAGCCTGAATGAAATACGATAATACCATGTTTTACTTAGAAAATACGGGTATATCGGAGGATATTTGACTACTTTTTTAGAAAAATCGGGGTTGGTATCCCCACGGCTCCACCACTCAGAACCCCCGTAAACACGGCGTTTTCGGGGGTTTTTCATT
>CAVINP010000141.1:0-4512 GCA_963643985.1 bacterium
GATGGTCGTGGTCACCCATGAGATGGGCTTTGCCCGCGAGGTCGGCGACCGCGTGCTGTTCATGGACGGCGGCGAGCTCATCGAGGAAGGCACCCCCGAGCAGATCTTCGGCAATCCGCAGAAAGAGCGCACGAAGGAATTTCTCGCGAAAATACTATAACAAAAAGGCAGCCGCGAGGGCTGCCTTTTTTGTTGGTTACCGGTGAGTCATCATGTATCACAACACTGTTTCACTGATCACTATCCACTAAAGAGGGGTCTCCATGAAAACATCCGCAACATTGCGCGTCGTGCTCACCGCCATGCTGGCGAGCATGGTCTGTGTGGCCACGATGTGCGTACAGATTCAGTCGCCCATGGGCGGCTATGTCAACTTGGGTGACGCGCTTGTGCTGCTCTCGGCGTACCTGCTGGGCAAAAAATACGGCCCGATCGCCGCGGGACTCGGGTCCATGCTGGCCGATGTGCTGCTGGGCTACGTCCCCTACGCGCCCGGCACGCTCGTAATCAAGGCCCTGTGCGCCTTTGTCGCCGCCGTGATCTATGCCCGCATGAAGGCAAGGCGCACGGTGAAATGCATCGTCTGCGGCATCGCGGCGGAGCTTGTCATGGTCGTGGGCTACCTCTTCTACGCCTGGCTTGTGCTGGGCTACGGCGCGGCGGCGCTCTCCTCTGTCCCGGGCAACCTCGCTCAGGCCGCGGCCGGCATCATTGCCTCCACCGCGCTGCTCGGCCTGCTGCTCAGATCGGAGGAAATCCGGGAGTTTATGAAGAAGTTCAGCGGCAGGAGCTAGTGGCCGGTGGTCACCGGTCACCGGTGCGCTCTCCTCAGCCCCTTCGGCAGATGATTCTTCAAACAGCCGCCCGAGGCCTTCGCCCAGCCCAGCGGCAGTTGCATATGCGTCACCAGCACCCAGCCGCGCAGATCCTCCGCGCACTTCAGCGCCTCGCCCGAGAGATAGCGGTTCGCGTCCTGCTCACACAGCTCCACGCTTTGCCGCGCCGCCGCAGGATCAATCGCCATCGCCAGCGCGTGCAGCGGTTCGATGTGGCTGCGGCCGAGCCTGACAAGGTTCACGCCGCCTGAGACGACGTGCAGGCCCTTCAGATCGGGACAGAGCGCGGGCACGGCGATGATGACGTCCCCCATGCGCAAAAAGCTGAAGTCTCCGCCCGGCAGCGCACAGACCTCGCGCCGAAGCTGCGCAAGAGCGGCATCGGTTTCGCGGCTGCCTTGCCTCCCCTGAAAGGGGAGGGGGACCGCTTGCGGTGGAGGGGTTATATCCTTCCTCAGCCGCGCACAGAAGTGGCCGTCGCCGCGCACGCGCTGCGGCCAGATGCGCATCGTGCCGCCGTCCGACTTCCCCGGACCGTCAATTTCAAACTCCTCGCGCGAAAACTCGGCATGCCGCGCCAGAAAGGCGTCGATCGTGCGCTCGTTTTCGCTGCGGTTGAATGTGCAGGTGGAATACACGAGCCGTCCGCCGGGCCTGACGAGCGCCGCCGCGCTGTCCAGTATCTCCGCCTGACGCTTGGCACAGCCCGCGGGCGAACCTTCCTGCCACGCCGTGCGCGCCTCCGGATCGCGGCGGAACATGCCCTCGCCCGAACAGGGCGCGTCGCAGAGCAGCGCGTCAAAGAACCCGGGCAGGCGTGCGGCCAGCGCATCCGGGCGGGCATTGACCACCACGGCGTTGCTGATGCCCATGCGCTCAATGTTGGAGGCCAGCACCTTTGCGCGGGACGGCTCGATTTCGTTGGCGATCAGCAGACCCTTGCCCTGCATGCGCCCCGCGATCTGGGTGGACTTGCCGCCCGGTGCGGCGCAGAGGTCGAGTATGCACTCCCCGGGCTTCGGGTCGAGCGCCGCCACGCTGAGCATTGCGCTGGCCTCCTGCAGGTAGAATGCCCCCGCCGCGTGCGCGATGGAGGCCCCGGGTTTCGTGCCGGGCAGAAGATAGCGACCCATGCTTTCCCAGGGAACGACTTCCCCCGAGTAGGCCGTATCGGCATATTTTTTGAGCGGATTGAGCCGCAGCGCCAGCGTGGGCGGCTCCTCCATGGCAGCGAAAAATGCCGGGGCTTCGGACCCCAGCATCTCCTTGATTTCGTTTTTGAAAGCTTCAGGCAGTGTTGACATGGTGCTCCTTTGACAGTTTTCAGATACCGGTTCAATGGCTTGGGGAACAGCAGTGGCGAAACCCCTCAGCCTTCGGCAGCTCCCCTTTCAGGGGCGCCAAGGCATTCACTAGAGTGTGTTTCTAAAATGAGACATGTGCAGTTTCGAGTGGATTTGCTTGCAGTTCAAGGCGATTTTCCGCAGGTTTACTGGAGGTAAATCAAGGGAAATCAACGCAGAAATGCAGGCAAAGACGCCGAAAATGCATCGTGGCGAATTTAGAAACACGCTCTAGTCACCGGTATCCAGTAACTTCATTATCCCTTCAAAATCCCGCACAATCGCGCCGTCCCAGCCGGCACCGCCGTCGCGCAGCATCTGTGCCGCGTGCATGCCGTATCCGATCGCGCCGCGCAGGTTGCATTCGCGGTCATCTATGAACAGACATTGGTCGGGTTCTGCACCCAATGCACAGCAGACGGTTTGATACATTTTTGTATCCGGCTTGCACGCGCCGACTTCGGTCGATAGTGTCAGCGTATCAAAGAATTCCGCCTCCGCCCACGCTTCGGCGATGTACCGGAACGAGGGCATGGCATCCGAAAGCACGCCGATGGTGTACTTTTTGCGGATCATCTCAAGCGCGGGCAGCACGTCGTCATACCGGACATAGCGCGCGGGGTTCCACGTCAGGTCCCACGCCAGCGCGGTGATTTGGCTCTGTGAGAGCTGCCAACCCATGCGGGAAGCAACTTTTGCAAAAAATTCCTTTTTGCGGGCAAATTCCGCGTCCATGCCGCCGACCACGACGTCCTCGCGTATGATTTCGCATTCCGCGCGCACGGCTCGGGTCCAGGCAGGGCCGGGGATGTCGTCGGCGTACTTTCCCAGTATTTTTTTGTAGTCGGCGGGCACGTTCCAGTCCATAAAGTGGGCGGGATGCACCATCACGCCGCCGGCGTCCAGTATCAGGTATCGGATGGGCATGTCGTATCTTCCTCTTTCTTATCCTCTTCAGGCATGTTCTCGTAGTCCTTGGTTTCAAGCGGCAGTTCCTTTTTCTTGAGCCGCGTGGTCACGAATGTGCGGCAGATGGCGTAGCAGAGGGCGAAGAGCGGCACGCTCACGAGCATGCCGACAAAGCCGAACAGCCCGCCGCCGATCACGATGGCGAGCATGATCTGCAGCGCGGACATGCCCACATAGTCGCCCAGTATGTGCGGCCCGATCACGTTGCCGTCCAGCTGCTGCAGCACGAACACGAACACAGAAAACCACAGCGCACTCACGGGGTCGACCATCAGCAGTATCAGCGCACAGGGTGCCCAGCCGATGAAGGGGCCGAAGAAGGGTATGATGTTCGTCACGGCGATGATCACGCTGATGAGCAGCGGAAATTCCATACGGAAGATCAGCATGCCCACGTAGCAGATCGCGCCGATGATCGCCGAGTCGACGATCTTGCCGGAAATAAAGCCCGCGAATATGCGGTTGGCGTGGCGCGTCCAGTAGATCAGCGTCTCGACCCGCTCGCGCTCCATCAGCGCATAGCAGATCTTCTTGAGCCGTGCGCACAGCCGCGCCTTGTCCATGAGCATGTAGAAGGCGGTGATCAGCCCCACCAGCAGGTGGTAGAGCGAATAGAGCACGTCCGAGGAGATGTTGACGACGTTGTTGAACAGGGTCGTGATGTTCTTGAACTGGCCGGAAACGATGCTCTCCCAGGCCACGACCAGCTCATCGCCGTCGACGTTGAGTATCTTGAACTTCAGCAGGATCTCGTTGAGCTCGTCCTTGTGCGTCTGCAGAAAGGTCGTGATGAAGGCAATGATCGAGCCGATGGACTGTATCAGCTGCGGCAGCAGCATCCACAGCAGCACCACGACCACCGCGATCAGAAACAGCAGAGACGCCGCCGTGGAGAGCGTGCGCTTGAATGTCGGGTGCTTCCGAAAGAACGTCGATCTGATCATGAGCTTTTCGATGCGGTTCTGAAGCGGCGTCAAAAGGAAGGCCACCGCAAAGCCGATGATGAAGGGCGAGGCCAGAGAAACCAGCTTGCAGACAAAGCCCCAGACGCTGTCAAAGCGGTAGATCATGGCACCGAAGAGTATGGCAAAGGCCACCACGATGATGCGCCCCTTGACTTCGAAGCGCTTAAGGTCTTCCTGAAAAGGTAATTTCATAGGCATTTCCTTTCGTACTTGACTGCCTCCATTATAGCATGACGGGAGGGCTTCGGTCAATCCAAACGTGACAACCTTAGCGGAAACCGAATATGTCATAATGATTTTACAGAAGAAAATGTCCGAATAGTTACCTATTATATAGCAACAGAAAGCTCATGCCGCCCCTGCAAGGGGAGGTGGCTGCCGCAGCAGCCGGAGGGGTTC
>CAVINP010000142.1:0-4464 GCA_963643985.1 bacterium
ATCATCAGAACCTGATCGTGCGCGTCTGGGGCTGGAGCGGTCACTTTGTCCAACTTGACAAGGCCTATCAGGACCAGATCATCGAGCGCAATTCCTACAATATCTGAAGGACTAAAACAAAAGGCTTCCTTCGTGCATGCGGAGGAAGCCTTTTGTTAATCCAGGAAATCAATCTGCTGATCGACGTAGTCGCCGACGTTGAACACCCAGTCCGTCAAAAACTTTTCCCAGTCGCTGCCGCTGGCTTCGTTGAAGCAGTGCAACAGGTCCTTCTCCGTCAGCACTTCCTTCTCCTGTCCCATTTCAAAGAACAGCTTCAGACCCCTGATCAGATCATCCAAGCCCATGGACGTTCGCAGTTCATGAAAGACGGCCGCGCCGCGATCGCGTATGATGATGCGATACTCCGACTCGTCCAGGAGCGAAGCGTCGCTGGCCACGTTCACGCCGCCGGGTATGGTGAGTTGAAGCGAGGGCACGACATCCTCGTTCAACGCGCTCAGGTACGCATCATGTCCCTGTATTTCCTCCAGAATAAGGTAATAGACATATTCCGATACGGCATCTGACAGCCATGCGTCCGCTGACGGCTCGACGTAGGCACTGCAGCCGAAGTACTGCCGGGCGATGAAGTAGTAAATTTCATGACAGAGTTCCGTCTTGTCGGAGAGAACGCTCTCATTGAGCCACAGGCAGGCCGTGTTTTCAAGCGCGTTTACACCGTAGTCTGACTGCACAATGTCGATCTGGTCAAACGGGAAACTGCCAAACCACGCCTCGAGCGTATCAATGGCCTCCTGCGCAGCGTCCAGCACGGAATCGGTCACATTGCGCCTGTTCATCAGGCAGCGGATGTGCACACCGGAGTCCGTGACGCGCTCCGTTTCGCGATATCGCCTGCCGAAAACCAGAGCAAAGTCGTGAACGTTTTGAGCGTCGATCTGCCAGAGACAGGTATGGTCGTCGTCGCTTTGAGACTGTTCTCTGCCCGTTCCCGCCAGCATGTAGGTATCCGGCAGGGTGATTTCGGCATGAATGTCCATGCGCGGTGCATCGATATAGCGCGTAAAATGCAGCGGCGTGTGCAGCATGAAATCCATGTTTTCCGCATCGTAGCGGGCCGGAATAAAGAAGAAATTGCTTAGGCGCACATCCAGATCACTGCAGCCGATAAAGGCGTTGTTTTGCGTGTAGAGCAGGTAGTATTCCAGATCTATGGTGCAACTCTCCCCTGCCTCTATGTCGCAGGCCACGCGCATGTAGATCTCGTCGTCACCCTGAAAGCCGTAGTCCGCTGCCTCGCCGTCCACAAGCACACTCAAAAGGTCGATGCCGCCCGGCACATAGCCGTAGGAAAAGGCAGCTTCGATGTTGTCTGAATCATACATCAGCGCACTCTCTCGCCGAAACATATTGGCAGGCACATAGAATACAATTCGGTCCAGCGTGTCGGAAGATGTGTTTGTATAGAGCAGGCGCTGCGATATGCGCAGCGCCTGTTCCTGTTCCATATATTCCATTTTCAGTGTGCATTGAACGGGCGCGGTCTGCTCTGCTTCCTCGGCATAGGCCATTGACAGCACAGCGGACACGATTGCACCCAGCGCCAGCAGGGCCGCCAGCACGATGGCTATCAGGCGCACCGCACGCTTCTGCTTCTTTTTCATCAGATGTCTCCTTTGTCAGTCAAAGGTGCGGAAATTCGAGAACGGGAAGAGTACACAACGCACCTTGCCCACCAGCATATCCTCCGTGATCGGGCCGACATCGCTTGACGGATCGTTGTCGTTCCAGTCGCGCGAATCGTGGCTGTTGTAGCGGTTGTCGCCGACAACAAAGTATTCGTCTTCACCCAGCGTGTACGGCTCATAGTCGGTGGAGGAGCCGCTCGCAAAGTACTGGGCGTAATTCTCGTCCAACGCTTCATCCACGATCTGCGTCTCGCCGTTTTCATCCGTCGTCTCATAGACGATGTGCGTCACGCCGTTTTCGCGGTAAACCGTATCCCCCGGAACACCCACGGCACGCTTGACGAAGTTCGTATTGCCGCGATTCGGATAATGGCAGATGACGATACTGTCACGCTCTACGCCGCCAAGCTTCACATCCAGCACAGTCACGAACAGGCGCTCGTTGTTCAGCAGCGTGCTATACATGGAATCCCCGTCCACGCGGATAATCTGAAACAGGAAATTACGGATCACGAACACGATCAGCAACGCTGCCGCAATGGACATCACCCAGTCGAGGATTTCTTTTTTCCAGTCTTTCTTCGGCTTGGATTGGCCACCCTGAACAGCCTGCACGAATGCTTGGTCCTGCGTCTCCCCGGTCCTGTTTTCCTCTTCGGGATTCATGTTCCTGTTCTCTTCCATGGGTGAAACTACCTCGATTCGATCTTTATTTAACTGCCTTGAACGGCCACAGCACGCATCTCACGTGCCCGAGAAAGCAATCCTCGCTCAGAAAGCCTATCTCCTCAGCACGGCTGTCATAGCTCTCGCCGCGATTGTCGCCCAGCACCAGATATTCGTCTTTGCCCAAAACCGCGGTGTAGTCCTCGAACGGTCCCGTGGCGTACGGCTCGGAAATCAGTTCGCCGTTGATGTAGCCGCGACCGTCTTTGTAGACGACCTCATCTCCCGGCAGTCCGATGACACGCTTGATGTACACGCCGCTGCGATCGGGAAAACGGCATTCGACGATATCGCCGCGCTCGGGCGTATTCCCGAAGAGATAATCAAAGCGGGTGATCAGCACAAAGTCGCCGCTGCAGAGCGTATTTTCCATCGAACTGCCTTCAACCCGCGCCGTATGGAACACGTACGTGCGCAGCAGCAGACAGAGAAACGCCGCTGCCGCCAGCCAGACCACTGTCTTCAGTACGCGCCTCATGCCTGTTCCATGATTTTCTTCACGCGTTTTTCGAAGGTCGGACGATCCAGCATCACGATGCGGCCGCACTTTTCGCACTTGATCTTGATATCGGCGCCCACGTATGTGATGCGCCACAGATCGTTGCCGCAGGGGTGAGCCTTGCGCATCTTCACCAGATCACCGTTGTTCAGCAGCATGCCCAAGCCCTCCGCATCATCAGTCTCTACACATTATAATCGCTGCTTGTTAAGTCAGTATGAACCGCATAGGGTTCAATCTCATAAATAAACGTTCGGCCCGTCACATCGCTGATGCACAGAGCAAGCGTACCCGAATAGACCGGCGCGTCGAGGGCGGTTTCGAGCTTGGGTGTTTTGCGCGTGCGCAGACTCTCGGCCATGGCCACGTAGCGGCCGTTTCGTATATAGCCGACCGACCAGTTGTCCACGGCATCCAGACCATCAAACGTCCTCTCGCACGCACCCTCCTCCGGAATGAATTTTTCAAGCACCACATGGTAGAAGCCGATGCCCGGCAGGGCAACGGCACTCACTTCTGGGCAGGCCTCAACCGGCGGGTAAACCAGTTCGTAGTGGGCACCTTGCAGTCTGTGCCTTGCAATGTTGAGCGTCAGCGGGCAGCTGTCGATGCCGATGAAGTTGCGCCCCAGGCGTTTTGCGGCATCGAGCGTTGTACCGCTGCCGCAAAAGGGATCGAGCACCGTCTCACCCTCGCGCGATGCACACTTGACAATGCGCTCCAGCAGCACCAGCGGTTTCTGAGTATCGTAGCCTGTGCGCTCGGGGTCGCGCTGCTGCAGGTGCGCAAGATCCGCCCAGACATCCGTCGGCGCCACCGGCTCATCATCGTAGTAGGTGTACACCTTGCCGTTGGAGCGTATGGAGCGGTAGACGCGCCCGTCCGGATCGACATGGCGGCGCATGTGGTTGTTCTTCGGCACGGTTGGCGGCGCCATGACGGCCTGCACATTGAAGTCATACTGCGCGGAACGGCGATAGAAGAGTATCACGTCGTGTTTGCGGCTGAAATACCGAAGACTCCTGCCGCCCGTCTGATAGACCCAGATGATTTCGTTCAGGAAGTTGTCCTCGCCGAAGATTTCATCCATCAGAAGGCGAAGATACGGGTGCGTGCGATAATCGATGTGCACAAATATCATGCCGTCATCGCGCAGCAGCAGACGGCACTGCTCGAGCACCTGCCGCATCATGGCAAGAAAGTCCTCCCGCGTGCGCGTATCGTCATAGCTTTGCAGTTTCAGACTGCCGTGACCTGTGCGCCATTCCCTTTCGCCGACGCGCACCTGCATGCAGAAATGATCCCCCGTCTGAAACGGCGGATCCATATAGATCAGCTTGATTTGGCCTGCGAGGGTCTCGTTGAGCCTGTGCAGCTGCTCCACGGCATCGCCCAGTATGAGCTGCCCCTGCACGCCGCTGCCCGTGTGCTCTTCGCAGCCGACTTTTATTTGCTTCAGATTCATTCGTCCGCTCCCAAGTAATAATGCATAACCCTATTATAGCATTGATTTGCCCCCGGGGCAATACCTGAAATCGGGCAATAAAA
>CAVINP010000143.1:0-4452 GCA_963643985.1 bacterium
GGGTCGCCGCTCTGCTGGTGCTGGTGGTGACCATACCGCTGAACTTTGTGATGAATAAATTGTGGGCGTATCGCGGGAAATAGGGATCCCCCTGATTAATACGGCGGCGAATCTGAGCGTGCCTCAGTTTACCACCTCATTTAATCAGTGTATCCTTTGAAAAAAGCAGGGGCTGTTGCAACGCATGCAACAGCCCCTGACGTATTCATGTGTGATCAGAATTGAGTTCCGCAGTTCGGGCAGAAGTTCGGCACCGTGCCTTCCGGCTGATAGCCGCAATTTTTGCAGCTTACTGCTTCCTCAGGCCGCTTGGCACCGCAGTTTGCACAGAAATTGCCGCTGTTCTGCGTGTTGCAGTCGCTGCAAACCCAGTTGCCATCGGCGGTTCCCGCGGTGGTATCATCGGTAGCCCCGATGTCGGTATCTGCAGTTTCCCCAGTGGCGGTATCATTGGTGGATGGCCTTGATTCAATCCGGCCGGGGGTGGATGTGATTCCTTGTGCAGAACCGGATGCGCTGTTATCGATCGAGTAGATGGTAAATTCCGAGAGAGACTGTTGATCTGCTTTTGCCAGAATAACCGTGCCGTCGTTGGAAATACTAAAATCATGAATGTCGTCGTAGGTGCCGTCCAGGGGGATGATTTCATTGCCCCAAAGATCGATCACGCCCGCCTTGCCGTCGTTTTCAACGGCGCACAGCTGACGGCACGACTGGTCCATGCTCACATATTCTACATCATCGTAGGTGACCGGAAGCTCACCGATTGCCGCCGTAATGACGATGGTCTTGTTGTCCAGGTTTTTAACGGTAGAAAAAGTCCCGTAACGCCCCTCAACGATATCCTTGCTGTATTTGAATTCGGTGGTTTCGTTGCCCTGTGCATCGACATACCCAAACTTGCCATCCTTGACAACGCCGACGTAACCGCCTTTCAGGTAGGATTCGGAACCTTCTATCTCGTCATACAGGCACGGAACGACTTCTTCACCGTTTCTGTTGATTAGGCCGTATTTGCCATCGCAATATACTCTTGCGTAATCACCTTTAAAGTCGTAGACGCTATCATAGGAATTTGCTGTTGTGGCGATACGGTTTCCCTGAAGGTCGAAAAGCTGACCGTTGTAATAGGTGATATCCTGATCAACTTCGTCCGAAGTGAGTGTGCATTCCGGGGTGAAGGCCTGCTGGTTGCTGCCGCAATGCAAATCGTAGCTGTCATATTCAGAAAGGCTATAATAGTCCGCCTGATAATCGGACTTGTTGAATTCGCAGTCGTAGTAAGAGATATTGCCCTGTCTATCCTCAATGTACAGATACGCACCGTGTGTTTCGGAGAAATCATAATCGCTGCGCCCCAATGAGCCGATCATCCTTCCGCGGTAGTACACATCGTATGCGGTAACAAGATAATAACTTTTCTCGCTGCTGAACCACGATGATTCATAATCGTATTTATCCTCCGTGGCGGGCTCCAGTATGACACCGAGTTGCCAGTCACTGTTCAGGTATTTGATGTCTCCGTACTGCATCGGAATAACTTCGACGCCATCGGAATCGATCAGACCAAAGCAGTTCAGAACGTTTTCGGCTGCAACTTCAAAGAATTCATGTTCTTCAGACATGTAGATATAATCTTTGTCGGTCAGTTTGTTTCCGTTGCTGTCGATCATCGTGTAGAAGTAGCTGTCGGAGCCTTTCCAGCGATCTGCGAGCCTGTTGTTGTATGGATTGAGCGTAATGCTGTGATCACGGGCTTCGAGCGTATAACTGCCCGCGATGGCGGGTTGGGCCATTGCACTCAGGCCGGAGAGCAGCAGCGTTGCCACGAGCAACAGTATCAGAGTTTTCTTCACAGAATCATCCTTTCACGAAATAATTACCAAATATATAATAACACCATGTAGTTTTAAATTCAAGCTAATTTGAAGTTAAAATTTACATGAAAAATAAAAACGCCGACACCCCCAAAAAAGAGGAAATGTCGGCGCCCTGTCATATACGCTTCATGAGTTCCGGCAGCATTGGTTCAAAGTCCAGACCGTACCAGCGGTGATCGGGGCAGGCGATCGAATATTTCAGGCAGTCAAAGGTGAAGTCCGCGGCCATGTGTGCAGCGCTTTCGATGTCCGCGCCACGCGCCGTCATGCCGACATAGACCGAGGCGAACACGTCACCCGTGCCGTGCATGAAGGCCGGCAGCACCTCGTGCGCATAGCTGAAGGGATGATCGCCCGCGCAGATCAGCCCCGTGCGGTTATCCTCAAAGCGGCAGCTGGTGATCAGCACATTTTTCAGCCGCCCCTGCAGCAGCCCTTCGCAGGCCCCGGCCAGGGTTGCCGTGTGTTCGGGCGAGTCTTTGAAGGGCAGGCCCAGCAGAAAGCACAGCTCGGTCACGTTGGGCAGTATGATGTCCGCACGCGCACAGAGCGAGCGCATCGCACGCACGTAGTCGGTATCGAAGCCCGCATAGAGCCGACCGTTGTCGCCGAAGGCCGGATCGAGCACCACGCCCACGCCGGCACCGGCAAAGATGTCCAGGAAACGTGCCGTCATGTCGATCAGACGCTGCGAACCCAGATAGCCGATGTAGATCATGTCAAAGTGCAGCTGCAGTGCCTGCCAGTGCGCTATGATCTTCTCGGCTTCATCGGTGAAATCCAGAAAGGTGAAGCCCTCAAAGCCCGTGTGCGCGGAAAGTATGGCGGTGGGCAGCACGACCGCTTCGCAGCCCATTGCGGGCAGCACGGCCATGGCCACGCCCAGCGAACAGCGGCCGATGCAGGAGAGATCCTCTATCACGGCAATGCGCTTCGTCATTTCAATCACGCTCCCAAGCCCGATAATATCAACCAGTATAGCTTTTTACGCGTTAAGAATCAAGAGAGCGCTTCGACATTGCGCGTTGCCACGAGATCCGCGCCGCTGTGGGCAATGTCGCGCAGCAGTACGTCGCCGATGTGTACCGGTGCGGAGATGCGCAGCGCATGAATTTCGTCCATCACGGGCATGATCAGGGCCTTGGCTACGGGCCGGGCCGTCTTGACCGAAGCCCGCACGGCATTGCCGCCCAGGACCGCGACCGAGGCCGTGACCACGCGCACGGGTGAGACGCACTCCTGTTTGGCGTACTGCTCGCCGCGCCTGCAGCCGAAACCCGATACGCGCACCTCGCCCGCGCCGTCGCTTTCGGCCGTGACGGTGCAGCCCATGGGACAGCAGATGCAGGTTATATCCTGTTTCACTTGTCACTCGCCTCCGCCCATATTCTGATATCGCTCCTGCCCAGTGCCTCGCGGGAGAGCACAAGCTCCTCCATCTGACCGGGCGTCATGATGCGCTTTTTCTTTGAGAAGAGCAGCTCATCGCCGCAGCTTGCGCAGAGCCTGTAGCCGCGCATCTCGCGCCGCACGCGAAAGCGCAGCGTGATCTTCTCGGGCATACGCTTCAAATCGATCTGCTGCGGTACGATGCCCGCGACGTTGTCGCCCGCCAGTACGGACACGACCTCGGCCGATGCAGGTGCATTGCCGTTTTGCAGGTAGGCCGCCGCGGCGCGTCCGGCCGCTTCGGCTTCCTCGGAGACATAGTCCACCAGATCGTGTACGTGCAGCACATTGCCGCAGGCGAATACGCCGGACACGCTGCATTCGAAATTCTCGCGCACGCGCGGCCCGCGGGTACTCGCATCGATCTCAACGCCCGCCTCCTCGCTCAGCTCATTCTCCGGCAGCAGCCCCACCGAGAGCAGCAGCGTGTCGCAGGGGATGAGTTCCTCCGTTCCCGATATCGGACGGCGGTTTTCGTCCACGCGTGCAATCACCACGCCCTCCACGCGCCGCTTGCCGCGCACCTCCACCACGGTGTGGCTCAGCCGCAGCGGTATGCCGAAATCGTCCAGACACTGCACGATGTTGCGCTTGAGACCGCTCGAGAAGGGCATCAGCTCGGCTACGCACTTCACCCGTGCGCCTTCCAGCGTCAGCCGCCGCGCCATGATCAGGCCGATGTCGCCCGAGCCCAGTATCACGACCTCGCGGCCGGGCATGCGCCCCTCGATGTTGATCATGCGCTGCGCCGCGCCCGCGGAGTAGATGCCCGCCGGGCGCGTGCCGGGAATGTTCAGTGCCCCGCGCGGCCGCTCACGGCAGCCCATGGCCAGAATGATCGCCCGTGCCTGCATCCGAAGCAGGCCGCAGCTCGCGCCGCAGACGCTCAGCACGCGATCGGGCGTGATGTCCGTCACCATCGCACCGCAGAGGCAGGGAATGTTCATTTCGCGCACCTTTTCGGCAAAGCGTTCGGCGTATTCCGGCCCCGTCAGTTCCTCGCCGAAGCGATGCAGGCCGAAGCCGTTGTGAATGCACTGCTTGAGTATGCCGCCCGGGGCTTCCTCACGCTCGAGTATCAGTATGTCCGAGACACCCGCTTCGCGTGCGGCCACGGCGGCCG
>CAVINP010000144.1:0-4447 GCA_963643985.1 bacterium
ACGCTCTGTTCCTGCATTTCCTTTTCTGCGATCAGGTCTTCGATGGTCTCCTTCGTGCGCATCAGGTCTTCCACGGACATGGTTTCAAAGCCTGCGGCGGGGGACTTCACCTTCACGCCGTGGCGGCGCAGGAAGTTGTCCACCTTTTCCTCGTTGTGCTTGTAGGCGGCAAAGCCCAGTACGCTTGCGCCGACGCCGATCAGAATGCCCTTTACCAGCGGATTGTTGTTCAACATAATCTTATCCTCCTTGATATTGTTAGCCTGTTAGTGGATAGTGGCCAGTAGTTAGTGGATAGTGAGCAGTGACCCGGACCATTCAACCGGCCACTGATCACTGACCACTACTTATTGTGCGCCAGCATTTCCATGCCGCGCTCCAGCATGCTGCCGGCGTAGGCCAGCTCACTGTCGTTGCCCTTCACGGGCGTGAGCGTGACTTCATGTGCGCTGCGCTTGACCAGATAGGCCTGTTCGCGCGGGGCACGGGGTATGAGGTGGCGGCCGAAGGTGAGTACCCAGGCCACCGCGCTGGCCGTGCCGCTGCCCGGCTTGCCGATGGAGTTGATCAGGTAGACCACGGACATGACCTCCGGGTCAAAGCTGCCGCGCACGTGCAGTTCCTGATAGCCGTGCTCGACGACCGCCGCCAGCGTCGCACCCGCGGACAGCCAGCGGGAAAATCGCGTCAGGGGCGAGGTCATCAGTGCCAGTGCGCCGTCCAGGGCGATGCAGCCCAAGGCCAGATAGCCGCTGGGGGCCATGGAGAAGCCGACCTCCTCGGACCGCTTCACATGCAGCAACGCTGCCTTGGCCGTCGCGGCATAGATCGCACCCAACTGCACGATCAATCTCTCCTCGCTGATGCAGCCGGTGTCATACTCGCACAGCAGTGTGCGCAGCCGTGGATTGTAGCGGCAGGAGATCATGCCGGGAATGTTTTCAAAGCGGCCGATGTCGCTTACCGCGCGCTGCATCTGCACGCGGATGCGCCCGGGCAGTGCACTGAGCACGTCCAGATGCAGCGCACGATCTTCGTCTCGCATGCGCCTACCTCCCTTCACCGGGTGAGAAGAACATCAGCCTGAGCGAGTTTGCGACCACCAGTATGGTGGAGGCGTTGTGCAGCAGCGCACTCATCATCACGGAGATGTTGCTTGCCGCGCCCAGTATCAGACCGACGGTGTTGATGGCAATGACCATCGCAAAGTTCTGCTGGACGATGTTCATCGTTGCCCGCGAGAGCTGACGCAGACCGGGGATCATCATGGGATCGTCGCGGCTGATGACCACGTCGCTGGTCTCGATGGCAATGTCGGTGGACTTGCTGCCCAGAGATATGCCCACGTCCGCATAGGCCAGCGCGGGTGCGTCGTTGATGCCGTCGCCGACCATCACCACGCCGTTGCCCTGGGCCTGCAGCTTGAGCACCGCCTCGGCCTTCTGCTCGGGCAGCAGCTGCGCACGGTAGCCGTCCGCGCCCACCAGCTCGGCAACCGTCCGCGCCTGGGAATCCATGTCACCTGTCAGCAGTTCGATGTCACCGACACCGTCGTATCTCAAGCTGTTGATGGCGCGGCGCACGTTCTCGCGGGGGCTGTCCATGGCGTAGAGTACGGCAACGATGCGCTTGTCCACGCCCACGTAGTTGGGGATGGCGCTTGTGGTCTCGGAGATGCGCTGCGGCGCACGCACACCGTTCTCCTGCATGTATTTCATGTTGCCCACGCGCACAACGTGCTCGTCCACGTTGGTGCGGCAGCCGCGGGAGACCTCGGTGACCACATCGTCGTGCGGCGGGATCTCCGCGCCCAGACTGCGGCCGTAGGCCAGTATGGAACTTGCCAGCGGATGGGTGCTGGTCTCCTCGGCGGCCATGGCCAGGGCGAGGACTTCCTTTTCCGTCATGTCGCCGACCAGCATGGACATGGACACGATGCGCGGCTTGCCCTCGGTGATCGTGCCGGTCTTGTCCAGCAGCACCGTGTTGGCGCGGCTCATCTGCTCGATGTAGGTGCCGCCCTTGATCAGCACGCCGTGCTTGACGGCCGTGTTGATAGCCGCGGAGAACGCAGTGGCGGTGGATAGCTTGATGCCGCAGGAGTAGTCGATGACCAGCATCTTCAGGGCCTTCTGCGGGCTGTGCGTCACCAGCCATACCGAGAGGCACAGCAGGAAATTCAGCGGCACGAGATAGTTGGAGAATTTGTCGGCATAATGCTGTATCGGCGCCTTTTTCAGCTCGCTCGCCTCGACCATGCCCACGATGCGGGAGATGACGGTCTGGTCGCCGACCTTGCTCGCCTGCACGTGTATGTTGCCGCTCTTGACGACCGTGCCGGCAAAGACCTCGTCGCCGACGCGCTTTTCCACGGGCACAAACTCGCCCGTGATGGGGCTTTGGTCCACCACGGCGCAGCCGCTGACGACTTTGCCGTCGACCGCGATCTTCTCGCCCGTGTGCACCGCGACCGAGTCGCCCGCGCTGATCTGCGCGATGGGCAACCGCTCCAGTTTGCCGTCGGGCATGACCTTCCACACATCGCCCTCGTCCGCCGAGAGCATCTTTTTGATGGAAGAGCGCGTGCGCTCGATGGTGTAGGAGGTCATCAGTTCCGCCATGTCGGACAGCGCCAGTATCATAAGCGCCGAATGCGCATTGCCAAGCAGCAGGCTGGCCACGATGGACGTGACGGTCAAAAAGTCCGCATTGGGCCTGAGATCGCGCTTAAGGCCGTCCCACGCGCCGCGGGCCATGGGCAGCGTAAGACCCAGGGAGGCAAGGGCTTCCAGGGATGTGAACTTCGCCAACGTGCCGCCGATCAGGGGCGCGGTGAAGAGTGTGTTGCCCAGCGTCAGTGCCGCGGCGTTGATCGCCAAGCGCTTGAGCAGACGCGTGGTGGTCATCGGGGCCTCAGGCACATCCTCGGAGGAGTTGGCGTGGCGGGCACGCAGCGCCGGCATGGAATAACGTGCCAGCACGATGTCGGCCTGCTCGGTCAGCACAGCGGAGTCGAGCAGTTCGGAGTCATATTCCAGAAGCACGGAGCCGATTTTCGGCGTGATGCGTGCGCGTCTGACACCGCGGATGTGCGTCAGCTCTCTCGCGATCTCCTCCGCCTCGTCCGGCAGCAGGCACAGCCCCTGAGCCGTCAGGCGCAGCCGCCCGGGCAGACTGTGCATAACCTGTCCCTTCATTAAATCCTGTTGGTTTTCATGTTTGAGCATTATGAATTCCTTCTTTGAGCAGTGGATAGCGGTCAGTGAAACAGTGCGATGATAAGCACTAATTTAAACCGTTCAACTGACCACTCAGTTGTTATCCCGGCAGCCGTCGCGTCAGCCGCTCCCGCATGAGCTTCTCCAGCAGTTTCTCATCCGAAGGCTGCCAGTCGCGTTCCTTCGCCAGTTCTATGCCGGTATCGATCACGGTGTCCACCCAGTGCAGCACCCTTTGGGCATCGCAGCACCCGGTGTCGTATATGATCAGTACCGTGCCGATGCGTGCATTGACGCGCACCTCCGAGACCCCCGGCAGCATCTCCAATACGTCGTAGATGTAGTGCAGATAGGGCCGGGCCTCCTCGGGCAGCAGGTTGTAGCGTGCAAAGCCGATGCGCAACCGACCCGGCAGATCGCTCCCCACCACGGGTTTCAGGCTCGTGCGCAGGAAGTGTTCCTGCATCTTATTCATTTCCCTTGCCTCCGAAGAGCATGGATGCCCACCAGAGCAGCGTCATGGTGCTGGGCAGGCCGAAGTTGCCGGCAATGATGTGTTTGACAGCCGTTGCGCCGAAGACTGTACCCGCGACCGCGCGTATGCCCATCAGGCCGTTCGTCGCCGAGAGCAGTGCGCTGTTGATTGCGTTGCGCAGCGTCCGCCAGCCCTCGATGAACCGGCCGTCCGAGCTGCTGCTCAGCTGCGCATCCAACTCCATGAGCTTGATGAACGCACCCTCGACCACCGCGGCGGAGACTTGGGACTCGTTGTAGTATATCACCACCGACTGCGTGCGCGGCTCGACCTTTACCAGACGGATGGCACCCGTGCTCTCCAGCTGCTCCCCGACTTCCTTCGCACGTTCGGGCTTGTCGGCCACGGCGGGCACGCGCAGGTGCATCCGCCCCGGCAGGCTGGCGCAGACCTCGACCACGCCGTCAAACGACGGCAGCTTCATCAGATTGTGCGGCTGCTTTTTCGGTGCGACCGCCGCCGCGCCCAGCGCGATCATCGCCCAGGTGATGGCTCTCATGGGTATCCCTCCTTCGCCTGTACGGAGAATTTTCCTTCTCTGTATTGTTGCCTCTAATTTATCATTCGTATGTGTCTTTGTCAAGCGCAGGCGGATATATTCTCCGCTACATTTTGACTCTTCACGGAAGGACGGGGATCAGTGAAATAGTGACCGACACCATTTCGCCGACCACCGAGCAACACGACGTTCTGC
>CAVINP010000145.1:0-4374 GCA_963643985.1 bacterium
AGCGAATAGCGGATGTCATTACTTTCGGCGTTGAATGTGCCGACATTATCCGTCGTTGATGGCAATCTGCTCGTTGTCCGTGAAATACGCCATCGGCCCGCTTGTAGCGCGGTCTGCCCTGAACTCCCAGCCGACGCGGTCAGCGCGTGCTGTTCCGTGATACACGATCTTCGGCGTGCCGTCTTCGTTGACAACCTTGCTGGCATTCCCAGAAGAAGCAGAATTAACATTTTGAAGTCCTTCGGCGCTCTTGACGTAAGCGTACAGCTGTGCTACAGTATCAATAGATAGAGGCTGAGTGATTAGGCTAGCAGACAAACCTGTCTGTGAACCTATTACACCAGCCTTTATTGCATTTACATTCGTCAGTTTGTACGCCCTGTTCGTGGTGTCTTCACTATTCGGATCATTCATTTCTTCGACTTGTATGCGCAAAACCTCTTGTCCGTTGCCAATATCAGCCACTGCGTACAGATCGTGCATCATCAGCGAATTTTTGGATTTACTGCGCCCTGTCCTCATTCCACGTAAATCCAACAAAATTGCATTTTCGACAATCTTGTCCAAATAAGGCAAATACACATTCGCACTCTTCGTAGCTCTTGCGCCGTGGATGGCTTCATCGTAAACCTTCCTTGAAAGGTTGATTTACCATCCAGTATCGTTGTTGACGTAAACGCCCCTGTTCTGACCAGTAGCACCCGTACCATTTACTGTTTGTCTTACAACGCTTACCGATGACTGATCATTCTCGCGCCAATCGCCGAACCACGCTCTGAAGAATGGCGACTTCTGCCGATTCTCGCCCATAGTTTCCCAATAATTGCGCGCCAGCCCTTCGGTCACGGCCAAATCCGCTTGAGTGAAATCGTTTACGCTTTTATCGCCGATGCTTTGTATCGCATCGATCTCTTTCTGCGTATACTGCCGTCCGGTCGTCCGATTCAGCGAATACCTGGCTGCGGCAATTGACGGTAGTTTCTCAGGTTCGATAACATTATGTAAATATGCATAAATATACTTGACATCGCATGTATGCTGCTATACAATGATTGCAATTGAATAAGGTACTTCCTGTGACGCTGTCGGAAGCTGCGGTGACCGGTAGCTGAGGAATCTCTGGAGAATTCATTAGATTGAATACCGAAGGTGCAAGGCCTCAGGGCCGAATCTCTCAGGTAAACAGACAGAGCGTACAGTATTTCTTATTATGCTGTTCTTTTGTTTTCTCCGGAGCTATCGTATTTGATGGCTTTATTTTTTTGATTTGGAGGGGAAACAAATGGACGCATTGCTCAAGATCGTACAAACCATCAACATGTACCTGTCCGACTACATTCTCATCATACTGCTGGTCGGCACGGGCATCTTCTTCTCCGTGCGCACGCGCTTTGTGCAGGTGCGCTGCTTCGGCGAAGGCATGCGCAAGGTCTTCGGCGGCATTTCACTTTCCGGCAAGAAAAACAAGAACCATATGACCTCCTTTCAGGCACTGGCCACCGCCATCGCGGCGCAGGTCGGTACGGGCAACATTGTCGGCTCCTGCGGCGCCATCCTGATCGGCGGCCCGGGCGCAATCTTCTGGATGTGGGTCATCGCCTTCTTCGGCATGGCGACGATTTACGCCGAGGCCGTGCTGGCCCAGGAGACCCGCGTCGTGCATGAGGACGGCTCGATCTCCGGCGGCCCCGTATACTACATCAAGACGGCCTTCAAGGGCAAGTTCGGCACCTTCCTCGCGGGCTTCTTCGCGGTGGCCATCATTCTGGCGCTGGGCTTTATGGGCTGCATGGTGCAGTCGAACTCCATCGGCGAGAGCTTCCACAACGCCTTCGGCATTCCCACCTGGGTGGTCGGTGTTGCAGTTGCGCTCATCGCAGGCGTGATCTTCCTGGGCGGCGTGCAGCGTCTGGCCTCCGTGGTTGAAAAACTTGTGCCCATCATGGCTGTCGTATATCTGCTGGGCGGTCTGGTCGTCCTCGTATGCAGAATCCGCTACATTCCCGAGACTTTCGGCATGATCTTCAAATATGCCTTCAAGCCCAACGCCATCATCGGCGGTGGCCTGGGCATGGCCATCAAGACCGTCATCAGCCAGGGTGCCAAGCGCGGTCTGTTCTCCAACGAAGCCGGCATGGGCTCCACGCCGCACGCACACGCGCTTGCACAGGTCAAGACCCCTCATGAGCAGGGCATCGCGGCCATGATCGGCGTGTTCATCGATACCTTCGTCGTGCTGACGATGACGGCACTCGTGGTCATCTCCACCATGTTCGCAGGCAATGGCCCGCTCGCAGGCGGCGTCGCAGCGGCAGCCGAGGCCGGCATCACCAAGACCAACATGTCCCAGCTCGCCTTCGGCACGATCTTCGGCAACGGCTTTGCAGGCGTATTCATTGCGGTCTGCCTGTTCATGTTCGCCTTCTCGACCATCCTCGGCTGGAACCTTTTCGGCAGGATCAATGTGCGCTACCTTTTCGGCAAGAAGGCTGTCGTGGCCTACTCCGTGATCGCCGTACTGTTCATCTTCACCGGTTCCATCCTCTCCAACGATCTGGTCTGGGAACTGACGGACACCTTCAATCAGCTCATGGTCATCCCCAACGTCATTGCGCTGTTTGCGCTGAGCAAGTATGTCGCGATTCAGGCCAAAAAGGGTTCGAATCTCGAAGATGCCGCTCCCGAAAAGTAATTTTCTTCCGTCCTTATTTCCCGTCACTGCCGTGGCGGGATTTTATTTTGCAATTGATATTTGAAGCGTATGCGCTATAATGTCATGGGGTAATAAAACAAGGGAAGCGATAATATGTGGATAATGATGGCAATTGCGTCTGCTCTGTTCGCGGGGCTGACCTCGATACTGGCCAAGTGTGGCATTCGCCGGACGGATTCGACCCTCGCCACGGCCATTCGCACCGTGGTGGTGCTGGTATTTGCCTGCCTGATGGTGCTCATCGTCGGCTCACAGCGACAGCTAGCATCCATCGACACAAGAACGCTCGTGTTTCTGCTGCTTTCGGGTCTGGCCACGGGCGCATCGTGGCTGTGCTACTACCGCGCACTGCAACTGGGCGACGTGAACAAGGTCGTACCGATTGACAAGTCGAGCACGGTGCTCACGATCGTGCTGGCGTTTTTGCTGCTGGGCGAAGGCATCACGCTGCTCAAGGGATTGGGTGCCTTGCTGATCGGCGCCGGTACGCTGATGATGATCGAGAAAAAAAGTTCGGACGCTGCATCGAAAAATGACATGCGCTGGCTGCCCTACGCCGTCGGTTCGGCAGTGTTCGCCTCCCTCACCACCATACTCGGCAAGATTGGCATATCCGGTGTGGAATCCAACCTCGGCACGGCCATTCGCACGGCGGTGGTGCTGCTGATGTCGTGGCTGATGGTGTTCGTGAAGGGCAAGCAGAGCGAGATCCGCAACATTTCGAGGCGTGAGCTGGGCTTTATCTGTCTCTCCGGTCTGGCTACGGGGGCATCGTGGCTGTGCTACTACCGCGCACTGCAGGACGGGCTGACCAGCGTGGTCGTGCCCATCGACAAGTTGAGCATACTGCTGACGCTGCTCTTCTCGCGCATCGTATTTCATGAAAGGCTCGGCAAAAAGGCAGCGATCGGGCTGATGGCCATCGTCGCAGGCACGCTGATGATGATATCGTGGTAACAGGAAAGTCGGATGCTCCTTTTGCGGAGCATCCGACCGTTTTGGTTTTGAAGTTATTCTTCTGTTTCCGTTTCCACGGTGATCTCCTCAACGGGAGCCTCGGTTTCCTCGGTCTTCACTTCCTCGGTCGGAGCAGTGGTCTCCACGGTGATATCCTCAGCGGGTACCCCGGTTTCCTCGGTCTTCACTTCCTCGGTCGGAGCAGTGGTTTCCACGGCGATCTCCTCAGCGGGTGCCCCGGTTTCCTCAGCCTTCACTTCTTCGGTCGGTTCGGTGATAATTTCCGTCTCCGGCAGCAGCTCATCCACGATCGGCTGAGCCTTGGGTGCCACGACGGTCACCACGATCTTCGCGGTCTTGCCGGTCGAAGTCCTGGCGGTGATGGTCACCTTGCCTTCCTTGAGTGCCGTCAGCGTACCGTCCTCGTTCACCCGCACAACATTCCTGTTGGAGCTGGTGAAGGTGACCTTGGATGTAGCGGTAGAGGGGGTCAACTCGGTCGCAAGCGTGAAGTTTTTCGTGCCGGTTTCAACCTCAGGTGCGCTGTCCGCGAATGCAACTGCGGTGGCCTTGGTGGGATCGAACACCGTCACCGTAATGCTGGCCTTCACCTTCGAATTCTTCGTCGTGGTCACGGTGATTGTGGCCTTGCCCTCCTTCTTGGGCGTGAGCTTGCCTTCATTGTCCACTTCAACAATCTTCGT
>CAVINP010000146.1:0-4359 GCA_963643985.1 bacterium
AGCGACTGAGGGGTTGAGAAACCCGTGTCGGGACAATCGGTCCGGTTGTTTTAAAAACGCAGTACTAGTCCTTCGGCTTGAGATAGAATGCGCCCGCAAGCGCGTGGGTCTGCAGGGAATTGATGAAGGCGTGATCGTCGGCCGCCTTCACGCGGCGTATGACCTCAGTCGCCTCGTCTCGGGAGACCACGGAGTAGAGCATGCAGCGCTCTTCGTTGGCGTAGAGACCTTCGCCGCGAAAGAGCGTCGCGGCATGGTGCGTGGTGTCGCGGATGATCTCGTAGACCTCCTGCGGCTTGTACGTCACAATAAAGAGCGTCTGCTTCTTGTATCGTCCGTAGAGCTGACCCACCACCTGGGAGCAGATGTACTGGTAGATGATGGAGTACATGGCGCGTTCCCAGGAGAAGATCAGGCCCGAGACCACCAGCATCACCAGATTGCAGCGGAAGATCACGGTGAAGAGGTTCATCGTGCCGCGCTCGGCATAGAATATGGATATGAAGTCCGCACCGCCGCCCGTGGCGTCCGCATTGAGGCACATGGAGGCCGCAATGCCGCCCACGATGCTGCCGTAGACCGTCAGCAGCAGCACGTTGTCGGTCATTTTCACATCGGGCAGCACGTCCGTCAGCACGGAAGTGAGCACGATGTAAATCACGGAAAGTATCGTGAATTTCTTGCCGATGTAGCGAAAGCCCACCCACACCGGCACGGCGTTGAGCAGAATGTTCAAAATACCGTATGGCAGGTTCCAACCCAAATACTTGGCGGCTGTGTTCTGTATCAGCAGTGCCAGACCCGACAGGCCCGCAGGGAACAGCCCCGCCGGGTTTACAAATACGCGAATGTTGAACGCAGCTATCAGCGCCGCAATGCAGATTATGGCGAGGCGCTTGATATCGTTCCTGAAATCCGGCTGCATCCCCGGCATCCCCCCTGACATTTCAATTCCGATTCCATTATACAGGAAAATAAGCAAAAGTACAAGATGTAATCAGTGAATAGTGATCAGTGGTCAGCTGAATGGTGGGGGTTACGGTTTTCCATCTCTGTATGTTCTTATTTTAATGTGCCCGCGAACGGCTGTCGAGGGCGAAAAACATCTTGCCCGCAGGCGGGTGATGTGCTATAATGGAAGTCAAACAATATCGGGGAGGTATTTGATCATGGCGGGTATTATGGGTCTGGCGCACATCGGCGTGTATGTTCACGATCTGGAAGTTACCAGGAAGTTCTATCAGGATAAGCTGGGCTTTGACATCATCTGGACGTGCGAAGTCGGCACGGACAAAGTGGCCTTTGCGCAGAAGGGCAATCTGGTGCTGGAGCTGATCGAGCCGGCAGACAAGAAGTGTCTGAACGGCGGCGTAGTGGAGCACATCGCCATGCAGGTCAAGGACATCGAGGCCGAGGCCGAGGCACTCAGAGCCAAGGGCATCGTGTTCGAAACCGAAGAGGTGCAGGGCTCGGACCGCGTGTTCCCGAACGGCGCAAGGTGGATTCTCTTCTACGGCCCGGACGGCGAACATCTGGAACTCAACGAGGTGCTGTAAGAGAAAGAGCGGGAGCTGCCCGGGTGGCGGCTCCTGTTTTTACGCATATTCTCTTGAAACGCATAATTTCACCGTGCTATAATGCGCTTTACGACTGTTTGGAGGATTGAAGCATGTCATTATTGGAATTGTTTCTTCTGGCCGTCGGCCTGTCGATGGATGCCTTTGCCGTATCCGTGTGCAAGGGTCTGTCGGTGGACCGCATCCGTCCGCGCCATGCGCTGATCTGCGGTGCGTACTTCGGCGTCTTTCAGGCACTCATGCCCACGCTGGGCTACCTGCTGGGCGTGCGCTTTCAGGGTCTGATCGAGCGCGTGGACCACTGGATCGCCTTCGTGCTGCTGGTGCTCATCGGCGTGAACATGCTGCGTGAGGCCTTCGGCAAGGAAGAAGCACAGAACGTGGACGCGTCCTTCGGTTTCAGGACCATGCTCATGCTCGCCATTGCCACCTCCATAGACGCGCTGGCCGTGGGCGTGACCTTCGCCTTTTTGCAGGTTCGGATCGTGCCCGCCGTGTGCTTTATCGGCGCGACCACCTTTGTCATATCCGCCGTGGGCGTGAAGATCGGCAATCTCTTCGGCCTGCGCTGGCGCAAGCCCGCGGAGATCGTCGGCGGCCTGATACTCATCGGCATCGGCATCAAGATACTCATCGAGCATCTCCTGGGCGCGTGATCAGGCACCGATCATATACACCGCTCCGTAGAGATTGAACAGCATGCCCGCGCCGCAGAGCGCCCACGCGCCCGGGCCGGGCGTCCAGTCGCTTCTGCGCAGAAACCACAGCAGGAGCCACGCGAACAGATCCACCATGTACCTGGCGCCGAACTGCCAGCCGCCGAGCGTGCGATGCATGCAGGTGGCAAGGGTCAGCAGTATGCAGACAAGCGTTATAAATATCCCCGAGGACGGCAGCGGCAGCCCGGCAACGCTTTCCTGCCGTTTGGAGGGCCGGCAGACGCACACGCCGCGGATCATCGCCAGCAGGTACAGGGGATTGGCCACAAAGAACATAAAACCGTTGAACTTTTCAAAATGAAGCTGCGCCTGCGCGTCGATCGTGACCGGGCGCAGCAGTTTTTTCAGGTTTTCCCAAAGATAGCTCAGGCTGAACTGCCCTTCTGCGCTGCGCGTGAACTCCGGCAGATAGTTGTGGCCGAACTCCAGCACATTGCCGAAACGCGCATGGTTATACGCCATCAGGCAGGCGGCGACCGCCGCTGCGGGAAGAACCGCGGGGATCATCGCGCGAAGGCTCTTCAGCTTTACGAAGCGCCAAAGGATCCAGACGGCGAGCAGCAGCGCGTAGAAGGGTCTGCAGCCCACGGCCAGCGCCAGCATCAGCGAGGCCGGGGCGTTTTGGTTCCCCAGCGCAAAGAACAGCCCCCAGACGGCAAAGAGCATGCCGCACAACTGCGCCAGAAACCACACGCCGTCCGAGGTCGACAGCCAGAACAGGTTGGAACCGATCGATATAAAGAGCGTGAAGTAGGCGCAGGCCGCGGGCTTCATGCCGCCGCGCATGCACAGAAGGCAGATGCCCGCCGCGCAGCACAGGGCCAGTACCGCGGCGATCAGGTTGCCGGGGATCGCCTGCCAGTCACCCGTCACGGCCACGAAGGGCAGCATGATCACGGCGGGCACGGGCGGGAAGGAGTGGTAGTAGCGGCCGTTATGGATCGCCAACTCCAGCCACTCGTAGTCTTCGCCGTTTGCGATGCAGTTGCGCCCCGCCAGCCAGTTTTGCGCCTGCAGGGCATAGCTGTTGTAGTCGCCCGAGACCAGAAGCGTGCCGCCCGCCAGTGAATGATACAGCAGCAGCGCCAGCGCGAGCAGCCCCAGCACGCCGAGCAGGACGGGTATGTGTTGCCTTGCTTCCCTTTGCATCAGAAACCTCCGAGATCCACGTCAATTTGTGCAAGAACCTTTGAGCGACCACGCCTTGCATAACACACTGCGATGATCTGAACCGTTTTTTCCGGTTCGCTTATCCAAAGGCAGGTCAGAAAATTTCCGACAACGCACATGCGAACTCCCTCTGATCGCCAAGGTTCCCCGTCAACCGGGCGAACGCGATTGGGCATTTGCGCAAGAGAAGCCATTGCATCATGCAGTGCTCTGAGAGTAGCTGCTGCGGCCTGCGGTGATGCGAGATCCTGCGCTATGTAATCTCTGATGGAGCGAAGTTGATCCTGTGCCTGATTTGTTATTCTGACCTCGTACTGCATCTGTCAGATCTCCTGCAGCAATTTGTCCATTGCTTCGTCCAACGGCAGCGCCTCATTGGCCTTGGCCTGCTTTAAGGATACACTGATTAAATGAGGTGGTAAGTTGAGCAGTGAATTTCGTTCCACCTGCGACTGCAAAAATCGAAGGTTTACTGGATGTAAATCGAGATTTTTGCAGGAAGCAGGTGGGCGAAAGGCACGCTCAGATTCGCCGCCGAATTAATCAGGGGATCCTTAATCCTCTGTCCATCATTGCGTTGAAATCCGCATCGCTCATCGCTTCGCGGCAATTTGCGCGCGAGGGGATATTCAGAGAAAACGGTACACCGCCTTGCATGATGATCTGCCGGTACAGCGAATTGATCAGTACAGAAACCGGCAAACCGATGCGCGAGAGTATGCTCTCTGCCTGCGCCTTGATTTCAGGTTCGACACGCGCCGTTACATTTGCACTCTTTGCCATTTGAATCACCTCTTTAGCTGTATTATAGCATAATGTATTGCAGTTCGCAATACATTATGCGGTTGACTTTTTTCCCTTCGCTTGCTACAATAAATAATGGGGGATAGTGG
>CAVINP010000147.1:0-4185 GCA_963643985.1 bacterium
TGAGCAGTGAATTTCGTTCCACCTGCGACTGCAAAAATCGAAGGTTTACTGGATGTAAATCGAGATTTTTGCAGGAAGCAGGTGGGCGAAAGGCACGCTCAGATTCGCCGCCGAATTAATCAGGGGATCCTTAATAAAATCATTCGACGCACATAAGAAATCGGCGGATGGTGAACTGATTTGGATGATAAAGAGAAAAAGACAACATACAACAAGGAGCTACTACCATGTCTTCATTCAACAACGCAACCCTCATGATCACCGGCGGCACGGGCTCTTTCGGCTCGACAGTGCTCAAGCATTTTCTTTCTTCCGATCTGAAGGAAATACGCATCTTTTCCCGCGACGAGAAAAAGCAGGACGACATGCGCCACGAGCTGCAGCAGAAGCACCCCGAGCAGGCGAAGAAGGTCAAATTCTACATTGGCGACGTGCGCAACCCGCAGTCGATCCGCGATGCCATGCCGGGCGTGGACTTCATCTTCCATGCGGCGGCACTCAAGCAGGTGCCCTCCTGTGAGTTCTTTCCCATGCAGGCGGTGCAGACGAACATCATCGGCACGGACAACGTGCTGCATGCGGCGATTGACGCGGGCGTGAAGCGCGTGGTCTGCCTCTCAACGGACAAGGCGGCGTATCCGATCAACGCCATGGGCATCTCCAAAGCGATGATGGAGCACGTGACCTATGCCAACGCACGCGTCGCGGCCGAGCGCGGCGGCACGACCATCTGCTGCACGCGCTACGGCAACGTGATGTGCAGCCGCGGCAGCGTGATACCGCTGTTCATAGACCAGATCAGATCCGGCAACCCCATCACCATCACCAACCCCAGCATGACAAGATTTCTCATGAACCTGGACGAGGCCGTGTCTCTGGTGATGTTTGCCTTTGAACACGCACACCCGGGCGATCTGTTCATTCAAAAGGCGGACGCATCCACCATTGGCGATCTGGCCAAGGCGGTGCAGCAGCTCTTCGGCGATACGGGAACGAACATCATCGGCACGCGCCACGGCGAGAAGCTCTACGAGACGCTTATGACCCGCGAGGAGCGCCTGCGCAGCGAGGACATGGGCCACTATTTCCGCGTTGCCGCCGACAACCGCGATCTGAACTACGACAAGTTCGTGGTCAAAGGCGAGGTGCACACCATGGCCGAGGAGAGCTATACCAGCCACAACACGAACCGACTGGACGTGGAAGGGACGGTCAAAAAGCTGCTGACGACGGAGTATGTGCGGGAAGCGCTGAAGGGCTGAGGTGAAATACAGATGAACATACTGGTAACCGGATCGAAGGGCATGGTCGGTACGGCACTGGTGAACAACCTGAAAAACATCCGTGACGGCAAGAACCGCATGCGGCCGAAGATAAAAATCGATGAGATCTACGGCTACGACATCGGTTCCACGGCGGAGGAACTGGATATATACTGCCGGAAAGCCGATTTCGTGTTCAATCTGGCGGGCGTGAACCGTCCTCAAAATCCCGAAGATTTCATGAAGGGGAACTTCGGCTTTGCGTCCGACTTGCTGGACTGCCTGAAAATGCACGGCAACAAGGCGACGGTCATGCTCTCTTCGTCCATACAGGCCACGCTCGCGGGGCGCTTCGGCGACAGCGAGTACGGCAGGAGCAAAAAGGCGGGCGAAGAACTGTTCTTTGACTATGCCAAGGAGACGGGCGCAAAGGTCGCTGTCTACCGCTTTCCCAATCTGATGGGGCACAGCAGGTCGAAGTACAACAGCGCGGTCAGCACGTTCTGCCGGGCGGTCGCCAACGACGAGCCGTATACCGTCAACGACCGCAGCACCGAGTTGGAACTGCTCTACATCGATGACCTGGTCGAGGGTATGTTCGATCTGCTGGAGGGGCGCGAGCAGCACTGCGAGTTTGACGGCGCCGAAACCGTCCTCAGGGAGGACGGCCGATACTGCTGCGTGCCGCATTCCCATCATGTCACACTGGGCGAGATCGTGGATCTGCTGCAGGCGTTCAAGGCACAGCCGACGACGCTGATGATGCCGAAGATGCCCGAGGGCAGCTTTGCAAAGAAGCTGTATTCGCTGTATCTGACCTATCTGCCCGCGGACAGATTCAGGTATGCGCTGAGGATGAACGAGGATAACCGCGGCTCGTTTACCGAGCTTGTGCACACGGCGGACTGCGGGCAGGTGTCGGTCAACATCAGCCGCCCGGGCATCACGAAGGGACAGCACTGGCACAACAGCAAGTGGGAACTGTTCATCGTGGTCGCAGGGCATGGCCTGATCCGCGAACGCAACATCAACACAAATGAAACGGTGGAGTTTGAAGTCTCGGGAGAGAAGATCGAGGCCGTGCACATGATCCCCGGCTGGACGCACAGCATTACCAATCTGTCGGACAGTGAAAATCTGATTACCGTGATGACCTGCAACGAAGTGTTCGATCCGAACAGGCCGGATACGTATTTTGAAGAGGTTTAAAGCATTATGTCTGATTACAGCAGGGTATCCTTTAAGAACAACGGCAGACTCAAGCTTCTGATCATTGTCGGCACGCGGCCGGAGATCATTCGTCTCGCAGCGGTGATTGACAAGACGCGCAAGTATTTCGACGTGATCCTTGCGCACACGGGGCAGAACTATGACTACAACCTCAACGGTGTGTTCTTTCACGATCTGGAGCTGGCTGACCCCGAGGTCTACCTGAATGCGGTCGGCGCGGACTTGGGCGAGACGATGGGGAACATCATTGCCGAATCCTACAAGCTGATGGTCGCCGTCAAGCCCGACGCGGTGCTGGTGCTGGGTGACACGAACAGTTGCCTGTCCGTGATCGGCGCCAAGCGGTTGCACATTCCGATCTTCCACATGGAGGCGGGCAACCGCTGCAAGGACGAGTGCCTGCCGGAGGAGACGAACCGCCGCATCGTAGACGTCATCTCCGACGTGAACATGGCGTACTCCGAGCACGCGCGGCGCTATCTGGCGGACACGGGGCTGCCCGGAGAGCGTACCTATGTGACGGGTTCGCCGATGGCGGAGGTGCTGCACAAAAATCTAAAAAAGATCGAAGCCTCCGACATCCATGTGCGGCTGGGGCTTGAGAAGGGTCAGTACATCCTGCTCTCGGCGCACCGCGAGGAGAACATCGACACCGAGAAAAACTTCGTGTCTCTCTTTAGCGCAATCAACAAAATGGCGGAGAAGTACGATATGCCGATACTTTATTCCTGCCATCCCAGAAGCAGAAAGCGTCTTGAAGCGTCCGGCTTCAGGCTCGATCCGCGCGTGATCCGCCACGAGCCACTGGGCTTTCACGACTACAATTGCCTGCAGATGAACGCGTTCTGTGTGGTGTCCGACTCCGGCACGCTGCCCGAGGAGAGCAGCTTCTTCACGAGCGTCGGCCATCCTTTCCCTGCCGTGTGCATCCGCACCAGCACCGAGCGCCCGGAGGCCATGGACAAGGGCTGCTTTGTGCTGGCCGGCATCGATGGCGATCACCTGTTGCAGGCAGTGGATGTGGCCGTTGAGATGAACAAAAACCACGATCCGGGCCTTCCTGTGCCGGACTACACGGACGAGAACGTTTCAACCAAGGTCGTCAAGATCATTCAGAGCTATACCGGCATCATCGACAGGATGGTGTGGCGGAAGGGATAATCATTCACTACGGGTAGATCGAAATCTATCCGTTTTTTTGTGCGGAAAGGTTGAATGGAATATGGAATTGCTCAACAATCGGGTCAGGCCGCTCTATCTGAGGTATCTGTCGGCGGCATTCGTCGTATCCGTATCGCTCGGCATGGTCATCAGCGGCGCACTGATACTGCTGTTGCCACTCTTTGCAGGGGCGTCTTCTCTGTGGTTGGCCATGCCGATCACCGAGCTGCCGGTGGCAGTCTACGTCCTGTGGGCGATGAGAAAGTACACGCGGGCACTGTAATTGTCGAATTATTGTTCCACGCACGGGGGCGGATGTATGCTATAATGACTAGTGACTGGTGACTAGAGGCTAGTTGAATGGTGTGGTGATAAGAAGTTACCGGAGAACGGTCTGATAGTGTGGTGGCAGACATTAAGCTGAATCCTTGAACCTGCCACAGTTCACCATTGAACCGGTAACCGGTAACTGGTATCTTTATCGGGAGGAACTTCAATGCGCTGGGACGTTGGTATCGATCCGGGCACGGAT
>CAVINP010000148.1:0-4132 GCA_963643985.1 bacterium
ACGAAGTGGTGGAGGGGTTTATAAAGTCCGATTAAATAGCAGACGGTATACTAGTGGATAGTGGCCGGTGAAACAGTGCAATGGTAAGCAGTAATCCACACCATTCAACCGGCCACTAAAAGAAGGAGGAAATCTATGGCAACAAGGGCACAGGGGACGACACTTGAGATGACGCGTGCGGACGGCAGCGGCGTGAGTATCGGCCGGCTCACTTCGGTGGGCGAGATCGAGGCCGAGGCCGAAGAGCTGGACGTGACAACGCTGGAATCGACGGGCGGCTACCGCGAGTACATTCAGGGCTTTCGCGACAGCGGCACGATCGAACTGGAAGGCTATCATGACGCGGGCGACGCGGGGCAGAAGGCCGTGCGGGAGGCGTTTGCCTCGGGCGAAATCTGCACATTCAGGGTGAGCTTTCCGGACGGATCGACGGCGGCGTTTTCGGGCTTTATCAAGAAGCACGCCATCGGTTCGGCGGAGGTGGACGGTGCCATCGGCTTCGGCGCGGTCATCCGCGTCAGCGGGCCGGTGACGGTTACGGAGGTATAAATGGAGAAACATGTTGAAATCGCGGGCAAGGCGTACCGGCTTTGCTACTGCATGAACGCACTTTGCATGCTGGAGGAGGCGGCGGGCGGCACGCTGGACAGCCTGATGACGCGGCAGTTCACGGCGGTGCGGCTGCTGCTCTGGTCGGCACTGCTCAAGCATCAGCCCGAGACCACGATCGCGGGCGCGGGCGAGATCATCGATGCGCACCTGCTGCACGGCGGTACGCTCGAGGAGATCGTGGAGATGTGCGCCGAGGCTCTGGACGATGCAGGCTTTTTCTGCGCGTGAAACCCTGCGCAGCCTGCAGGACGTGGCCGACGCGGCGGGGCTTGATATTGACGTCGGCGGCATGACGGCGCGGGAGGTCACAGCGGCGTTTGACAGGGCGCTTGAGAGAAGGCGGCAGCGGGCGCTGGATGCGGATTTTCTGGCCTACCTGATCGGCAGATACGTGGCACTGGCGGTGCACGCGCCCAAGCGGTATCCGCGGCATCCCGATGCCGTGCGGCGGGTGATGAAGGATCATGAGATGAAGCGCTGCTTTGCGGCGCTGTCCGGGAGGGGGAAGGCACATGGCGATTGTTGAGACGCTGCGGGTGAACTTTGAGGCCGATGCGTCGGCACTGACCGCACAGCTCTCGGCACTTTCCGCCCGGCTTGCGGGCCTCGGCTCGGCGCTGGACGGCATCGGCGCGGCCTGGGCAAGCGGCATAAGCGGCGGCGCGGCGCAGGTCAGCTCGGCGGCACTGAGCGTGGCCCAAGGGGCGAATTTTGCAAGCTCCGCGGCAACGGCGGCGGCGCAGCAGGCGGGACTTCGGCTCTCGCAGGGCTTTGCGCGGGGCATATCCTCCGGTTCGGGCGCGGTGATGCAGGCGGTCAACCGCGTGGTGAATGCGGCGATCGCGCGCATCCGTGCCGCGCTGAAGATCCATTCGCCCTCGCGCGTGACCTTTGAACTGGGCGGCAATTTCGGTGCCGGCTTTGCAGACGGCATCGCCGCGACGCTTGGCAGGACGCGGCAGAGTGCGCAGCAGCTGGCCGCGGGCGCAGGCGATATGCTCACCCCCGCCGCACAGCAGGGTGCGCGGATCGAAGGCGGCGGCGCGGCGCAGTCGCTGGCCGAGGCGGTGAGCGCGGCGCTGGGCGGCACGAACATCGTGATACCGCTCAATGTGGACGGCATGAAGCTGGGTGAGGCCAGCATTCGGGGCATCAACCGCGTGAGAAGCAGTACGGGGAAGCTGATGCTGGATATCTGAGCCGCTTGCGGCTCAGATATCAGTGGATAGTGCTGTGTAAGCAGTAACCCGCACCATTCCGCTGACCACTGATCACTAAACAATACAAAGGAGGGAAAATACGATGCCGATGCTGCTTGTAAACAACCGCGCGGTGCGGGCGCCGTCGAGCCTGAACCTGACCATAGAGGACGTGGGGGCGGGGGTGAGCCGCAGCGCGTCCGGGCAGGCGCTGTGCGACCGCGTGGGCATAAAGCGCAGGCTCAGTCTCGCTTGGGCGCACATGAGCATGAAAGAGCTGGCCGAGCTGCTGGCGGACACGCATGACACGGCCTTCTTCACCGTGCGCTATCCCGATGCGCTGGCGGGCGGGATGCGCGAGATGCAGTGCTATTGCGAAAGCCGCACGCTGGGGCTGATGCGCATGGCGGGCGATGAGCCGCTGTGGACGAATGTGGAAATGGAGTGGGCGGAGAAGTGACGTGGCAGGAGGGAATCGGCGCTTTTTCGCGCGAAATGCGCCTGGGCGGCGCTGTTGTGCCGGGCAGCGGCAGCGAAGTAACGCTGGACGGAGACTATGTAACTTCCGTGACGATCCGTGAGGGCGCGGACGGCGCGATCGGGCCGGGCGATGTGCTCTCAAGTGAGATCACGCTCGACATTTCCCGCGGGGCGCTCTCCCCGGACACGCTCATCGGTGCGACGCTGATGCCGCAGCTGGGGCTGGTCGCGGGGGAAGAAACGCTGTGGCAGCCGCTGGGCGTGTTCATCATCGAAAGTGCGACCTGCATTGAGCAGCAGGGCTTGCTTCGCATCAGGGGCGCGGATGCCGTATCGTCGGAACTGTCAGAGACCTTTGCCGACTCGGCGGCGGCCTATCCCATGACGCTTCGGCGCCTCTGGCAGCGCGTGGTGGCGCAGACGCGATTTTCACATTCGGGAGAAATCCCCAACGGCGACGCGATCATCGACAGCCTGCCCGACTGGGACGGCGCGTCCCTGAGATCCGCGCTGGGCTGCGTGGCCGCGGCGGCGGGCTGCTTTGTGCGGCTGGGGCGCGAGGGGGATCTGCAGCTCGTGCCGCTGTGGAGCAACGATGTGCGCACGCTCACGGCCGATCACTATTATACGCTGCAGGCGGACGCGGCGACCTACGGCCCCGTGGATGCGCTGCGCGTGACTTTCAGGGAAAACGGCGAAGAGATCGAGAGGACGTGGTGCACGGGCGAGAGCGCGGTGCACACGATTGACGTCACGGGCAATCCGCTCTTTGTGTACGGCGCGGCGCATCTGGATGATCTGGCGCAGGGGATGCTTGACCGGCTGGCGGGCTATACGGGCGGCGCGGCGACGTTTGAATGGCAGGGCGATCCGCTGCTGAACGTGGGCGAGCGCATCGGGATAGATGACGCGCACGGCGGGCACTTCTCGGGCGTGCTTTCGCGGCAGACGCTTATCTTTTCGGGTGGATTTCGCGCCGATTGCCGCTGCGCGATACCGGACGGGGCCGACAGCGGCGTGCGGCGGGCGATTACCCCCGAGGGCAGGCTCAATGCCGCGGCACTGACGGGCGCACTCAACGGCGCGATCATCAGCGCGGGCAGCGTGAGCACGAGCAAGCTGGCGGCAGGCTCGGTCACGGCGGAGAAGATCGCCGCGGGGGCGCTGGATGCCATGACGGTCGAGGCCGTCCGCGCCAGGCTCGGCGACATCACGGCGGCGAACATCACCACCGACACTTTGGCGGCGCAGCTGGTGCGCCTGCAGCAGCTCATTGCCGGCACGGCGACGTTCGACGCGGCGACGGTGGGGCATCTGGTCGCCGAGGCGCTGAACCTCGAGTTCGGCTCGGCGGGCAACGTGTTCATCACCAATCTGGCGGTGAGCTACGCGCAGCTGGTGGGGGCGACAATCGGAAATCTGGTGATCGGGGCAAGTGACGGCAATTACTACCGCATGGACGTGGCTGCGGACGGCACGGTCACGGCGACAAGGGCGGAGCTGTCCGACGCGGAAAAAGCGCAGGGCTGTACGCAGGATAATCGCGTGATCGCCGAGACGCAGATTGCGGCAGAGCAGCTGAGCACCGGCAATCTGCTGGCGACCTACGCGCTGATCAACCGCATTGACGCGGCCCGCATCGATGTCTCTCAGCTCTTTGCCCGGCAGGCCTTCACGGATCGCCTCTACACGAGCGAGATCTTCGGCGGCAAATCGCTGCGGCTGCTGAGTTTTCACGATGCATCCGAGCCGCCCGCTCTCCGGGAGGTCTTTGAGGGCTACCGTTGGCTGGACACGGGCGTCACGCCGAACCTCCTGCGCATCTGGCAGGGCCGGGAAAC
>CAVINP010000149.1:0-4037 GCA_963643985.1 bacterium
TGCTGCAGGATCCCAAGATCCCGTACCGCGAGTCCATCCGCAAGCCGATCGACGTTGAAGGCCGCCACAAGAAACAGTCCGGCGGACACGGCCAGTTCGGTGATGTCAAGATCCGCTTCCGTCCGAACGAGGATCCGAACGATACCGAGTTCCACTTCATCGATTCCGTTGTCGGCGGCACCGTACCGCGCAACTTCATCCCCGCGGTTGAAAAGGGCCTGCGCGACAATATCAACCATGGCGTGCTCGCCGGCTTCCCCGTGGTCGGTCTGACCGCTGAGCTCTACGACGGCGGCTACCATCCGGTCGACTCCTCCGAAATGGCGTTCAAGACCGCTGCCCGCCTCGCGTTCAAACAGCTGACCACTGCCAACCCGATCCTGCTCGAGCCCATCTATCACGTCGAAGTGGATGTGCCGGATCAGTACATGGGCGACATCATCGGCGACATGAACAAGCGCCGTGGCCGCATCATGGGCATGGACAAGGTCGGCGAGATGCAGCGCGTCACCGCCGAGGCCCCGCTGTCTGAGATGTTCAAGTATGCCACCGATCTGCGCTCCATGACGCAGGCCCGCGGCTCCTTCACCATGAACTTCGAAAGGTACGAGGAAGTGCCCGCTGCAGACGCGAAGAAGATCATCGAGTCCTGCAAGCGCGAAGAGGAAGACGAAGACTGATCTGTCTTATCAAAACAATGCCGCTGCGGAAAACCGCAGCGGTTATTTTGTGTTCCCGGATATTGCCACAGGCATGCAGAATATGCTATAATACAAAGTGGATCACCAAACAAATCTACTGCCGAAACGGAGGGCATTTACATGAAAGTTATTTTGCTGCAGGACATCAAGGGCACGGGCAAGAAGGATCAGATTCTGGAAATCTCGGACGGTTATGCGCGCAACTATCTTCTGCCGCGCAAGATGGCCCGTGAGGCCACGACCGAGGCACTCAACTCCATTGAGCGCGCCCGCAGCGCAGACAAGCATCGCGAGGACGTGAAGCGGGCCGAGGCCGAGAAGCTCTCCCGTGAGCTCAAGGGCAAGGTCATCCAGTTGAGCGTGCGCGGCGGCGAGAACGGCAAGATCTACGGTTCGGTCACCAACGACCAGATCGCCGAGGCTCTGCACGAACAGCTGAATGTGGACATTGACAAGCGCAAGATCGAGATCGAGGAGCCGATCAAGACGGCAGGTCAGGCGTTCTTCAACCTCAAGCTGATGGCAGGCATCGCCACGCGCATGATCGTGAACGTCAAGGTCACGGCAAAGTAAACCTATGGACGAATACATTCCCGCACCGGCGGCGCAGGGCGTGCCGTGCCATCCGGAGTCGGAGCGCAGCGTGCTTGGCTCCATGCTGCGCTCGCACGAGGCGGCGCTGCTGGCGCTGGAATCCCTGCAGCCTGCAGACTTCTACGATCCCGCCAACCGCGAGATCTATTCCGCCATGCAGGCCATCACCGTGGCCGGCAAGCCCATCGATCTGGTCACGCTGGACGAGGAGCTGAGCCGCCGCGGCAAGCTGGACGCGGTCGGCGGCGCGAGCTATCTGGTCGAGCTGAGCCGCTGCGTGCCTTCGGCAGCCAATGCGCGCGCCTACATACGCATCGTCGATGAAAAGTCCACGCTGCGCAAGCTGATCGCCGCCGCGGAAAAGATCAGTCAGGCCTGCCATGCCGAGGAGCAGGAGACGCAGGAGATCCTGGAGGACGCCGAGAAGCAGATCTACGACATCACCATGCGCAAGGGTGGCGAGGAACTGACCGCCATACAGCCGGTGCTGCTCAAGACGTTTGAGCGCATCGAGCAGCTGGTGAAGAATCACGGGCGCGTGGACGGCGTGGAGTCCGGCTACACGGAGCTGGACGAGCTGCTCACGGGCTTTCATCCGGGCGAAATGATACTGGTGGCCGGCCGTCCTGCCATGGGCAAGACGAGTATCGGCATGAACTTCATCGAAAACGCCGCCATACGCACGGGCAAGAAGGCTGCGGTGTTCTCTCTGGAAATGCCGGCGGAGCAGCTGGCCATGCGCATGCTCTGCACGGAGGCGCGTGTGGATATGCAGAAGGTGCGCCGCGGCCAGATCGACGATGACGACTGGGGCAAGCTCTGCGACGCCATGATCAGCATCGGCGCGACCTCGATCTACGTGGACGCCACACCGGGCATATCCGTATCGCAGATCCGCTCCAAATCGCGCAGACTGCAGCTTGAGCACGGTCTGGACATCATACTGATCGACTATCTGTCGCTGATGAGCGCATCGGGCAGCTTCGGCAGCCGTCAGGAGGAGGTCGCGTCCATTTCGCGCGGCCTGAAATCGCTGGCGTTGGAGCTGAACGTGCCGATCATTGCACTGCAGCAGCTCTCGCGTGCCCCTGCCGGGCGTGCCAATCACCGCCCCATGCTCTCGGACATCCGCGAATCGGGCGCCATCGAGCAGGATGCGGACGTGGTCATGTTCGTGCACCGCGAGGACTATTACAACCCCGACACGGCCGAGAAGAACATCGCCGAGCTGATCATCGCCAAGCAGAGAAACGGTTCTCTGGGCACGGTCAAGCTGGGCTGGAAGGGCGAATACACCTGGTTCATGGACCTCTCGCCGCAGGCGCGCGAAGCGCACGCATAAGCAAAATGAACGCCGAGCTTTTTCTTCAAAAATACCGCATCATCGAGGGGCTTCTGGAGAAGCGCTACGAGGGCGAAAAAAAGGACTATTCCAGCGTCGTGATCGAATATCTGCACGATGCGGATTCCTGCGGCATTCGAACGGAGCTGGACCTGCTGCGCGAGATACGCAACCTGCTCTCGCACAATGCCGACACGCACGGACAGCCCGTGGTCGAACCGTCGGACGAGATGATATCCCTGCTCGACGATGTGATCGAATTTATAAAGCTGCCACGCGACGCGGTGAATTTCGGCACTCCCGCCAAGTACATCATGAGCGCGTCCCCCAACGACAATCTCTTTCAGGTTATGCGCTCCATGATGAAAAACGGCTACTCGCACGTGCCGATCGTGCACCGCGGCTGTATGACGGGCGTATTGTGTACCCGAAGCGTATTCGGCTATCTGGCCGAGATGGGTTTGGACAGTCTGGATAACGACACGCGTATCATCGAGCTGGGTGACCGCATACGCTTTGACCGGGAGACCGGCGAACGCTACCGCTTTGTCGACAGGAATACGTCCATCGTGAACGTGATACGCGAATTCCGCCGCCACAAGGAGCGCGACCGCCGCCTCAGCGCCGTATTCGTCACGGAAAACGGCATCCCCGGTGAACCGCTGATCTGCATGCTCACGCCCTGGGACGTGTTCGGCGACAGCAGCTTTGCAAAGGAGAAGGATGATTAGTATGCAACAGCCACGCCACACGGAGTTCGATGACAGCATCGATTCCATGCGCAAGGAATATGTCCAGATTCAGGGGATATACGCTGCGGCCATACGCGAAATCAATGCCCGGCTGCAGACGCTCAATCAGGAGTTTTCCCTGCAGCACAAGCATAACCCGATTCATCATCTGGAGAGCCGCGTCAAGACGCTGCCGAGTATCATCAAAAAGCTGAGAAGCACCGGCTTTCCCGTCTCCATCAGCAGCGCCAAGAAAAACCTGCACGACATCGCGGGCGTGCGCGTGGTCTGCCGATACGTGGCCGACATCTACCGCATCGCGGATCTGCTGCTCGCGCAGGACGACATTTCGCTGATACTTCAGAAAAACTACATCAAAAATCCCAAGCCCAACGGCTATCGCAGCCTGCACATCGTGGTGGACGTGCCGGTCTACCTCTCCCAGGGCAAGCTCTACATTCCCGTAGAGATCCAGATCCGCACCGTCGCCATGGACTTTTGGGCCACCCTCGAGCACGGCATACGCTACAAGGCCACCGAGGAAGTGCCTCAGTCGATCATCGATCAGCTGCGCGAGTGCGCGGACGTGATCACCGAGACCGACTACAAGATGCAGGACATCTTCCAGGCCCTGCAGCGCGTGCACGATGTGGACGAGGTTACGCACGA
>CAVINP010000150.1:0-4001 GCA_963643985.1 bacterium
CTGCAAGCAAATCCACTCGAAACTGCACATGTCTCATTTTAGAAACACACTCTAGCAACTGATCACCGGTATCTTGTAACTCTTATTCACCATCGGAGGCCAAGACATGATCCATTCATCCGACATTATCGCGGCGCTGTCCGACGATTATTCCTTCATATATTCCGTTGAACTCGGGCGCGATATGGTCGAGATCATCAAGCTGAACGGCCGGCTGCGCGACAGATCCGAAGAACCCGAGTCCGGCTACAGGTACACGGAGATCTTCAAGTGGTATGTCCACGAGGCGGTATCTCCCGACGACAGGGATCGCTTTGCGAGCCTGATGTACCCGGACGCGCTCATCAGGTACTTTGCCGACGGCCAGACGAGGTTCGCCTTCACCTACAAGGCCGTGGAAGGGGAAACCGTACACCACTGCTCCCTGCACTGCATACGCATATCCGCAGAAGGTGAGCCGCTCAAGCTGATCATCGCCCTGCGCAATATCGATTCCGTTGTGTCCGTGAACCGCGAAAACCGCAATGCAGGCCTCTTCAGCGCCTATGCCGCGCTCTCGGGCGCATATATGTCCATGCATCGCGTGGATGTCATCAACAACACTTTCACCACCATCAAGACAAACGAAATGATATGCTTGCAGCAGATTCCGGGCTCGGATCGCTACGATGAGAACATGCAGAAAATCATGCTCGCTCTGGCCAACGAGGCCTGCTACGACGACATATTCGCCTTTGTCGACAGAGAGACGTTGCCCGGGCGCATGGCGTGCAGGGATCACCTCTCCATGGAATTTCTGGGCAAAACGAGCGACATATGCAAGATGCACTTCTTCAAGGAGGACGAGGACGATAACGGCCGCCTGTGGCACGCGGTCTTTGCCGTGGAATACATGGACGAGAGCAAGAGCCGCTCGGTCTTCAATGCGCTTGCACGCAATTTCTCAAACGTATTTCTGATCAACCTCGCCGACGGCTCCACAAAGGCGCTGAAAAAGCACGATCAGCTCCTGCGCGTCAACGAGCAGAAGTTCTATCCCTATCAGCCGATCATAGACAGGTACCTGGCCGATCGTGTGCATCCGGACGATGTCGCTATGCTTGGAAGGACACTGAGCCTGGAGCACCTGCGCGATGTCTTCGCTGCTCAGGACGAATACATCGGTAACTATCGCACGCTGGACAACGGCGTCACCGATCACTGGCAGTTCAACATCTTCAAACTCGACAATCTGGAATGTATCGTCGCGGGTTTTCAGAACATCAACCTCATCATCGAGGCGCATCTGCGGGAGGAGCAGCGCCGGCACAAAAAGGAAGAGGCCTATCAGGAGATGCTCATCCGGACGGCCGATGAAGCCAAGCGGGCCAATACCGCCAAGACGGATTTTCTGCTGCGCATGAGCCACGATATCCGCACGCCGCTCAACGGCATCATCGGCATGCTGGACGTCGCGGATCGCTTCCCGAACGACCCGCAGAAGCTTGAGGAGTGCCGCATGAAGGCCAGAAACGCCTCCAAGGTGCTGCTGGAGCTGGTCAACGAGGTGCTGGATATGTCCAAGCTCGAGTCGGGCGAGATCATACTGGAGGACATCCCCTTCGACCTGACCCGCATTCCCGAGGATATCTATTTTGCCGTTGAGCGTCAGGCTGCGGAAAGGGGCATCGAAATCATCCGGCAGGGATGGGATCTGCCGCACACGCGCTTGATCGGCAGCCCCAAGCACTACAAGCGTTTGCTGATGAACATCGTGGGCAATGCCGTGAAGTACAACCGCGAACACGGCAAGATCTATGTCTCCTGCCGGGAAACCGAATGCTCGGACAATGTTGCGACCATCGAGTTCACCTGCCGCGATACGGGCATCGGCATGAGTGAGGAATTTCTGAGACACATATTTGATCCCTTCTCGCGGGAGCATGCCTCGGCGGGGGCCCGGTACAGCGGCACGGGCCTTGGTATGTCCATTGCGGAAAAGCTCTGTGAAAAGCTGGGCGGCACGATAAATATAGAAAGCACGCCGGGCGTGGGCAGCACCTTCGTGGTCACCGTGCCATTCAGGATCGATACCGACTGCCGCGAGGGCGAGCACCATCAGAGCGAAGAAACGCAGCCTTCGTTGGAGGGGCTGAACATCCTCCTGGCCGAGGATAATGAACTGAACATGGAGATTGCCAAGTTCCTGCTGGAGGACACGGGGGCACATGTACTGCAGGCCGTAAACGGCAGAGAGGCCGTCGATATGTTCGAGCTGGCCGCGCCCGGCGACATCGACGCGGTCGTCATGGATGTCATGATGCCCCTGATGGACGGCTATGAGGCCACACGCGCCATACGCGCCCTGCCCCGCGCGGACGCGAAGGCAGTTCCCATCATTGCCATGACCGCCAACGCCTTCACCGAGGACAAGATCGCAGCGAAAGAGGCAGGCATGAACGGCCACATCGCCAAGCCGCTGGACACGAAGGTTCTGATCGGGACCATAGCAAAGCTGGCGAGGGAACGGGGGGCGAGGGAATAGTTACCGGTTACCGGTTCAATGGTGAACCGTGGTCAGTTGAATGGCTCGGCTTACTTCTTACCACCATACCATTCAACCAGTCTCCGGTAACTAGTTACAAATCTCCGTTTCCCCTCCCTGACGGTTCATGTCTACGCCCATTTCCTCCAGAAACGCGCGGATGAAGGGCAGAGAGATGCCGATGCTGATGTTGTGGGAGGGCATTTTGCTGACGCGTATGAAGTTATCCTCTTCCGTAAAGGGGCAGTAACGGCGGATCTCATCGTAGATAAACGCAATGTCTTCCTGCGTGATGAAGGGCGCCAGATGGCCGCCCAGTATGTACTGTTCATCGTAGACCAGATGCGCGAGCGCGATCATACCCGCCAGATTCTTCAGATATGTCCGCCATCGCTGAACCGACTCATCGTCACCGCCGCGCACATGTTCGAAAAACGATTCGAGCGTTTCACCGTCGGTCAGGTTGTTCACCTTCAAAAGCGTATCCCAACAGCCGCGCTTGCCGCAATAGCACAGGTCGTTGCAGCCGGGGGCGCGAACGTGCTCTATGGTTGCACTGTGTCCGTGCAGGCCGGAACGGATTCGGCGATCGGCGATGATGGCTCCGCCGGGATGGGAGCTAAGAGAGAGGTAGACGGCGTCCGTCAGTGCGGGCGATACCCACAGTTCCGACATCGCGGCTCCGGCAGGGTCGTGTACAAAGCGACAGGGCAGGTGAATGTTGTTTTCAAAGACATCCACCTTCAGGCCCGTGCAATTGAGTATTTTGCCGTAGACCATGCTTTTGCCGTCCGGTGCCGCCAGACCCTGCAAGGACATGCCGATGCCCAGTATCTGCCCGCGCGAGACGGGCAGGGCGTCGACGAAGCTGTTTATGGAAGCACAGATATCGGTATAGTAGGCAGAGGAATTGCAAAAACAGATGTCCACGACACTGCGGGAGATCTGTTCACCGTAGAGATTGACCGCAATCAGTTTGGCGCAGCGGTTGAGTATTTCCACGCCGATGGCAATGCGGAAATCCGTGACGATCGCATAGGCCGTGGCCTTCCTGCCGATCTGGTCGGCTTCGATAGTACCGCACTTGCGGATCAGACCTTCGCTTTCAAGCTCCGTCAGTTTGGCCGAAACGGTCGGCCTGGAGAGGTGAAGCGCGTAGAGCATATCCTGCTGGGATGTTTTGCGCGTACGGTATATATGATCGTAGATCTGCTGTTTGTTGCTCTGCCGGATATGGTTGGGTGTGATGGCTTTGGACACGATACGGCCTCCTGTCGGTGCGGTTGGGCGAGATACAAGTTACCAGTACTGCGTTTTTAAAACAACCGGACCGATTGTCCCGACACGGGTTTCTCAACCCCTCAGTCGCTTACGCGACAGCTCCCCTTTCAGGGGCGCCAACCGGGGCTCGTGCCTCCCCTGAAAGGGGAGGGGGACCACGAAGTGGTGGAGGGGTTTATAAAGTCCGATTAAATAG
>CAVINP010000151.1:0-3958 GCA_963643985.1 bacterium
ACATATGCCTCTTGATTTCCGTGATGATCAGGTCGCCGGAGACCGTGCGATCCTCGGCGGAAAAAGCGACAGGGAAGTTGTCCGAGAACACGATCTGTGCGTTCGGCGGGAACTCGTCATCGCCCTCCCAGACGATCAGCCGCATGTCGTAGCCGGGCATCAGTTCGATCTGGCAGGAAGCATCGCCGTTCTTGAGCACTATGACGGGCATCTTCTCGATCGCAGCCTTGAAAGCCTCGAGGCGCGTGCCGAAGCTGAATGCGGCCCTTGTGAGGCAGCGCCCCGTGAAGGGCTTCAGGTAGACATCGCCCCAGGGCATCTCGCGGTAGGGCAGAAAAGCGCCGCTGCCGACGGAAGCACGGCCTTCCAGCAGGTAGCGCAGCATGAATATCTGTGCAGGAATGTTGGTCAGGGCCAGCGCGTCCTTGTCATCGCAGGCAATGGCGAAGTCAGGGTGTGAAATACGGTAGTCGGCGTAGAGCAGGCGAACATGAAAGCAGCCCTGTGCTTTGTCGTATCTGCAGCCCGTGCGATCGCTCGCTTCCTTGGGATCAAGGGATTTGAACAGAGAGACGTAGTGCTCGAGCGGCACCATTTCCTTGTTGTTTTCAATCGTATTGGGCATAGAAACTCCTTGCTTTATAGGAATTAGGGAACAGGGATTAGGGTTTACGGATTAGGGAAATAGTGTAATGATGAGCAATGACCCGGGCCTTTCAGCTGACCACGGATCACTGCCCACAGGCTTTCCGTAAAGAACATCAGTGTTTTGCGCAGGACGGGAACAGTTCCGCGTTGGTGTGGGGCAGGAAGCAGGCCGCCATGAATTCGTCCATATAGCCGGGCGTGGTGCTCAGCTCGATGTAGGTCATGCTGCGCGACAGCTCGTCTACCTTTTCACGCGCCTGGTTGGACATCACCATGGCATACGCGCCCGAGAGCGAGGAATTGCCGATGTAGCTAAACTGGCTCAGGTCGATGTCCGGGAACATGCCGATGCGCACGCTGTTGCGCATATTGATACCGCTGCCGATGCCGCCGGCCACGTAGACGTGCTCCAGACAGGTCACGTCCATGTCCACGGACTTGAGCAGCGTGCAGATGGCGGAGAAGATCGCGCCCTTGGCACGAATGAAGTTGTCGATATCGACGGTGTTGATCGTGACGGGGCGGCCGGTCTCGGATTCATCGGCAAAGGCCAGCACGTAGCAGTCAAAGCCGTTGGCATCCTTCGTCACGCGGCGACCTTCGCGCACAAACTGGCCACGCGCAGAGATGATGCCCGTATGGAACAGCTCTGCGACCACGTCGATGATGCCGCTGCCGCAAAGGCCCACCGGCTTTTGTCCGGCATCGCCGATAAGGCTGAAAGTCGGCTCCATGGTCTCCTCATCGATCGTGCAGGCCTCAATTGCACCGTCCGTGGCACGCATGCCGCAGGAGATGTCGCCGCCTTCGAAGGCCGGACCGGCACTGCAGGCGCAGGACATCAGGAAGTCGCGGTTGCCGAACACGATCTCGCCGTTGGTGCCGAGGTCTACAAACAGTGACATCTCATCGCTGTTCCAGACCATGCTCATCAGTGTACCGGCGGTGATGTCGCCGCCTACATAGGAGCCGATGTTGGGGGCAAGAATAACCTCGGCCTCGGCATTGGCGGGCAGGTGCAGATCCCTGGCGTAAAGCCCCTCCCAGCGGAAGAAGGCGGGCACATAGGGCTCGGTACGCACTGGATCGGCGTCCGTTCCCACAAAGAGATGGTTCATGGTGGTGTTGCCTGCCACGCAGAGTGTGAAAATCCGGTCTGTACGCACCTTCGCCTGCTGACACATCAGGCCCAGCATGGGGTCGAGCGTCTCCTTGATGATGGCCGTCTGCAGCTTTTTCTTGCCGCCGGGGCGCGAGGCCTCAATGATGCGGTTGATGACGTCCGCGCCGTAGCGGATCTGGCCGTTACCCGCGGAGGCCTTGGCCTTGAGCTCGCCCGTCTGAAGATCAACCAGAACGCCGGTTACGGTGGTCGTACCGATATCGATGGCAGCACCGAGCATGGGCGCGGTATCATCTGCCGCAGATACGCTCATGAGGCGGAAAGTGCCCTTGCGCAGCAGACCGCAGCAGCGTACGTTAAAGCCGCTCTCACGCAGTACGGAGGGCAGGGAAACCATGACGGAGTAGGGGATGACGATGTCATCTGCGCCAAGCTCACTCTGCAGCGCCCATGTCAGGCGCTCGTTGTCGGGCATGGTGTCGCTGAGGTCCGGCACGTTCATTGCTACGGTCACGGACCTGTAATCGTTGACAAATTCAATGCCCGCCGCGCGGACGCTCTCCTCGGCGCGGGTGAATATGGCAATCTCGGCATCGGACTCGAGGTCGGCCGTTTTCATGCGGGACTTGTAAGCCGATGCGATGTCCGGTACCTCGATCTCGCAGTCGCCCGTCACGCGGCTGTTGCAGGCCAGCCGCCAGCCGTCGGCATACTCCTCATCGGAGATGTGGCGGGTCTTGGGGGATTCGAGAGCACCTGAGAGCAGCTTTACGCGGCACTTGCCGCAACTGCCGTTGCCGGAGCAGGGCGCATCGATGGCAACATTTGCCTTTCGGGCCAGCTCGAGCAGATTCTCGTTCTCTGCAGCGTAGATGGATTTGTCCTCGCTGCCGTTACAGTGAAAGCAAACCTTGAACATGATAAAACGTGCTCCTTAGTCGACGAGTACGCTGACGTCGCCGGATATTCTGGATGTGCAGGCCAGCCGCCATCCATCTTCATATTCTACATCGGGAATGTAAAATGACGGTGATGCTTCAAGCGTTCCGCGCAATATTTGCACGCGACATTTGCCGCAGGAAGCAGAACCGGAGCAGGGAGCCCAAATCGGGATCCCTGCTCTCCTGGCTACGGTCAATAAATTTTCGCCCGCTTCCGCCTTCGTGACGATCGGGTCGTCATCACGGAAGCAAAACTCGATCAGATACATTACAGCAGCGGCTCCATGCCCAGCACCGGATGGCCCTTCTCACTGAGGAAGGCGTAGAGGCCCTCCATGTCGGTGGTAACGGTCTCGTCGGCGATCATGTCCGAGAAGTTCTCAATGCCGTAGAGCTCAAATGCAGCCTTGTTCAGGCGCGGTGCCACGTCATCCTTGAGTTCCTTGGGCATCCAGACGATGCGCTCGATGCCGCCTTCGGCCTTGGCAAACTTCTTGCTGGCGATGAAGTGACGGCCGTGGCCCATGAAGCCCGGAGTCTGTACGCCGCCGCCGGTCATGGAGGCCAGCTCGCCGAAGGTCATGCCCAGAGGCGTCATGCCTGCATACTCACGGTTGCAGATCAAGAAGCCGTTGCTCATCGGCTCGATGCCGCAGATGCACTCAAAGCAGCCGCAGCTGGTCATCGGGTTTTCGAGTATGGAGTAGAGCGTCACGTTGTCAATTGCACCCTGCGTGGCGGAGGCGATAGCCTCGTTGACGGTCTCGTAGGCACCGGTGCGCTCGTCCAGGCAGCCCGTCTTGGCAATGGGACGGCAGGGGCCGGTGGGGTTGAGCTGGTTGGTCGCCTTGGCATCCAGCCAGGACACCGCGCCGCACAGACCCAGACGCTCGGGGGTGACCACGCAGCAGTGCGCGGGCGCGAAGCTCTGGCAGAGCGTGCAGGTGTAGAAGGTGTCCACGGATTCGTCCGTCATGCTGGAGAGGCGGTCGTCACGCTCGTTGTAGCGCGGTATGGCCTGCTCGTTGAGCACGCGCGCGGCTTCATCGGGATCGGTCACGAAGGTGATCTGACAGCGGTCGACCACGGCGTCGAACTCGTCCATGATCATCACGTAGAGCACCTCGCCGAAGTGCTTCAGGCGCAGTCCCTTCTCATAGGCATCATGGCTGACGCGAATGCGGAACTGGTTGCGCTGGCCGGTGTGCATGACACCTTCCATATAGTTGAACCAGGTGTGGATGTG
>CAVINP010000152.1:0-3803 GCA_963643985.1 bacterium
GCGCCCGGACGAGGCAAGCATCGCGGAAACGGTGGCCGGTTTTGCAGGGGAATAGGAATTAGGGAATAGGGTTCAGGCGGGCCGAAACACCGATCCCTAAACGAACCCCCTCCGCACTTCAAAGCAATGCGGAGGGGGTTATTTATCGTTTGCGGGAGAACTTTCCCGGCAGTATGTACACGAAGGGATAAATCAGAATGTACAGCGCCAGGCCCGCCAGCAGATCCAGCAGGGAATGCTGCCTGATGAACACGGTGGATGCGTTGATCAGCAGCCCCAGCGCGGCGATGCACCACTTGGGCCACCTCTTTTCAAAGCAGCCCGGCTCGAAGGCGGCGCGGACGGCGGCCAGCGTGCCGGCAACATGCATGCTGGGCAGCACGTTCGTGTTCGTATCCGCCGCATAGATCCACCGCAGCAGCACCGAGGCCAAATCGCTGCCCGTCACCGCAGCGGGCCGCAGGTTCTGCCCGCTGGGAAAAATGAAGAATATGACGATGCTCAGCGTCAGCCCCGTGATCACCGCCCCTGCGTAGCGCAGGTAGGCCCGCTTGTTGCGAAAGAGCAGCCACAGCGCCATGCCCGCCATCAGCGGATACCACAGCACATAAGCGAACACGAACTGCCGCACGAGGGGGATCGCATCGTCCAAAGGGCAGTACGACACCCAATAATTGTCGGTGATGACGTGTTCGACCACGAAGAACATGATCAGATAGATCGGGAGATAGAGCAGCAGCCATGCTTCCCGACCGGGTTTGCGCATTTTCGGCTTCAAAGCGGTATCCACCCCCTTTCTCCTTTATATTATACCCGACAGATGAACACAGTGTAAAGCACGGAAAAATCTCTCTTGCGAATTATGGCTTTTGAATGTATAATTGCTGTAGAGAGCGGTCAGTGAAATGGTGCATGGGTTTGACGCACCTCCGACCACCGTTCTCTTGATCCCTGATCTCTGATCCCGGTCTCCAAGGAGTTGAAACATATGCTTTTCATGGGTATTGACATCGGCACGCAGGGGGCACGCTGCGTCGTTGCCGATGAGACGGGTAAAATTCACGCCGCGCATTCCGTGGCCTTTGAAACACTGAACATCGCCACCCGCGAAGGGTGGTACGAGCAGTCGCCCGCGCACTGGATCGCTGCGGCCAAGACCGCGATCAAAGCCTGCACGGCCGCGCTGCCCAATCCGCAGGCCATCATGGCGGTGTCGATTGACGGCACCAGCGGCACCATCGTCGCGCTGGATGAAAACATGCAGCCGCTCACCAACGGGATCATGTACAACGATCCGCGGGCACGCGCCCAGGCGGCCGTCATCCACGACAAGATGGGTCACATCGAGAAAAAGCTCGGTTACAGGTTCAGTGCGTCCTTCTCCCTGCCGCGCATACTCTACATTCACGACGAAATGCCCGAAATCTACGCCGGGACGCGCCTCTTTGCGCATCAGGCGGACTACGTGGCGGGCATGCTCTGCGGCGAGTACGCCGTGTCGGACTATTCCAACGCGCTCAAGACCGGCTATGACCTGATCGGCAATTGCTGGCCGGGCGAATATGAGTCCGAGCTTGGCATCGATCTTCGAAAGCTGCCGCGCATCGTGGCCCCCGGCGCGGCGATTGCCCACCTCACGAAGGCGGCCTGCGAGGAACTGGGCCTGCCCGAGACGGCCATCGTGGTCGGCGGCTCGACCGACGGCTATGCCTCCGCGCTGGCGGCGGGCGCGGTCGGCGAAGGCAGCTGGGCGTCCATCATCGGCACAACCTTCGTGCTCAAGGGCGTAACCAAACAGCTCGTGATCGATCCGAGCGGCGCAAGCTACTCGCACAAACTGCCAAGCGGCGAGTGGCTGCTGGGCGGCGCGGCGAACCTCGGCGGGCGCGTGCTCAACGCTGCGCGGGGCGGGAAGAGCTTTGATGAAATGAACGTACGGTCCGAGGCTCTGATTCCCACGGGCGTGCGCTGCTATCCGCTGACCGGGCGCGGCGAGCGTTTCCCCTTTGCACTGCCCGACTGCGAGGCCTTCTATGTGGGCGACGTGACGGGCGGCAGGCTCTATCCCGCCATCATGGAGGGCATCGGCTTTGCCGAGCGCATGGCGCTGCAGCGCATGGAAAAGCTCGGCTGCACGGTGGGCGATACGATCTGCGCGGCGGGCGGCGCGTGCCGCAGCGACCTGTGGCTGAAGATCCGCGCCTCGATACTGCGGCGCGAGATGCGCGTGCCCGAGGCCGTGGATGCGGCGATGGGCTCCGCTCTGCTGGCGGCAAGCAACTATATGGGCGGCCTGACGAAAACCGCGGGACGCATGATACGCTGTGCCAAGGCCGTCGAGCCGGATTTGGCGCTGGCCGACAGATATGACGAAATCTACGCGGCTTTTTTGAATGATATCCGGAAAATATACGGTGTGGAGGTCTGAATGAGCATCTATAAGGACTGTGACATTCGCGGCGTGGTCGGCAGTGAGCTGACGGCAGCGGAGATATACGACATCGGCCGCGCGCTGGCCACACTCTCGCCGGGCGGGATCGCCGTCGGCGGCGATGTGCGCCTGAGCACGCCTGAGCTGAAGCAGGCGCTGATCGGCGGACTGCTGGCCTCAGGTGAACATGTCATCGATCTGGGCACGATCCCCACGCCCGCGCTCTACTTTTCCCTGAAAAAGCTGCCCTGCAGGGCCGGTGCGACCGTGACGGCCAGCCACAATCCGCCCGAATACAACGGCGTCAAGTTCATGATCGGCGACACACCCGTGACGCGCGATACCATCGACCGCCTGCACGCGATCGTGACATCGGGACGCTTTGAGGAGAAGCCGGGCACGATCGAGCACTTCGATGCCGTCTCGGCCTATCTTGAGGCCATGAAGGTACGCTTTCACGCCCCGAAACCGCTGCACGTGCTGGTGGATGCCGGCTGCGGTGCAATGAGTACGGTTGCCCCCGAGGCCTTTCGCGCGGCGGGCTATCGCGTGACGGAGCTGAGCTGCCGCCCCGACGGCGCATTCCCGGACCGCTCGCCCAACCCTGCGGACTTTTCCTGTCTGGGGAAGACCTCCGCAGCCGTGCGCGACTGCGGTGCAGACTTCGGCGTGGCCTTTGACGGCGACGGCGACCGCGCAGTGTTCCTCGATGGACAGGGCCTGCCCGTGCAGAACGAGAAGGCACTGGTGCTCTTTATCCGCTCCCTGCTCAAAGACAGGCCCACACCCGTGGTGTACGACCAGAAATCCTCCTCGGTCGTGCGCGATGCGATACTTGAGATGGGCGGAACGCCCCTGCCCGAGCGCAGCGGCCATGCCTTCATCAAGAAGCGCTTTCTGGAAAACGGCGCGGCGGTCGCGGGTGAGGTCAGCGGTCACTTCTTCTTCGGTGAGCTGGGCTACGACGACGGCCTCTTTGCCGCGCTGTACATGGCGGAGCTGATCGCACGCAGCGGCCGGACGCTGCACGAGCTGACGGATGATATTATCTGCCCGCCCATCACGCCCGACATACGCGTGTTCTGCGCCTACGACACGCAGCAGGCCTGGCTGGACCGTCTGGAGGAAACGGCGCTGGCACACGGCGCGACCGTCAGCCATCTGGACGGCGTGCGTGCGGACTTTGCGGACGGCTGGTTTCTGATACGCAAGTCGGTCACCGCCCAGCAGGTCACGCTGCGGGTCGAGGCAAGGACGAACGATCGCCTGCACGGGATCATGGAGATGATCAACCGCGCATTGCCCGAAGCGGGGTTTAAGGCTTAAGGATCCGCTAATTTCGCGCATCATGCTGGAATGGTTCCGGTGTTTG
>CAVINP010000153.1:0-3795 GCA_963643985.1 bacterium
ATTTTTTTGAAAAAGATTTTGGAGTGGTCAGCGGATAGTGGTCAGTGAAGCAGTATCCCGCACTATTCAACTGACCACCGGCTCTCCCCCTACAGTCTGCTCTGAAACCCCACCGCCTTCCCCAGAATCCGTATGCTGTTGCAGTCCTCGAGGGTGAATACCATCGGGGCGTAGCGCGGGTTTTCCGATATCAGCTGCAGACCGTTTTTGATGTGATACACGCGCTTGAGCGTGGCCTCGTCATCCACCACCACGGCCGCGATCTCGCCGTCATCCACATCGTCCTGAGAGCGTATGAAGACCAGGTCGCCGTTTTGGATGCGTGCGCCGATCATGCTGTCGCCGCGCACGCGCAGCGCAAAGTCACAGGTCATGGAATCGTCGCAGCCGACAAGCTCCGCGTCCTCATCGGCGTAGATCGGTTTTCCCGCGGCAATGTCGCCCAGCAGCGGCACCACGCGGCGGTGCACATCCAGTATGTCGTCACGGTTGGAAATCTGTTGCTCGCTGACCTTTTCGGGGTTGTAGAGCAGCTCCACGGGGCAGTTCATGGCGCCCGCCAGCTTCTTGAGCGTCGCCGCCGTCGGGTTCTTCGTCTCACCGTTGAGAAGCTTGTTGATCGTGCCCTTGGGTACCCCCGATAGCGCACAGAGCATGTCCGTGGTCAGACCGTTTTCGCGCTTGAGCCTGGCAAGTATGGATCGCAGTTCCATGTGAGCAACCTCCCTGTTTTAGTGGTCAGTGGTCGAGCGGTCAGTGTTCAGCCGGATGGTGCGGGTAACTGCTTATCACCGCACCATTCCACCGGTCATTAGTCACTAGTCACTAGCCACTCGTCTGCTACCCATTATACCCCCGCCGCTACCCGTTTTCAAGCATAAACTAACCGTATACGGTAAAACTTAACAATTAAATCCCCTTGACAATATCCGAATACGGGTGTATACTGCTCACATAACCGAGGACGGTTAGAATACTCGGTTAGAAGACGGGTAATCCGATGGGAGGTGATGTGTATGGGATCCGTTGCGGATGCCAACGAGGTGCTGGAGTTTCTCTCCTCGGTGATGCGCGGCGAGCTGGACGGTGCGACGGCGCGCATGAAGGCGGCGGAGCTGCTGGGCAGGCGTCTGGGGGCGTTTACCACCGAGGCGGCGCACGAGGCGGCGGGGCCGGTGGTGCTGGTGGATGACATCGCGCCCGCGCCATGAAGCTGAGCGGGCTGATCGCGCCGTCCTTTTACAGTGTGCATGCGGACATGCGCGAGGGGCTGCACCGCGAGTACCTGCTGGGCGGCGGGCGCGGCTCGGGCAAGTCCGGCTTTGCGGCCACGGAGCTGCTGCTCTCGCTCATCCGCCATCCCGATGCCAACGCGATGGTCTACCGCAGGGTGGCGGCGACGATCAGGCGCTCGGTCTTCGAGCAGCTGATCTGGGCGGCGGACATGCTGGGGCTGGGCGAGACGTTTGAAAAGCGGCTGGATCCGCCGGAGATGATACGCCGCGACACGGGGCAGCGGATACTTTTCCTGGGCGCGGACGATCCGGGCAAGTCCAAGTCTCTGAAGCTGGCGAAGGGCGTGTTTCGCTTTCTCTGGTTTGAGGAGGCGGCCGAGTTTGCGGGCATGCAGGACATACGCACCATGCGGGCCTCGGTGCTGCGCGGCGTGGACCGTGCGGTGACGCTGCTGACGTACAATCCGCCGCCGCAGGCCTCGCACTGGATCAATGTCGAGGCGATCACGCCGATGCCGGGGCGCATGGTGCACAGAAGCGACTACCGAAGCATGCCCGCCGCGTGGCTGGGCGAGAATTTTCTGGCCGAGGCCGAGGCGCTGCGCGTGTCCAACGAGCGGGCGTGGCGGCAGATGTACCTGGGGGAGGCGCTGGGCAGCGGCACACAGGTGTTTGAGAATCTTTCGCTGAGGACGATCGGTGACGGGGAGCTGGCATCGTGTCGTCCGCTGAACGGCCTTGATTTCGGCTTCGCGCGGGATCCGGACGCGTTCGTGCGCGTCTACACGGACGCGAAGCGGCGCAGGCTGTTCGTGGCGGAGGAATTCGTGGGCGTGCGCACACCCACGGAGCGCCTGGCGGCCGAGGTCACGGCGCGGGCGAGGGGGGAGACGGTGCACTGCGACAGCGCCGAGCCGCGCATGATTCACGAACTGCGCGAGCGCGGTGTCAGGGCCGTCGCCGCAAAAAAGGGCGCGGGCAGCGTGCGCGATGGGCTGCGGTATCTGCAGGAGCTGTCGGAGATCGTCATCGACCCTGAGCGCACGCCGTATGCCGCGCGGGAGTTTTCCGGCTACGAGTACGAGCGCGACGGCTGCCCCGATAGGGACAACCACACCATCGACGCCGTTCGGTATGCCGCAGAGGACCTGATCCGCCGCCGAAAGGCGGATACGATTGACAGGAGAACGATGGGGATTTAGTGGTCACCGGTCACTGGTTACTAAGACAAAGGAGGTACCCATGATTACCAGACCAAGGGAGAAAATCAGCGGGGAGCTGCTCACGGGCTGCCTTCGCGAACAGCTCTGCAACGTGGGGCGGCTGGCAAGGCTTCAGGCCTACTACCGCGGCCACCAGAGCATACAAAACCGTGAGCGCAGCGCGGGGCTGCCCAACATCCGCCTCTCGCACGCCTACCCGCGCTACATATCCACCATGGCCTCGGGCTACCTGATCGGAAGCCCCGTCAGATACGAGGCAGAAGATCAGCAGGAAGCGCTCTCGGCGGTGCTTCGCGCCTATGCGGCCTCTGCGGTGGACAGCGTGGATGCGGAGCTGGCGCGCACGGCGAGCATCTGCGGCAAGGGCGTGGAGCTGCTCTACGGCAACGAGGCGGCGCAGCCCAGGACGGCCTGCATGGACGTGCGGCACGCGTTCGTGGTCTACGACGATTCCGTGGAGCATCGGCCCTTCTTCGGCATGAGCGACATGCCGCTGCGGCTGCCCAACGGCCGCTTTGCGGGCTACCGCGTGCAGGTCTTTACCGAGACGCAGGTGCTGACCTATCACATGAGCTCGCTGCAGGACGATGTTCCCGATGAACCGGAGCGCACTGAGGCGCACTTCTTCGGCTGCGTGCCGCTGATCGAATACTGGAACGACGAGGAGGAGCGCGGTGACTTTGAAGACGTGATGTCGCTGATCGATGCCTATAACCTCTTGCAGTCCGACCGCATGAACGACAAGCAGCAGTTCGTGGACGCGCTGCTGGTGCTCTACGGCTGCACGCTGGAGACGGACGAGCGGGGGCGCACGCCGGGGCGGCAGCTTCGGGAGGACAAGGCGCTCTCCCTGCCCGACAGCGATGCGCGTGCGGAGTGGCTCTGCAAGCAGCTGAGCGAGGCCGACGCGGAGATACTGCGCGAGGCGATACGCTCCGACATTCACAAGATGAGCATGGTGCCCGACCTGACCGACGCACAGTTTGCGGGCAATGCAAGCGGCGTGGCCATGAAGTACAAGCTGCTGGGGCTGGAGCAGCTGACCAAGATCAAGGAGCGGTGGTTTCGCGAGGGGCTGCGGCAGCGGCTGCGCGGCTTTGCGAACTATCTGGCCTTCGGCGGCGCAAAGAAACTGGACGCGGACGGCGTTCGCATGATATTTTCCAGATCCCTGCCCGTCAATGAGCTGGAGAGTGCGCAGACGCTGCAGGCCCTGCAGGAGATACTGCCCGGAGAGGAACTGCAGCGCCGGGCGATGGGGATGACGGGGATGAGTTAGCGGATAGTGACCGCTAACCCACACCATCCAACCGATCACCGGCCATCAAAGAGGAAGG
>CAVINP010000154.1:0-3794 GCA_963643985.1 bacterium
CCTGGAACATGCGCGGGTTCTCGGGGCAGAGCGTGCCGTCGATGAGCTGGTTGAGGGCCTTGCGGATATCGGCATCGGTTTCGTAGATCTCGTGCGCATGATAGCTCGCATAGCTGCGCTCCACCTCTTCCGCGGTCATACCGAAGATGTAGATGTTGTCCGCACCCACTGCGTCATAGATCTCGCAGTTTGCGCCGTCCATCGTGCCGATGGTTACTGCGCCGTTCATCATGAACTTCATGTTGCCCGTGCCGCTGGCTTCCTTGCCGGCGGTGGAAATCTGCTCGGACAGTTCGGTGGCAGGCATGAGCACCTCAGCCTGGGAGACGCAGTAGTTCTCCAGGAAGACCACATCAATCATCTTGGAGGCGCGGGGATGCTTTTTGATCAGCTCGCCGATGGCATTGATCAGCTTGATCGTCAGCTTCGCGCGGCGATAGCCCGGGGCGGCCTTCGCGCCGAAGATGAAAGTCTTGGGCGGTATTTCAAAGGACGGATCCTCATCGATGCGGTTGTAGAGCATGAGTATGCCGATGGCGTTCATCAGCTGGCGCTTGTACTCGTGCAGGCGCTTGGCCTGAGCATCGAACATCGTCTCGGGGTTCATCTCGATGCCCTGCAGGCGGCGCACGCGGTCGGTCAGGCGCAGCTTGTTGAGGAACTTGATCTCGGCAAACTTCTCACGGAAAGCCTTGTCATCGGCAAAGGGCTTGAGATCGGCCATGCGGTTCATGTCCTTGCGCCACTTGTCGCCGATGGCGGAATCGATCAGGTCGGCCAGACCGGGGTTGGACTGGATCAGCCAGCGGCGATGGGTGATGCCGTTGGTGATGGCGTGGAACTTCTCCGGCGCCATCAGATAGTAGTCGCGGAAGGTCTGCTTTTCGAGTATGTCCGTATGGATGCCGGAAACGCCGTTGACGGAGTGCGTGAACGCCACGCAAAGGTTCGCCATGTGAATCTGGTTGTAGGCGACCACAGCCATGTGGCCGATGCGGTCCCACTGGCCCGGATAGGCCTTCCAGAGCCTGTCGCAGAGGCGGCGGTTCATCTCGCAGACGATCTGATACACGCGCGGCAGCGTCTGGGCAAAGAGGTTCTCCGGCCAGCGCTCGAGGGCTTCCTGCAGCACGGTGTGGTTGGTGTAGGCGAAGGTACGGTAGCAAATGTCCTCGGCCTCATCCCAGCCCAGGCCCTGCTCGTCCATGAGTATGCGCATCAGCTCGGGGATGGCCACTGCCGGATGCGTGTCGTTGATGTGGATGGCGACCTTGTCGGCAAAGATGTTCCACTGCGGGCCGTAGACTTTCAAAAAGTCGTTCACGGCATACTGCACCGATGCGGAGGAGAAGAAGTACTGCTGCTTGAGGCGCAGCTCCTTGCCCTGCCAGGAATCGTCGTTGGGGTAGAGCACCTTGGAGATGACCTCCGCCAGCTCGCGTTCCTCCATGGCCTTCATGTATTCGCCGCGGTTGAAGGAGTTCATGTCAAAGCGTTTGGGGCAGCGGGCCGACCAGACGCGCAGCATGTTGACCATGCAGGAGTCGTAGCCCACGGTCGGGATATCGTAGGGCACGGCCTCGACCATCACGGAGTCCACCGTGCGGAAGTTCATGCGGCCGTTCTCTTCGTATTCCTCGACGTGTCCGCCGAAGTGGATCTGCACCGTCTGATCCGGGCGCGGCACTTCCCATACGTTGCCGTCGTCCAGCCAGTTGTCGGGCACTTCCACCTGGAAGCCGTCCACCAGCTTCTGGCGGAACAGACCGTACTCGTAGCGGATGGTGCAGCCCATGGCGGGCAGCTGCAGCGAGGAGAGCGCGTCCAGGAAGCAGGCTGCCAGACGGCCCAGACCGCCGTTGCCCAGACCCGGCTCCGGCTCCTGCTCGGCCACCACTCCGCGGTCGATGTGCAGCTCTTCCAGCGCCTGAATGTAGTTCTTTTCATTGACCAGATTGACCATATTCGAAAACAGCGAGCGCCCCACCAGGAACTCCGCGCTGAGGTAGTAAACCTTCTTCGATCCGGTCGACTTGCGCACGCCGCGGGATTCCGTGCGGCGCTGCATGATCTCGTCACGCACCGTCAGCGCGACCGCCTTGTAGAGCTGCTCGTTGGTTGCATCACTGATTTCGCAGCCGAAATTGCTGTTGAGATTCTCGATCAGGCTCTGTTTGATCTCCTCGACCGTCTTGCGTTTAAATTCCACCTAAGCTACACCTCCAGATCGGTACCGTTGAATGTACAAAACGTACCATCCTGCATTATAGCATAAAATGCGGATTCCTGCAAACGATTTCGCTGTGACATGAACTTGACAGGTTTTCATAATGCAATTTTTTGGTTATGGAAGCGCATTTACAGCCAAAATTTGCATCAAATAATCCCACTTATTTCAGATTTAACGCAATTTTCACGGTTCGCAACGTGACATTTCGCGTGAACGGGGATAGAATTGTAGCAGTGACAAGATACCGGTGACCGGTTGACTCCGTGCCTCCCCTGAAAGGGGAGGGGGACCACGAAGTGGTGGAGGGGTTCACGTAAATCAACAGTCATAACACGAACAACGAAAGGAAGTTACCAACCATGCCGCTGAGCTTATCCGAACGCGCACTGGCGATATCGCCGTCCATCACGCTGGCTATTGACACGCAGGCCAAGAAATTGCGTGCCGAAGGTCTGGATGTCATCCCCTTCGGCGCAGGCGAGCCCGATTTCTGCACGCCCGAGTACATCAATGACGCCGGCAAGTTTGCCATTGACGCCGGCATCACGCGCTACACCGCCGTGGCGGGCACGATGGATCTGCGCATGAAGATCTGTGAAAAATTCTTCCGCGACAACGGCCTGGACTACAATCCTTCCCAGATTATCGTCTCCAACGGTGCCAAGCAGGTGATCTTCACCGCGCTGAGCGCCCTGATCAACCCCGGCGACGAGGTGCTGCTGCCCGCGCCCTGCTGGCTGAGCTACCCCGAAATGGTGCGCATGGTGGGCGGCACGCCGATCATGGTCAACGGTGATGAAGAGAATGACTTCATCGTCACCGCCGACATGCTGCGCGAGCACGTGACCGAAAACACCAAGGCACTGATACTCAATACCCCCAGCAACCCCAACGGCTGCGTCTATCCGCGCGAGGTGATCGAGGAAATCGGCAAGCTGGCCGTGGAGAAGGGCTTCTATATTATATCCGACGAGATCTACGAAAAGCTGATCTACGACAACGAAAAGCACTACTCTCCCGCCGCGCTGGGCGAGGACATCAAGGCACAGACCATCGTGGTCAACGGCGTTTCCAAGACCTATGCCATGACCGGCTGGCGCATCGGCTATGCGGCCGGCCCCAAGCCCGTGATCAAGGCCATGACCTCCTTCCAGAGCCATGCCTCCTCCAACGCGAACTCCATCGCCCAGTACGCTGCGGCCACCGCGCTCTCCTGCGGCGATACCTACATCAAGTCCATGATCACCGAGTACGACGTGCGCAGAAAACTGATGCATCGTATGCTCAATGACATCGACGGCCTCTCCTGCCGCCTGCCCAAGGGTGCGTTCTACATCATGCTCAACCTCAGCGGTGCGCTGGGCAAAAAGTTCAAGGGTCAGGTCATCGACGGCAGCACGAAGTTTGCGGAGATGCTGCTCAACGACAAGCGCGTGGCGCTCGTGCCCGCACTGGCCTTCGGCAACGACGGCTTTGCCCGCCTCAGCTATGCCACCAGCCGCCAGAACATCGTGGAGGGCTGCCGCCGCATCGCCGCCTTCATGTCCGAACTGGAAGACTGATC
>CAVINP010000155.1:0-3783 GCA_963643985.1 bacterium
GTCCATCTGCGTTGCAGGCATGATTCCTGCGACCGCCCTGCCGATCTCCGTCGTTCCCAGTTGGTCAACCTCGTCCACCAACGGGCTGATCTTGTCGATGGCTTCCTGCGTACCCTGAACTTCAGGGGTGATGATGACGTGCAGCGTGCCGTCCGAATCCAGCGATGCGATGGTATCAGCCGTCAATGCGCCTTCGGGAACCGCATCAATCGGAATCTCCACGCCGTCCTGCCAGACTTTCAGCTTGCCGTCGGCGATATATTTATCCAGTTCGCCCTCGTCCAGCTCACCCAATCGCACGGGAACTTCCAGCTCAATATCCGGATTCTCCTCTTCAAACTGCTTGTAGCCCAGATAATCGTAGCCGGTAATCACCACGCGCGTCTTGGGCTGCGGCACGGTGACGCCTTCCGCTTCCTTGTATTCGGTGATGTAGGCGGTAAACGAAGTTAGCAGTGCTGACTTGTCACAGCCTGTCGCTTCGGCATAGGCACTGACGATAGCTTCAATTTGATCCGGAGACAGTGCCGTCAGATCGACGCCCTCCGCTTCCAGATACTTGGCGACCATCGCGGAAATGCCGTCCGGGGTAAGCGCAGTTTCGGAGGCGCCGTCGGTGATTTCTTCATACGCCATGACGAAGGCAGTAACCGCATCCGGCGACAACGCGGACGTATCCACGCCTTCACCTTCGAGATAGGTCATGATGTAAGCCGTGATTTCATCCGGTTTCAAGGCGGAAACATCCGTACCGGATGCCAGTTCCTGATAAGCCGAGACCATCGCCGTGACATTCTCCGGTGTCAGCGAAGAAACATCCGTGCCGGTCGTGGCTTCCGCATAGGTGCTGACGTAGGCAAGAATGCCTTCCGGCGTCAATGAAGCGGTATCCGCGCCTTCTTCCTTTTCGGTATACTTGTCGATGAATGCGTCCACGTGCGGCTGCACTTTGGCAGCATTTTCTGCTTCCGTATAGCTGTTGACCACGGCATCCGTGGTGATGGCACCGGGGTTCGCGGCGAAGGCATCCCAACGAGCCTGCGCCCCTTCCATATTCAAATCGGTAGCGATGGTCAATACTTCCTCCGGAAGCGATTCATTGAACATGGAATACAATCCGGGCAGATCGGTCTTGATGAGATCGAGATAATCCGCCAGTCCGGCAAACTGATCGAGCGCACCGGAAACGTCGATGTCCGGAAACAGTTCCTGAATCTCGGCTTCACTCAAGCCTTCGTCCATCAGGGATTGAATCTGGGTAAGCATGGACAGATATTCCGTCATAGCACCCTCGTCCATATTGGAGGAGAGATTCTGCAGCTCCGTCAGAATGGCCGGTTTGTCCTCTTCGCTGGCCATGCTGTATTCGCGCAGTGTGGTGAACAGATCGCCGACCTGCGTCTTGGCCTGCTGAATGTCATCCTGATTCCAGACGGGCGTAACCACACCGGAGAGCGTCTGCGCGTATTCGAGTGCCGCTTCGCGCCGCTGTTGGTTGTATCGCGCGTTCAGCTCATCCATGGCCTGTTGCTTTTCGGCCTCGTCCTCGATCAGTTGAATGACGGCGTATTCCTTTTCGTATTGCGCGTTCAGCGATTCATTGATCGCCGCCATGCCTTCACCGGCGGCAACCATCGCATCCTCATAAACGGAAACATCGGCATCCTGCTTGCCCTGTGCCTGCGCGCGTGCGACGGCCGCTTCGACCTTTTTGCCGATTTCAGTAAAGCCATCCGTTTCGGCGGGCGTCAGATTGTATTTGACTTCAATCGCTTCACGCGCGTCAATCAGCTCCTGCAAACGGATTTTTTCATCGTCGGTCAGGAAGCCGTTCTGCCTTTTCTTGAGCAATTGCTCGACTTCCTTGTCCATCGCATCCAGCGTTTCAATGTCGGCCGCAAGGCTCTCGGAAACAGAGGAATAACCGCCTTCATCGGCTGCGGTTTTTAGCTCTTCCAGTTCGGTGCGCGTAGAAGCCGTGAGCCCTTTGAACGAATCCGTCCACGTGCTGACGATTTCATCGGTTTCTTTCTGGCCGTCCGTCCATACGGAAATCAAGCCGTCGACCCATTCCTGTGCATTTTCCGTGGAGCGCACGAAATCGCTCTTCTCCATGCCGAATGCGTTCAGACCTTCGGATGAACCGTAAAAGGTGTCAGCAGCGGCATTTTTCCATTCCTCGGCAGTTTCCGCCATGCCCTTGAGCGCTTCGCGCGCTTCCTTAGCACCGGAAACATAATCCGCCAATGCGACACCGGCGGCGACCGTGGCCACGGCAATCGCAGCCCAGATGGCCGGTGAACTGCCGAGCACGGAAAGGAAGCCCTTGAATCCGCCGCCTGCTGTGGCAACGGAAGTGCAGAACTTTCCGAGCGTAGTGGAGATTGTTCCGATGCCCTTGGTAACCTTGGAGAATACCAGCAGCATCGGGCCAACGGCGGCAGCAACAGCGGCAATCTTGACGATCGTCTGCCGGGTGCTGTCGTCCAGCGACATGAACTTTTCAATCAGGCCTTTTGCGCCGTCAATGAGCTGCTGGAACAGGGGCGTCAGGTCGTTGCCGATCTGCTGTGCGGCGAGAATGGCCGTGTTCTTGAGATTCTGCAATTTGGATTCCGTGGTCGCGTAGCGCTTGCCGGCTTCTGCGGAAAGCGCAGTGTTTTCCTCCCACGCAGCTGCGGCGACATTCTGCGCATTCTCGAACAACTCCGTAGCATTCGTTGCGCGCAGCAGTGTATCGCGCAGACGTACTTCGGTAAAGCCCATCTCCTGCAAAGTGGCAATTGCAGAAACGCCGCTTTCATCCATTTTGGAAAGGCCTACGATAAATGCCTGAATCGCAGCAGAAGGATCTGAGTTCCACAATGCCTTAAATGCGTCCGTGCTCATACCGGAGACATTCGCGAAATCCTTCAAAGAATCGTTTCCGGTTTCCACGGCGACCTGCATCTGGATCATGGCTTTGCTGAATGCCGTACCACCGGCTTGTGCTTCCAAGCCAACGGAAGAGAGCGCCGTTGCAAAGCCCAGTATCTGGGATTCGGACAATCCAACCTGCGAACCGGCGGAAGCCAGCGCAGTGCTCATGTCCATGATGGAGGATTCTGTGGTCGCGAAGTTATTGCCCAGATCCACCAGCGCACTGCCGAAATTGGAGAATTCACCCTGCGACATGCCACTGACGTTAGCAAACTGTGCAATTGCGGTAGCCGCTTCATCCGCAGCAAGGTCGGTAGAATTGCCGAGGTCGATCATCGTTCGGGTGAAATCCACCAGATTTTCATTGGCAATGCCCAGCTGACCGGCATTCTCCATAACGCCTGCAATGTCCGTCGTTGAGGTCGCAATCTCCGTGCTCATCTGCTTGATCGTGTCAGAAAGCTGGGTGTATTCCTCCTCGGTTGCGTCCACGGTCTTTCGGACGCCGGTAAACGCGCTTTCAAAATCCATGGACGCTTTCAGCGAAGCGGTGCCCAATGCAAGAATGGGCGTCGTGACGGTTGCCGTCAGCGCCTTGCCGGTCTTCTCCATTGTCTTGGCAACGGAGGCGCAGCGCGTGCCGAAAGCCGTCAGCGTTTCACCGGCCTGCGTCCACGCCGAGCGCATCCGGGCAAGCCGCTCCGTAGTGGATGCGATTTCCGATTCCGTCTGCTGCATCGCCGCACGGGCGTTGTTCAGATTGGTGCTGGCGCGTGTAACCGCATCCGCATTGTTCTGCATGGTGCGGGTGTTGGCGGAGAGCTGACCTTCGAGGCGCGACACTTCTTGTGTGGAAGAGGCGTA
>CAVINP010000156.1:0-3782 GCA_963643985.1 bacterium
CATCTACTTCGTACGCACCCGCCGCGCTGCAACGCTTTGCAGCGGCGGGCAGCGCCGTGCTGGCAGCTTTGCTGCGCACGGGCTGGTCGCAACCCTGCTTCGCAGGGGAGCGACTGCTATAGCAAAAATCTCGATTTACCTCCAGTAAACCTTCGATTTTTGCAATTGTATATGGGCACGCACTGAAAGCTCTGCTTTGCGGAGCTTTCAGCAGCGTCGCGGCGATTTTTCAAATCGCTGCGCGAGCTGGTCGCGCCTGCGATACATCGCAGTGGCGCGACTGCTGTTACGAAATTCACTGCTCAGCTTACCACCTCATTTAATCAGTGTATCCCTAGTGATTAATCCCCCCCTGCAGCAGCCCCGATAAACTGCGATCCAAAATCACCATTGAACCGGCATCCGGTCACCGGTCACTGAATGTCCACAAATAATTTCCTTGCGGATCAAAATTCGTATTTACAAATCACATTTAATGTGTTATGATGATATCGAAGAAACGAACAATGCCACAGGGGGGTGTGCATATGGCAGAAAAGAAGCCTCGGGGACGGCATTCGGCGCAGGACAGTGAGCGCAGGATGCGTGTCGGCCGGATCATTCGCAGGTACCGCACGGCGGCGGGCATGGATCAGGCCACGCTCGCATCGTACTTTGGCTACACCAAGACGGCCATCGGCAATTGGGAACTGGGCCTCACGCGGCCGGACATCGACAATATCCCCATACTCTGCCGGACGCTGAACATCCCCGTGACGGAACTGCTGGGCATGGAAGCGGAAGCCGTGCTGCCCACCTCGGATCGGGAACTGCTGGACTGCTACCGTGACCTGAACAGGTTCAACCAAAATACCGTGCGCCAACTCATGGATCGCCTGCGTTTTCAGCAGGACAGGCAGGAAAAGGCGCGGCTGCGCGAGATTTACGCCCCCATGTGCCTCTATGAGGACACGGTATCGGCAGGTATCGGCACGCCGATGCTCGACGACGCGGGCAGTGAGACGCGTTATGTGCTGCGCGAGGATATCCCCCGCGGCGCGGACTGCATCCTGCGCGTGAACGGCCGCAGCATGGAGCCGACATTTGCAAGCGGCAGCTGCGTGTACGTGGCCACCGCCGCCGAGATGAGCTACGGACAGATCGGCATATTCATCGTCAACGGGGATGCGTTCATCAAGGAATACCGGCAGGATGGGCTGCACTCGCACAATCCGCGCTTCAAGACGATCTACACGGGCGAGGGCACGGACGTGCGCTGCTTCGGGCGCGTGCTGGGCGCGGTGGACGCAGCCGCGACGGCCACGGGTGAGCTTGCGGAGCGCGTCGAGGCGGCGTTTGACGAAGTATGAGGACGAAGTGCCGCCGCGAAAAGGTCTATGTGATCGTCAATTCCGACTTTGACCGGACGGGCTACATCCGGCCGCGTTCCATCACATGGTCGGACGGGCGGACGTTCAGGATCGATGCGGTGAAGGACTATCGCCCGGCAAGCTTCTACCGCCCCGGCGCGGGCGGCGCGTGCTACACGGTCATGATCCGCGGCAAGGAACGGCATCTGTTCTTCGAGTGGGCCGATTCGACTCAGTCGAGCCGCATCGCACGCTGGTACGTTGTGACGAGGGAACAGGAGTCGGCGGTTGGTGGCCATTGATTACAGAAAGGAGGGCGTAACCGTGTCCGAGCAGCTCAGCTGGTATGTCGGCATCGATGCCAAGTCATTCTATGCCAGTGTGGAATGCGTCGAACGGCATCTCAATCCGCTGACCACCAATCTGGTCGTAGCGGATGAGAGCCGCACGGAAAAGACGATCTGCCTGGCCGTGTCGCCCTCCCTGAAGGCGCAGGGCGTGCCGGGGCGGCCGAGACTGTTTGAGGTCATACAGCGCGTGAATCGGGTCAACCGCGAGCGCCTGCAACGGGGCCGGCAGCTCGGCGCGATCCGGCAGGGTTTTTGCGGGACATCCTTTGATGCTGTGGCGCTGGAGCGTGATCCGTCACTGGAACTGTCCTACATCGTCGCGCCGCCCAGGATGCGCCTCTACGAAGAGTACAGCAGCCGCATCTATGCGACCTATCTGAAATACGTCTCTCCCGAGGACATCGTCGTCTATTCCATCGATGAGGTGTTCATCGACGTGACGGGCTATCTCAAGACCTACAACATGACGCCCCACGAACTGACCATGGCCATGATCCGCGACGTGCTCTACAACACGGGCATCACGGCCACGGCGGGCATCGGTACAAACCTCTATCTGGCCAAGATCGCCATGGACATCGTGGCCAAGAAGGCGCAGCCCGACAAGGACGGTGTGCGCATTGCCGAGCTCACCGAGCGCAGCTACCGCGAAAAGCTCTGGGCGCATCGGCCGCTGACAGATTTCTGGCGCATCGGCAAGGGCATATCCAAAAAGCTTGAAAAACTGCAGCTCTTCACCATGGGCGATGTGGCGCGGGCCTCCCTCGATCCGCCGTTTGAGGCGCTTTTGTACAGAACCTTCGGCGTCAATGCGGAGCTGATCATCGACCACGCCTGGGGCTGGGAGCCGGTCACGATGGACGTGATCAAACAGTACCGCCCCGCCACCAACAGCATATCCTCCGGACAGGTGCTCTCCTGTCCCTACGATTTTGACAAGGGTCGGCTGATCGTGCGCGAGATGACCGAACTGCTCGCACTGGATCTGGTGGGCAAACATGTGGTCACAAACCAGATCGTGCTGCACATCGGCTACGACCGCGAGAGCCTCGAGGGCAGGGGCTATCGCGGCGAAATCGTGTCCGACTATTACGGCCGCGCCGTCCCCAAACCTGCCCACGGCACGGGCAACATCGGGCACTACACCGCCTCGACCCGCACCATCATGGACACGGTTCTGGCGCTCTACGACCGAACCGTCGGCAAAAATCTGCTGATACGGCGTGTGAACATCACGGCCTGCAACCTCATTTCCGAGAATGAAATTCCCGAAGAAGGCCCCGTGCAGTTGGACATGTTTACCGATTACGAGGCCGAGGCGCGGCAGGCCCGGGAGGTGCAGGCGCAGCGTGAGAAGGAGCACAGGCTCCAGCAGGCTGCAATCGAGATTCAGAGCCGCTACGGCAAGAACGCACTGCTCAAGGGCATGAACCTGAAGGAGGGCGGCACGACCATCGCCCGCAACGGCCAGATCGGCGGACACAGGGCAGGTGAGGATAAATGAAGGACGATTTCTCCTATGACGACATCATAGATCTGCCGCATCACCGGTCGGATCGCTATCCGCACATGAGCCTGCGCGACCGCGCCGCCCAGTTTGCGCCCTTTGCCGCGCTCACGGGCTTTGACGGCGTGATCGCCGAGACCGGGCGGGAGACCGAGGCCAGACACGAACTGTCCGAGAGCGAGACGGAGGCGCTGAGCCGCAAGCTGACACATATCGATGGATTGACCCAAAGCGGCGGGCGTCCGAAGACCACGGTGATCTGTTTCGTGCCCGACGCACGCAAGGCGGGCGGCGCGTATGTAGGGTATACGGGGCATGTCAAAAAGGTGGACAGCGTGCTGAGATTGCTGATTTTCACGGACGGAAAGGGCATTCCGATCGACGATATCCGTGAAATCCGGTCGGAAAAGGAAAAATAAAGGTTCATCACGTTTTCTTGGGGGCTGGGGGGCTCCCAACTTTCCGTGATGAACCTTTCTTATTTGACAGGGTTTGTCGGGTTCCTGATCCCCGATCACCGGCCGCTGATGCCTCATACCGCCTCAAACGTAAATCCGCAGATCAGCCGTGCAGGGA
>CAVINP010000157.1:0-3780 GCA_963643985.1 bacterium
TGCTCAAGCACATGATACTCTCCCACCACGATCTGCCCGAATACGGCAGCCCCAAGCCGCCGATGTTCCCCGAGGCCGAGGCGCTGCACACGCTGGACCTGCTGGATGCACGCATGTTTGAGATGACGCGTGCGCTTCAGACCGCACAGCCCGGCGGCTTCACCGAGCGCATATGGTCGCTGGATCGCAGGCTCTACCGCCGCAAGGATAATTAACCGTATCCGTTGCCAAACGTAACATTTTGTTGTACAATGGGAGTACATTAAAATCGGAGGACGGATATATGCTGCATGTGTTCAGTGACTTGGAGGGCATACGCATCGCCATCGAGATGGAAAGGCGCGGCGAGGCCTTCTACCGCCGTGCGGCGCGGGTAAGCCGCAGTGAGGCAACCATTGCGATGCTGGACGTGCTGGCGGCCGATGAGATGAACCATCGTGCGGAGTTTGAGCGCCTGTACCGCAACGAAAGCGGCACGCTCTCCGATGCGGCCTACGACGATGAGACCAACGCCTACCTCGGCGCCGTCGCCGCGGAGTTCATATTCCCCGAAGGGCTGATGGCGCTGCGCAGCGCGGGCTTTGACAACCCCGAGGCCGTATTGCAGCATGCCATCCAATCCGAAAAGGATTCCATACTGTTCTACACGGAGCTGACCGCACACACCGCCGATGCGCACGCGAGGGATGTATTTTCCGAAATCATCCGTCAGGAGCGCGGGCATCTCTACCGCCTGCAGCGCCAATCGGAAGCAATTACCAGATAGGAGGAGATATTTTCATGGATGCAATGAAGACCTACCGCGAGTGGCTTGAAAACTTTGCAGACGATGCCGAGACCGTAAATGAGCTCAAGAGCATTGAAAACGACGCGGCCGAGATCGAGGACCGCTTCTACCGCGATCTGGAGTTCGGCACGGCCGGCATGCGCGGTGTGCTCGGTGCGGGCACGAACCGTATGAACAAATACAACGTGCGCCGCGTGACGCGTGCGCTGGCCAAGTACATCCTCAGCCATCCCGGCGGAGCGGAAAAGGGCGTTGCCATCGCCTACGACTCGCGCCTGATGAGCGACGTGTTCGCGCGTGAGACCGCGCTGGTGCTGGCCGCGGCGGGCGTCAGGGCACACCTGTATCCCTCGCTGCGACCCGTGCCGGTGCTCTCCTTCACCGTACGCCATCTGGGCTGCATTGCAGGCGTGGTCATCACCGCCAGCCACAACCCCTCCAAGTACAACGGCTACAAGGTCTACTGGACGGACGGCGGTCAGATGCCGCCCGAGTCGGTCAAGGGCATCACCGACCTGCTGCCGGAGACCACCTACGCCGAATCCGTGCCTATGGACGAGCAGACGGCCATCGACAAGGGGCTGCTGAGCTACATCGGCCCCGAGGTGGACGACGCCTACATCGCCGCCGTGAAAAAGCTTCAGGTCAACCCCGAACTGGCCCATGAGATCGGCGCGACGCTCAAGATCGTCTACACGCCGCTGCACGGCTCCGGCAACATCCCCGTGCGCCGCATACTCAAGGAAATCGGCATGCAAAACGTCTATGTCGTGCCCGAACAGGAGAAACCCGACGGCCACTTCCCCACTGTGCGCGTACCCAATCCCGAAGAGCCGGATGCCTTCCGTCTGGCACTGGAGATGCAAAAGCAGCTGGGTGCGGATCTGTGCATCGGCACCGACCCCGACTGCGACCGTGTGGGCATCGCCTGCATGACCGAGAACGGCCCGCGCCTGCTCAACGGCAACCAGATCGGCTGCGTGCTGCTGCACTACATACTCTCCCAGAAGAAGGAGCGCGGCGAGCTGCCGGCCAATGCCGCTGCGGTCACAACCATCGTCTCCACCGACATGGCCGCCGCCATTGCCAAGGACTACGGCTGCGAGATGATCGAGGTACTGACGGGTTTCAAGTACATCGCCGAGCAGATTCACCTGTTTGAGACCACGGGTGCACATACCTTCATGTTCGGCTTTGAGGAGTCTTTCGGCTTCCTCTCCGGCACGGACGTGCGCGACAAGGACGGCGTGAACGCCTGCCTGCTGATCGCCGAGGCCGCCTGCTGGTACAAGAAAAAGTACAACTGCACGCTGGTGGACGCCATCGACCGTCTCTATGCGCAGTACGGCTACTACGGCGACAAGGTCACCTCTTTCGTGCTGCCCGGCAAGGACGGTCTGGAGAAGATGCAGCACCTGATGGCGGCCCTGCGCGAGGATGCGCCGAGCGAATTTGCGGGTGTGCCCGTCACCGCGCTGCGTGACTATCAGAAGTCCGTTCGCAGCGAGAACGGCGTGCAGACCGTGCTGACGCTGCCCAAGTCCAACGTGCTCTACTTCGAACTGGAGGGCGGTGCATGGATCTGCGTGCGTCCCAGCGGCACCGAACCCAAGATCAAGCTCTACGTCAACGCCTGCACCGATTCCTCCGAAAAGACGGCGGCGCTTTTGAAGAAGCTCTCCGACGCTGCGGTAGATGCGCTGAATGCGAGAATGTAACTTCCCGAAGGGGCTGACCCGGTTGCGGTCGGCCCTTTCTTCGTCTTCGTTTTACGGATGCGGCCCTCATGGCCTATGTTCCGAAATTCCATCCTTTTTTTACATGTTTATCCCTGTCATGCTTGCAAACATCTCCCTTTTCGTGTAAACTGTTTCCGATAATTGCGCACTATTACGGAAGGAAATGATATAAAATGAAACTTGGCGTCGTAGGTCTGCCGAACGTCGGTAAGAGCACACTCTTCAACGCGATCACCTGTGCCGGTGCGCAGGCAGCGAACTATCCTTTCTGCACCATCGAGCCGAACACGGGCGTGGTGGCCGTGCCGGATCACCGTCTGGACGTGCTGGCAGAAATGTATCATCCCGAGAAGTACACCCCCGCTACGCTGGAATTTGTGGACATCGCAGGTCTGGTCAAGGGCGCAAGCCGCGGCGAGGGTCTGGGCAACAAATTCCTCTCGCACATCCGCGAGGTGGATGCCATCGTGCACGTGGTGCGCTGCTTTGAGGACGACAACGTCATCCATGTGGACGGCAGCGTCGATCCCGCACGCGACATCGACGTGATCAACACCGAGCTGATACTGGCGGACATCGAGACGGTCTCCAAGCGGTGCGAGCGTGCCGCGGGTATGGTCAAGAAGGGCGAGAAAAAGTTCGCGCTCGAGGCCGAGGCCGGCAAGCTCCTGCTGGAACACCTCAACGAGGGTAAGCCCGCCCGCACCTGCAAGCTGACGGACGACCAGCTCGCCGCCGTGCATGACTGGTTCCTGCTGACGATGAAGAAAGTCATCTATGCCGCAAACATCGGTGAAGAGGATCTGGGCAAGGACGAGAACGAATTGCCGCTGGTCAAGCCCGTGCGCGAAATCGCCGCGAGCGAGGGCGCTCAGGTGCTCGTGATCTGCGCGCAGGTCGAGCAGGATATCTCCGAGATGGAGCCTGACGAGCGCGAAATGTTTTTGCAGGATCTGGGCATCGCGCAGAGCGGTCTGGATCGCCTGGTCACGCTGGGCTACAGCCTGCTTGGGCTGATCTCCTATCTGACGGCCGGCCCCAAGGAAGTTCGCGCCTGGACGATCGAGAAGGGCACGAAGGCGCCTCAGGCTGCGGGCAAGATTCACAGCGACTTCGAGCGCGGCTTCATTCGAGCCGAGATCGTCCCCTATGAGGATCTGGTGCGCGAAGGCTCGATCAATGCCTGCAAGGAAAAGGGCCTGGTGCGCAGCGAGGGCAAGGACTACGTGATGAAGGACGGCGACGTGACGCTGT
>CAVINP010000158.1:0-3672 GCA_963643985.1 bacterium
CTGTTACGAAATTCACTGCTCAGCTTACCACCTCATTTAATCAGTGTATCCCTAGTCCCTAACCACCGGCGTGCCCAAAAAAGGAGACGCACTCATGTTTGCACATCTGCACCTGCATACGGAATACTCGCTGCTGGACGGCGCATGCCGCATCAAGCCGCTGATGGAGCGGCTGAAGGAGCTGGGCATGCGCTCCTGCGCCATCACCGACCACGGCGTGATGTACGGCGTGCTGGATTTCTACCGCGCGGCAAAGGCGGCGGGTATCCATCCGGTGATTGGCTGCGAAGTCTACGTCTGTCCGGACATGGACAACAAGACCGGCCTCTCGCGCGAGTACAGCCATCTGATACTGCTCTGCGAAAATCAGCAGGGCTATCGGAATCTGTCTGCACTGGTGAGTGAGGCCTGGGTGCGCGGCTATTACTACAAGCCCCGCGTGGACTATGCACTGCTGGAAAAATATCACGAGGGTCTGATCGCACTGAGTGCCTGCCTCTCGGGCGACCTGCCCAAACTGCTGCTGGATCGGCGCGAGAGCGATGCACAAAAGATGGCGCAGCGCTATCTGGACATATTCGGGCGCGGCAACTTCTTTATTGAGCTGCAGGATCACGGTATCCCCGAGGAAAAGCAGGTGCTGCCGCGGCTGGTCAGGCTGGCGCGGGAGATGGACATTCCCCTGGTCTGCACCAACGACTGCCACTACATCATGCGCGAGGATGCCGCCATGCAGGAAGTGCTGATGTGCATCCAGACGGGCAAGACACTGCAGGACGAGAAGCGCATGCGCATGAGCACCGACCGGCTGTATGTGCGTTCCGAGGCGGAAATGCTGCAGGTTTTCCCCAATTTCAGGGAAGCCATCGAGCGCACGGAGGAGATTGCACAGCGCTGCCACGTCGAATTTGACTTTTCCACAACCCACCTGCCGAGTTATCCGCTGCCAGAGGGCACGACCAACACGGCCTACCTCAGATCGCTCTGCGAGCAGGGCATTGCCCGCCTCTACGCCCCGGACCGCAGCGACGTGCGCGAACGTCTGGAGTATGAGCTGGGCGTGATCGAATCCATGGGCTATGTGGATTATTTCCTGATCGTCTGGGACTTTATACACTATGCCAAGACCCACGGCGTGGGTGTCGGCCCGGGGCGCGGCAGCGGCGCGGGCTCGATCGTCGCGTATTCGCTGGGCATCACCGAGATCGACCCGCTGAAGTACCAGCTGATCTTTGAACGCTTTCTGAACCCCGAGCGCGTGACCATGCCCGATATCGACTGCGACTTCGACGATGAGCGCAGGCCGCAGGTGATCGAGTACGTGCGCGAACGCTACGGCTCGGATCACGTGGCGCAGATCATCACCTTTGGCACCATGGCGGCCCGCGGCGCACTGCGAGATGTCGGGCGCGTACTGGGCATGAGCTATCAGCAGACGGATGCGATATCGAAGCTCGTGCCAACGGAGCTGAACATGACGCTCGATCACGCGCTGGAGGTCAGCGGCGAGTTGCGCAGCATCTACGAGAGCGATGGCGAGGTCAAAAAGCTCGTGGACATGGCCCGCAAGATCGAGGGCATGCCGCGCAACACCTCGACCCATGCCGCGGGCGTGCTCATCACGGCCAAGCCGGTGGTGAACTATCTGCCGCTGCAGCGCAACGGAGACGTGATCACCACCCAGTTCCCCATGGGCGACGTGGAGGCACTGGGCCTTCTGAAGATGGACTTTCTGGGGCTGCGCACGCTCAACGTCATCATGGACAGCGAGGAACTGATCCGTCTGGGCGGCGGGCCGGAAATAAAGACCGAAAACATACCGCTGGATGATGCCGAAGTCTACAAGATGATTTCAAACGGCGATACGGACGGCGTGTTCCAGCTGGAGTCCACCGGCATGCGCAGATTTCTGCAGAGCATGCGCCCGGGCAACTTCGAGGACATCATCGCCGCCATTTCGCTCTATCGCCCCGGGCCCATGGACTCCATACCGCGCTATGTGGCCGGCAAGGAGGATCCATCGAGCGTGAAATACCTCACCCCCGAGCTTAAGCCTATCCTCGAGGTCACCTACGGCTGCATGGTCTATCAGGAGCAGGTCATGCAGATCGTGCGAGATCTGGCAGGCTATTCCATGGGGCGCAGCGATCTGGTGCGCCGCGCCATGGCCAAGAAAAAGCATGACGTGATGGCCAGGGAAAAGCAGAACTTCATATACGGTCTGGAAGAGAACGGCAAAATCACCGTGCCGGGCTGCGTGCGCAACGGCATATCCGCCCAGATCGCCGAGCAGATATTCGACGAGATGACGGCCTTTGCCAGCTATGCCTTCAACAAGTCTCACGCGGCGGCGTATGCGGTGGTCGCCGTGCAGACGGCGTGGCTGAAGTGTCACTATCCGATCGAGTTCATGGCGGCACTGATGAACTCCATGACGGGCAACACAGTCAAGATTGCCTACTACATCCAGACGCTGCGCAAGCGCGGCGTGCCGGTGCTGCCGCCGGACGTGAATCAATCCCAGGAAAACTTTTCCGTGGGCTACGACGGCGAAAAAAAGGGCGTGCGCTTCGGCCTGGCGGGCGTGAAAAACCTGGGTCACAACGCAATTGCCGATATGGTGGCGGAGCGCGAAAGCGGCGGCGACTATACCGACCTCTACGACTTCATCAACCGCAATGCCGCGCACGCGATCAACAAAAAGGCCGTGGAGAGCCTGATCCGCGCGGGCGCTTTCGATCATCTGCCCGGGACGCGTTCCCAGAAGCTGGCGGTGTTCGAGCGTGCGATGGACGGCGCCTCCAGGCAGCAAAAGAGCGTGCTTGCGGGGCAGATATCCCTCTTTGACATGGGCGGCGGTGACGCGTTGCAGGCCCCGCCGCCGCCGATGCCCGACATGCGCGAGTTTGACAAGCAGACGCTTTTGCAGATGGAGCACGACACGATCGGCGTCTATATCTCCGGCCATCCGCTGGATGAGTATACGCAGGAGCTATCGGCGCTGGAGTTTGATTCGCGCGTGCTGGGCGAGATGAAGGAACGCCCGGACAAGGGCATGGCCTACGACCAGAAAAACGTGCGCATGGGCGGCCTGATCACCGACAAGAAGATGAAGGCGGTCAAGTCCGGCAACATGATGGCATTTGTGCAACTGGAGGATCTCTACGGTGTGACCGAGGTGCTGGTCTTCCCCAAGGTCTATGAGCGCGTGTCGGCCATGCTGCAGGTCAATACGCCTGTGCTGATGTCGGGCAAGCTCTCCGTGCGCGAGGACGAGGACACCAAGCTGCTGCTCGACCGCGTAAGCCCCCTCAAGGACTCGATAGCGCCCAAGCAACATAGGGCGGCCAGGGGGCGGACGCTGTATCTGAAGTTGAACCCCCAACAGCGCGAGGCGGTGCTGGAGATACTTTCACAGACGCCCGGATCCATTCCCGTGGTGCTGGTGGAAGTGGACGATGCGGGAGGGCGCAGGGCCGTGCAGGCGCCGCGGCAGTACCGGGTCGACGAGGGCTATGACTTCGGCGCTCTGGCCAATCTCCTCGGCGCAGACGCGGTGGTGCTGAAGTAGTAAAGTGGTCAGTGACCGGTTGAATGGCTTCACAGGATGTTGGTTATTAGAGCGTGTTTCTAAATTCGCCACGATGCATTTTCGGCGTCTTTGCCTGCATT
>CAVINP010000159.1:0-3609 GCA_963643985.1 bacterium
TAGTGAAATGGTGAAACGATTTGCCGTTGAATCAAAAGTAAAAACACGAACCCCTCCACTGAAACGGCTGAGGGGTTGGTTCTCCTAATCCCTGATCCCGCGCTTCCTGCTCACACGTTCCCGGCGCACGACGACCCAGACCATCATGATCACCGTCACCAGGTAGGGCGCAAGCGATGTCAGGTTGGAGGAGACGTTGAACGACTGCACGCGCATGCCCAGCGCATCGATAAAGCCGAACAGCAGCGCCGCCAGGAAGGCCTTGGGCGGATTGGAACGGCCGAAGATCACGCACGCCACGGCGATGAAGCCGCGCGAGGCGGACATGTTTTCGGTGAACATCGTCAGATACCCCAGCGACAGGTGTGCGCCCGCCAGACCCGAGAACAGGCCGCAGAATATGCTCGCCAGATACTTCATCTTCTCGGGGCTTTTGCCCGCCGCACGCAGGGACTCGGGATGTTCGCCCGCCGCCCGCAGCCAAAAGCCGAAGGGCGTCTTGTAGATCAGCACGTAGCACAGCGCCACCAGTATCCAGCTGACGTAGACCAGCAGGGTATTGCCGCTCAGAAGGTCGCCCAGCACGGGGATGTCTTCAATCAGCGGTATATTGATCCTGGGCAGCGCGTATATCGGCAGCTCGTCCGTGCCGGAGAACGCGCCCGCCACGCCGAATATCGTGCGCAGCAGAAACACGGTCAGTCCGCCCGCGAATATGTTCAGTGCCACGCCGATGATGTATTCGTCAGACTTGAACTTCACCACGAACAGGCCGAAGAACGCGCCCAGCAGCAGCCCGCAGAGCAGCGCCAGCAGGAGGCCGCCGGCCCAGCCGCCCAGGAACACGCTGCCCAGCACCGCGAAGAACGCGCCGCAGAGCATCATGCCGTCCATGCCGATGTTCATGATGCCCACGTGATCGGTCATGAGTATGCCCAGCGCCGCCAGCACCACGGGGGTCGCCGTGCGCAGCGTGTTCTGGAACAGGCCGATGGAGAATATGCTCAGGAAATCAGACATGTTCGCTGCCTCCCTTCGTTGCGTTCGCCTTCAGGCGCAGCCTGCGCGACCTGATCGCCTCGGATATGCCGCCCTCGGCCGCCATGAAGAATATGATGACCGACTGCACGATCGTGATCGTCTCGCTGGGGATGCCCACCTTTTCCATGCCCGTGCCGCCGATCTTGAGTATGCCGAAGAAGAAGCTCATCAGTATGATGCCCGTGGGCTGATAGCGCATGATCATGGCCACCAGCATGCCGTCCCAGAAGAAGCCGTTGGAGACGGAATCGGTGTATCTCTTGTGAATGCCGAAGACCTCGAACATGCCCACCATGCCGCAGATCGCGCCGGAGATGAGCATGCCCAGCATCGCCAGACGCGCGGATCTGATGCCCGCATAGCCCGCGAAGCGCTCGTTTTCGCCCGTCAGCTTCATCTCAAAGCCCGTGGTCGTGCGCTTCATCAGGTACCAGATAAACAGCGCCGCACAGGCGGAGATGAATATGGAGCTTGTGAGGTTGGAGAGGTTGATGACCTTCGAAAAGGCGTAGGCCGTGTCGATCTTGGCCGTGCCCGAGGCGATGCCGCGTTCGGCGGTCTTGAGCGGGCCGTTGGACAGATAGGCGCAGAAGTAGGTCGCCACGGAGTTGAGCATGATGGTGGTGATGACCTCGTTGACCTTGAGGCGCACCTTGAGTATGCCCGGGATGTACGCCCAGAGCGCACCCGCCAGCATGGCCACAATCAGGCAGAGCACGACGCCGGCCACGCCCGGCAGCCCCGGCAGGTACGCGCCGACCAGTGCCGAGCAGATCGCGCCGAAGTAGAGCTGACCCTCGCCGCCGCAGTTGAATATGCCGCCCTGCGCCGCGACCGCCGTCGCCAGACCCAGCAGGCAGAGCGTCGCCGTCTTGGCCAGCGTGTCGCCGATGGCACGCTTGCTGCTCAGCGCGCCCGTGATCAGCGCGGCATAGCCCTGCAGGGGATCGTGTCCCGAGGCCGCCATGAAGATCGCGCCCACCAGCAGCGCCAGTATCACCGATATGCTCAGCGAGAGCAGGTAGCCGCCGTTTACCTTGAAACGCCTGAACGAGAAGAGCGTCTTTAAATCCTTTTTCATGCCTGCGCCTCCTCATCCGACCGGCCGCCGGTCATGTAGTAGCCGATGTCTTCCTTTTTGATTTCGCCCGCCTTGAAGCAGCCGGTCACGCGGCCCTCAAAGAGGGTGATGATGCGGTCGGAGAGGCGGAAGACCTCGTCCAGATCCGCGCTCACCAGCAGTATCGCGCAGCCCGCGTTGCGCTTGTCGATGATCGACTTGTGTATGAACTCGATCGCGCCGATGTCCACGCCGCGCGTCGGCTGGGCGATCACCAGCACGTTTGCGCCCAGCGAGAATTCACGCGCGATGACCACTTTCTGCATATTGCCGCCCGAGAGCGAACCGGCCGGGGTGTCCACGCCCGCGCCGCGAATGTCAAAGGCCGAGAAGAGGCGCTTGGCATAGTCGCGCACCGCGCCGCGCCTGATGTGCAGCCCGCGCACGGAAAATTCGGGGGTGCGCTGCTTGCCCACCAGCAGGTTGTCCGCGATGCTCGATTTGGCGGAAATGCCCGTGGAGAGCCTGTCCTCCGGCACGTGCGCCAGCCCCAGTGCGCGAATCTCACCGGGGGTGTGCCCGGTGACGTTCACGCCGTTGACATACACGCTGCCGCCGCGCACGGGGCGCATGCCCGTGACGGCCTCGACCAGCTCGCTCTGGCCGTTGCCCTCGATGGCCGCGATGCCCAGTATCTCGCCCGCGTGCACCGAGAGCGATACGCCGCGCACGGCCTCCAGCATGCGGTCCGAGAGTACCTGCAGATTGTCCACGCGGATCTTTTCCCCGCCGGAGGTTTCTTCCTTTTTGAGATCGGCAAAGAGCATCTCCCTGCCGACCATCATGCTCGCCAGCATGCGCTCGTTGACATCCTTCGTGTCGTGCACGCCGACCAGCCTGCCCGCACGCATCACGCCCACGCGGTCGGAGATCGCCATGACCTCGTAGAGCTTGTGGGTGATGATGACCACGGTCATGCCCTTGTCGCGCACGATGCCGCGGATCACCGCGAAGAGTTCGTTCGTCTCCTGCGGGGTGAGCACGGCCGTCGGCTCGTCCAGTATCAGTATGTCCGCGCCGCGGTGCAGCGTCTTGAGTATCTCCACGCGCTGCTGCAGTCCCACGCTGAGCGTGCTGACCCGCGCCTTGGGGTCGATCTCCAGCCCGAAGTCATGCGAGAGCGACTTCACGGTCTCCTCGGCGGCGGCAAAGTCGTACAGCCCGAATTTTTTCTTCGGCTCACAGCACAGCGCGATGTTCTGCGCCACCGTGAAGGATGGCACGAGCTTGAAGTGCTGGTGCACCATGCCCACGCCCATGGCGATGGCCCCGGCAGGGGTCTGGTGTCCGACCTTCTGCCCGCGGATGTATATCTCGCCGTCCGTGGGCGATTTCAGGCCGTAGAGTATGTTCATCAGCGTGGATTTGCCCGCGCCGTTTTCGCCCACCAGCGCAAACACCTCGCCCGCGCGGATGTCCAGCGACACGTCGTCGTTGGCCAGTACGCC
>CAVINP010000160.1:0-3584 GCA_963643985.1 bacterium
AAAGAACATCCCTCCGATTGCATATGTCGGAGGGATGAATCCGTTTCCCGGTCTCTCAGTCAGGATTGGTCAATTCCCCAACTTTCCGTGATGAACCTTTTTATTTAATCAGCTGTACCAGGTCCCCGTGTATGTAGCCGATGCCGTCTTCGTAGCGGATCTGCCACCAGGTCGCGCCGTCTTCCTCGGCCGTGACGCGCCCCAGCAGTTCGACATCGCTGCCGATTGCGAGCATGCCGATCACGTCCGCACTCTTCCCCGCGCCGCTGCGCACGCGTGCACCGCTCTTGAGCACCGTGCCATGCAGCACGTCTGCATCTCCGGCGGCAACTTCTTCACTTTCTTCGGCAGCTTCTTCACTTTCTTCGACAGCCTCATCGGCGGTTTCGCTTTCTTCGACTGCCGCTTCTTCGATGGTCTCATCCGTCGGGATATCGTCATCCGAACTGTCCGGCATATCATCGACCCAGCAGACCATGAACGCGTGGCTGCCCTTGCACTGCGCCAGCAGCGTGCTCATCGGGAAGGCCTTGCGGCACTTCGTCGGGCTGACCGGATCGTTGATGAGCACCTTGCCGTTCGAGGTCAGGCCGCGCAGCACGACATAGTGGCCGCGCTTGGTGAATATGCCCGGGCCCATGTGCGCGATGATCGGCTTGCCCCGGGAGAGCGCCTCGCGTATTGCCTTGCCGCTGTTGCCGATCCAGGAGGACTTTACGCCGTAGCGCGAGGCGTAGTAGCTCAGCGTGGCATGGCTCCAGCCCGCGCCCTGATACAAACCGTTTTTCACGGAATCGCAGAACAGCACGGAGGGGTTCTGGTCGGTGTTGCCCGTGAGATAGGCGATGACCATCGACAGACTCGTCGCGGCGCAGCCGGATGTGGCGACCGAACGCGGCACGCCGCGAACGGTGCAGACGATGTCGGGATAGTCGGTCTGGAAGAGCATCGGTATGGGCATGCCCTGCTCGCTGCTGGGCGTGACGCCGTTCCAGCCCATATAGGGATTGGTGGAAATAATTTCAAGATCGCCGTCATTGAGGTGCTGATCGTCCTCGGCCTGATCCTCTTCCTCCGTCGGGTCCATGCTCGCTTCCGGCGAGGGGGACACATCGGGCATCAGCGTCGGCTCGATGCTTGCTTCGGGCGTTTGGCTCGCCTCGGGATCGATTGTGGCCTCGGGCGTCTGCGCCGCCTCGGGCGATGCCGTCTCCCCGGGCGTCGGCTCGGCGGATATCTCAGGCACGGGCGTTGCATCCGTCCCGGCATCGGGTGTCGGGGTCGGTGTGGGCGTCAGTGTGGGCGTGGGGGTCGGGGTCGGTGTGGGCGTAGGGGTCGGGGTCGGGGTCACGCTGACAGGCGCATGCGTGACGTGGACGGTCGGCTCGACCCGGGGCGTTTCCTCGGCGAGAGATGCGATCAGGCCGCAGAGCAGTACCAGCACCAGAATCAGAGCAATTTTGCGCCGCATGCCGCATGTCCCCCTTTCCGAAAAAATAATCCATCCTCATTATACCACGAATAATGCCTGTTTGAAAAGAGATTTCAATATTTGTTTACACTTTTTTTGTAATTTTCCGTCTCAATTGTGACTCATGTGCAGCTTGTACTGCTTGGGCGTGGTGCCCTTGTACTTGCGGAACTGCTTGATGAAGGCGCTGGAGTCGGAAAAGCCGCAGTGCATGGCGGCCTCGGCGACGTTCATGTCGGTGCCGGCCAGCAGGTGCGCGGCGCACTCCACGCGGTAGTAGTTCAGGTAATCGATGGGTGAGCGGTGCACGATGGTGCGGAAGTATCTGCAGAAATATTTGGGCGAAAAGCCCGTCAGCCTGGCGAGCATCTCAAGGGAGATGTGCTGGCCGTAGTGCAGCTCGATGTATTCCAGCGCGGGCTTGAGCTGTTCGGCCCTCTGCCAGCGCTGCTCGGAGACCGTCTGCATCTGCGCGTTGGGCAGGTTGCGCAGCAGTGCGCCCAACAGCGTAAAGACCGCGCCCATCAGATCCAGGCCGTGGCCGGCGAAGTCGGCCCGGGAGATCGTGAAGAGCCGTTCGACCGCGTCGTGCAGCCCGGAATCGGCCTCAATTACACTACTTTTCAGGAAGATGACATTGCGCAGCAGGGGCAGGAGTTCCCCGCTGAGCGACTGCAGCTGGGGCGTGAGCGCCTGCGGATCAAACACGATGCACTCGTATACGCTCTCGTACGGCTCGCCGCCGTGGATGACGCCGCTGCCCAGCGTCAGAAGGTCGCCCGCATTGGCCTCCAGCTCGCAATCGTCCAGAAAGAAGTGCACTTTGCCGCTGCAGACGCGTATGATCTCCATCTCCTTGTGCCAGTGCATGGTCATGTGGTAGCGCGGAAAATGCTCATCGACATGGTAGCAGGCCAGCGGGAAATCAAATGTCCGATGCTGTATCGGCTCATGATATTCCAGATAATGCATGTTATGGCCTCCTTTTTTGTGCGATTTTTGCGCAAGTGAATATTTTACCACTTTCTGTGATTATACCACAATACAGGCAGGAATATCAATGTTATATTGTGTTTAAATCTGATATGGGCGAATTATGCAGATTACTGCAAAATAATTATCAGGAGGAAATAACTATGGCAAAGAACAGATATCTGGGTTCCTATCCCGTCATCGGCATCCGTCCGACCATCGACGGCCGCCGCGGCGCACTGAAGGTGCGTGAGAGCCTGGAAGAGCAGACCATGAACATGGCCAAGTCCGCAGCAAAGCTCTTTGAGGAGAACCTGCGCTACTCCAACGGCGAGCCCGTGAAGGTCATCATCGCCGACACCACCATCGGCCGCGTGGCCGAGGCCGCAGCCTGCGAAGAGAAGTTCCGCAACAACGGCGTTGCGATCACCCTGACGGTGACGCCCTGCTGGTGCTACGGCGCAGAGACCATGGACATGGACCGCAACACCATCAAGGCCGTTTGGGGCTTCAACGGCACCGAGCGTCCCGGCGCGGTGTATCTGGCCTCCGTTCTGGCCACGCACGCCCAGAAGGGTCTGCCGGCCTTCGGCATCTACGGCCATGAGGTTCAGGAAGCCGACGACACCTCCATCCCCGAGGATGTCAAGGCAAAGCTGCTGCGCTTCGGCCGCGCAGCCGTCGCCGCAGCCACCATGCGCGGCAAGTCCTACCTGCAGATCGGCTCCGTGACGATGGGCATCGGCGGCTCGATCATCGACTCCAAGTTCATCGAGGAATACCTGGGCATGCGCGTTGAGTCCGTCGACGAGGTCGAGGTCATCCGCCGCATGACGCTGGGCATCTATGACAAGGAAGAGTATGCAAAGCTCAAGGCCTGGGCCGACAAGAACCTCATCGAAGGCTTCGACAAGAACCCCGCCGAGCTGCAGAAGACCCCCGAAAAGAAGAAGGAAGACTGGGAATTCACCCTCAAGATGTACCTGATCATCAAGGACCTGATGAACGGCAATCCCAACCTGGGCGAGGGCAACGAAGAGGAAATGGTCGGCCACAATGCGATCGCCGGCGGCTTCCAGGGTCAGCGTCAGTGGACGGACTTCTATCCGAACTGCGACTTCCCCGAGGCCATGCTCAACAC
>CAVINP010000161.1:0-3529 GCA_963643985.1 bacterium
TTAATTCGGCGGCGAATCTGAGCGTGCCTTTTGCGCTATCCGCTTCTTGCAAAAACCTTGATTTACCTCCAGTAAACCTTCGATTTTTGCAATTGCGTCTAGCACAAAATTCACTGCTCAGCTTACCACCTCATTTAATCAGTGTATCCCTAGTAACTCGTGCCCGGCAACTTATTCCCCAAAAATTAACGCTGTTCGGTCTTGTATTTTCCCGCGGTTGTGGTATCATCTTTTCATCCAAAGAAAAAGAGGAACGGAACGTATGCGTATTGCTTCTTTTGCAGCCGAATATTATTATTACCTCACCGGCACTTGCTTCGGTCGGGGTTTTGGCTGCGCGCAAAAGTAAACGCTTATACGCTACATTCGTAAAAGTGCTGCAGTGAAAACTCGCTGCAGCACTTTTTATTTGCAAGGAGGAAGTGTACTATGATCATCATTCTCAAGGACAAGGCCGACGAAAAAAAGGTGGAACAGCTGACTCACTGGCTCAAGAGCATGGATTTGGGCATACATCTCTCCAAGGGCAGCCGCCATACCATACTGGGCCTGATCGGCGACACCTCGAACGTCGATATCGACCTTCTCAAATCGCTGGACGTGGTCGACACGGTCAAGCGCATACAGGAGCCGTACAAGAACGCCAACCGCAAGTTCCACGAGGATGACACCGTGGTGGATGTGGGCGGCGTAAAGATCGGCGGCGGCCACTTCCAGATCATCGCCGGGCCCTGCTCTGTGGAATCCCGCGAGCAGATCGTCGAGGTCGCCAAGGCGGTCAAGGCCTCGGGCGCGACCCTGCTGCGCGGCGGCGCCTTCAAACCGCGCACTTCCCCCTACGCCTTTCAGGGGCTGCACGCCGAGGGCATAGAGCTTCTCAAGGAGGCGCGGCGCGTGACGGGGCTGCCCATCGTGACCGAGATCATGGACGGCTCGCACCTGCCGCTCTTTGAGGATGTGGACGTGATCCAGGTCGGCGCACGCAACATGCAGAACTTCGAGCTGCTCAAAGAACTGGGCAAACTGAAGAAGCCCATCCTCCTCAAGCGCGGTCTGGCCAGCACGCTGCAGGAACTGCTCATGAGCGCGGAATACATACTGGCCGGCGGCAATCCGAACGTGATACTCTGCGAGCGCGGCATACGCACCTTCGAGACCGCCACGCGCAACACGGTGGACATCTCCGCGGTGCCGGTGCTGCACCAGATGACGCATCTGCCGATCATCGTCGATCCCAGCCACGGCACGGGGTCCTCGTCCCTGGTCGCGCCGATGGCACTGGCCGCGACGGCCGCGGGCGCTGACGGTCTGATGATAGAGGTGCACAACGACCCACAGCACGCACTCTGCGACGGCGCACAATCGCTCACACCCGAAGCCTTTGACCGGCTGGCGGCGAACGTGCGCAGCATTCAACCCTTCGCGGCAAAGCACTGAAAGGAGCGGTAAAGTCATGAAAATCGGTATCGTAGGCCTTGGCCTGATCGGCGGCTCGATGGCCCGCAGCATCAAGCTCAACACCTCGCATACGGTGCTGGCGGTGGATCTCAAGGAAAGCGAAATGATGAAGGCAGAGCTGGTCGGCGCGATCGACGGCCGCCTGAATGACGCCAACATGCCCGAGTGCGACGTGATCATCGTGGCGCTTTACCCGGGTGCAATCGTCGACTACATCCGCTCGCACGCGCACCTCTTCGCCGACGGTGCACGCGTGTTCGACTGCGGCGGCGTCAAGCGCGTGATCTGCAGCGAGCTGCGGGACCTGACGAAGGATGCCAAGTGGCACTTCATGGGCGGTCATCCGATGGCGGGCCGCGAGTTCTCGGGCTTCCGCTACTCGCGCGATGACATGTTCGAAACGGCCTCCATGATACTCACGCCCGCACCCGAGGTGACTCCGGAGGAGCGGCTGTGGGCAAAGACCTTCTTCCTCTCCATCGGCTTTCTGCACGTGCGCTTTTCCACGCCCGAGATTCATGACGAAATCATCGCCTACACCTCTCAGCTGGCGCACATCGTCTCCAGTGCCTACGCCCAAAGCGATCTGGCGCAGAAGCACCGCGGCTACTCGGCGGGCAGCTTTATGGATATGACGCGCGTCGCACGCCTGAACGAGGGCATGTGGACGGAGCTGTTCATGGACAACCGTGAGCCGCTGATTGAAGAGCTGAACGGGCTGATCGGGCGCATGACGCAGTACCGCGACGCGCTGCAGAATTCGGATGCAGCCACGCTGAAGGAACTGCTGAAGAAGGGCCGCGAAGCCAAGGAAAGTCTGGATGAGTAAGTAGCGGATAGTGAGCGGTGGCCGGTGAAACAGTGTTGTATTGAGCAATAATCCAAGCCATTCAACTGACCACTGACCACCGAAAGAAAAGGAGCCATACCATGAGCAATCAGCTGTCATTCGCCTCCGACTACATGGTCGGGGCGCATCCCTCCATACTGCAGCGCCTGCAGGACACGAACCTGATCAAGCACGTCGGCTACGGTCTGGACGAGTGCTGCGAGGCCGCCAAGGCCAAGATCCGCCGCGTCTGCAACGCGCCCGAGGCCGATGTATACTTTCTGGTCGGCGGCACGCAGACGAACGCCACCGTCATATCCGCGCTTCTCAAATCCTATCAGGGCGTGGTCTGTGCAGACAGCGGCCACATCGCCGTGCACGAGGCCGGAGCGATCGAGTACGGCGGCCACAAGGTGCTGCCCCTTCCCCACACCGACGGCAAAATTTCCGCCGAACAGATCGAGACACGCGTCAATGAGTATCTGACGGACACCACCTGCGATCACACCGTCATGCCGGGCATGGTCTACATCTCCCAGCCCACGGAATACGGCACGCTCTACAACAGGGCCGAGCTTGCCTCCATCGCCGAGGTATGCCGCAAGCATCGCATGCCGCTCTACGTGGACGGCGCACGCCTGGCCTATGCCCTCGCCTGTCCCGAAAACGACGTGACGCTTGCCGATCTGGCAGAACTCTGCGATGCATTCTACATCGGCGGCACGAAGTGCGGTTCGCTCTTCGGCGAAGCGCTGGTCATGAAGCACGGGCTTATCCCCCACTTTTTCACGATCGTCAAGCAGCACGGCGCACTGCTGGCCAAGGGCTGGCTGGCGGGACTGCAGTTCGACGCGCTCTTTACCGACGATCTCTACCTCAATATCGGCAAACCCGCCATCAATGCGGCGGACGATCTGCGCGACGTGCTGACGCATCACCATCTGCCGCTTCTCTTCGGCTCGCCGACCAACCAGATCTTCTGCGTGATCGAAAACGGGTGCCTCGAAAAGCTCATAAAAAAAGTCGATGTCAGCATATTCGGACGCTGCGACGATGCGCACAGCATCATACGCTTCGTCACAAGCTGGGCGACAAGACCTGAGGAAATCGCAGAGCTTGACAAAGTGCTGCAGGAAATATAAGGAAACTTCCCCGATCCGACATTGCTCCGGATCGGGGATTTTTTGGGCTCTTCACGTTTTTCTGGGGGGCTACCAACCCCTCAGTCAGCTTCGCTGCCAG
>CAVINP010000162.1:0-3512 GCA_963643985.1 bacterium
GCAGCAGCGCAGAGAGGCAGCCACCGCCCCGATGCCTGGGTTCGCGCCGCCATGCGCTGTGCTTTTTGCCTCTGTAGGTGTCGTAATACATAGCTTTAGCCCTCAACAACCTTTCGGTAGACCTGCGCGTACGCGCGGCACATGACGTCCTTGCCGTACTTCGCGGCGGCGGCGCAACAGACGGCCTGCTTGTCGATCTCCCGACCCAGCATCTCCCGCGCGGCCTGCTCCAGGGCGGCCACATCGCCATGCTCCGCAAAGCGGCTGTATTCGCTCAGCGATATCTGTTCCGGCGCACCCGCCCTGAAGCCGACCATGGGTGTACCGCAGCTCAGGCTCTCGGCGCAGATCATCGAGAAGGTTTCTCGCAGGCTGGTCAGCACCGTTATGTCCGCCATGGAATAGTATTCCGCCAGCTCCGTCTGAGACGACACGCGCCCCAGCAATGTCATATTTTCCGGCACGGCAAAGTCTCCCGCTTTGTCGCCCGCAACAATGAATTGCACGTCCGGCATGCGCTTGGCAAGTTCGATCAGGTAATAACCGCCCTTGATGTGCCTGGGATCATCCGAAAAGCCCGGCGTGGCGTGGAATATGACCTTCTTACCCACACAGCCGTGCTTTTCGCGCAGCGCGCGGGTATCCCGCAGCGTAAACACCGACGTATCCAGGCCATTGAGCACCACGCAGTGCCGCTTACCCGCAAGTATCGGCGATCTCTCGGCACGCTCCATCAGCCAGGGCGAGACCGAAGTTACGATCAGCCCCTCGTCAAAGCCCTCGAAGGCCCGCTTCATGCGCTGCCACATCGTGCCCGTGCGGTCAAAGAGGTAGGACCGGGTCTCGCGGCGCCACCTCGGGCAGTGACCGCAACCGCTCGGGCTGCTCCACCCGGTGCAGTCAACGGAGTGACCGCAACCGCCCGTGTACATGAACTCCGCGTGCAGCGTGAGCACCGTTCGGATGTGCTTCTCTTTCAGCCAATTAATAAGTTTATAGATGTTCACAAAATAGCCGTTGATGCACTGCAGGTGCACCACGTCGGGCCGTTCGCGCTCTATGATGCGCATGAGTCTGCGCGTGGATATCAGGCAGCCGCCGTACATCACGCCCGTCAGGTTGGCCATGAAATGATTGACATGGGAATAGAACTCGCCGCATGTCTTGTAGACGTTCGGCTCCGCACGCTTCTCGCCGCGGCCGTAGCAAACGACGGATTCGATGCCCATTCCCGGCAGCTCGGCATGCAGATCGGCCGTGATCTTGCCCGTGCTGCCGCTCTTGTAGACGCAATTGACCTGTAAAACTTTCATGGATGATTATCCCTTTCAGAGAGTTCACAGATGACACTTTGGAAGCGGGAAACGGATTTCGTGCCGCAATGGTTTTGTTTGGCAAGCTCGAGCGCTCGCGTGCGGTATTTCGTCCGCGCCGACGGATCTTGTACAATCCCGGCCAGCGTTTCACGCAGTTTGTCCTTCTGCGTCACCACATAGGCCGCCTCGTTTTCGATCAGATAGCGGCTGCACGCCAGCGTTTCGGGCGCGTAGAGCAGAAAACACTTGCCGCTTGAGATCTGATCGGCGATCTTGGTCGAGAAGGCATACTTCAGATCCTCGCGATAGAAGGCATCAAAGCTCTCCGCATGCAGCACGAGATCGCTGTTTGCAATGACGTTCTGCACCTCCGCGTAGGACACGAAGCCGTGAAAGCGCAGCCCGGGGCAGTTGTTGAGCGCCTGCGCCGCAGCCTCGCTCGGGGCCTTGCCGTACACATCGAGGTACAGATCCTCCGATATGCTCTGCAGGGCCTCGGCGACCTCGATCAGCGCCTTGTAGCGATCCAGGCCCAGATTGCCGCAGTAGGCCGCAGTAAAAGTGCCGTCATCCGCCTTGATCGGCGCTTCAGGCGTGGCCGATGCGGTGTAGATGGTCTCGGACGGCACGGAAAATTCCTTGCCGTAATCAATGGTCAGCGCGTCACAGGCGTAGAATATGTGCGAGGTCAAAGCATAGGTTTTTCTCAGGCAGTGTCTGAAATCCATGCGGAAGATCGGGTAGAGCAGCTTGGCAAGGCCCCTGCCCCTGAAATAATCAAAATCCTTGAAGTAATAGGCCTCGCTGTTGTAGATGACGAGCTTCGCTTTTTGCTTCAGTGCGACCCTGCGGGCCAATTGGAACGTGTAGGCCATATCTCCCGCCTGCAGCAGTACCACATCGGGTGCAAAGTCCCGCACCCATGCGTCAAAGCCGCACTTCTTCCAGCGCCCCAAGCGCCATACCATGTTGCGTTCCAACATGGTCAGGGCGTTGCGCGCAATGCCCTTTCCGCCTGTGGACGGGGCGGCACTCTCACTTTTTGTTGCCGCCGCATCGATGGTGCCGCCCGCGCATCTGCCCGATTTGAAGGCTGCAAGTGCCTGCGCATCCGTGACGCAGAAATATCTGTCACACACATCCCAATTCGGATCCTTCATGGAAAGGCAGAACTGCGCCAGCCTGTCCTTGGGCCAGCCGACGAAGAAGTTTCCCATCGTCCTCCCGTTCGAGGTCGAATGCGAAAAACATTGGTTGGATATGACGAGGAGTTTGGGAAACCGGTTCGCCTGTGTCATTCCTTTTGTCCTTCCTCGGGCAGATTGTATCTGCCGCTTTCCCAAATCCCCCTGTAATAGCATTTGAGCATCTTCCAGAAACCGAGCTTGCATTCGGAGCGCTTCTTGAAACGGAAGCGGTATGCGCTGCGGAGCGCCAGCAGGTAGGAAAGCCCGTGATAGATGGTACCGAACATCCGCCCGGCCACCGTGAAGTATTTCTCGGTAAAGCCTTCAAACCAGGTCGATTCCGTCTGGTCGATGCCGGCGATGTCCACGGGGGAGCGGTAGAACTTCACATGCCGGTTGATCATGTTCTGTATAAAGATCGTGTCCTCGCCGCAGTAGTTCTCCGTCCCCGTGCCGAAATATTCGTGGAAATGAAGGTTGCGCCGTATCAGCGCGTCCCTTTTGACGGCGAGCGCGCAAACTCCGCTTGCAGCTATATTCCTGCGGGTTGCTTTTCCGAATTCTTTGATATTATATATGCTCTGGCGTGTTTCCGAGAGATTGTGATAACTGAACTTGATGGCCTCCGCTTCGTGATGACGTTCAAACTCTGCGGCGATCTTTTCTTCATAATCGTCGTTGAACACGAGGTCATCGTCCGAAAAGAGCAGGTATTCCGCCGTTGCCAGCCCCAGCGCGATGTTGCGGTTGCGGCTGAGGCCGCGGGTCGGGGTGGTCATCATGCGCACGATGTGGCCGTCTATAACCTCCTCCCGATAGGAAAAATCATCGGCTTGATTGGCGATGACGGCATCCGTATGAAGATTCATGCGGCGATACAGATCCATATCCTTTTCGTGCATGCACGTAACCAATACCTGAAGATTCATCTGCAATGATCCTTCCTGGTTATATTGCACCCATTATATCATGAAGCCTGCGCGTGCGCAAGAACAAAAGCGTTTTTATC
>CAVINP010000163.1:0-3474 GCA_963643985.1 bacterium
AAACGGGGTTTTGAAAAAAACCTCTGTCCGGATTGCGGGGACGGGGTGTCCGCCCCCACAAAATCCGTGTCCATTTTACGGGGTACAGTTTACCTTTCAGGGCTACCAACCCTTGCCTCCCCTGCAAGGGGAGGGGGACCGCGTCAGCGGTGGAGGGGTTTCGCCGGTCCCTAATTCCTAATCCCTGATTCCCGGCGCTTCAGCGCCTCGATCTCCTCCTGCGTCAGCAGACGGAATTCGCCCTCTTCGAGCGTCTCATCCAGCCACAGGCTGCCGATGCGCAGGCGCTTCAGGGAGATCAGCGGGTGTCCCACGGCGGCGAACATGCGCTTGACCTGATGAAACTTGCCCTCGGTGAGTATCACGTCCGCCTGCGAGGTCTCTCCCGCGCTCAGTATCCGCAGTTCGGCGGGCAGCGCGGTGAAGTCCGACAACTGCAGCCCCTCGGCAAAGCGTTGCACGTCCGCGTCCGTCAGTTCACCCTCGCACACGGCGCGGTAGAGTTTCTCGGCCTTGTGTTTGGGCGATATCAGCCGATGCGCCAGTTGACCGTCGGTGGTCAGCAGCACCAGCCCCGTCACGTCCCGGTCGAGCCGCCCCACGGGGCCGATCCTGCGCCGCGCGTACTTCTCCGGCAGAAGCGATACCACGGTCGGCAGGTGTTTGTCCTCCGTGGCGGTGACGACACCCGCGGGCTTGTTGATCATCAGGTACAGTTCCCGATCCGCGTCGATCGGCGCACCGTCCAGCAGTATTTCCCCTATCTCCGCGCTCTGTCCCGGGTCGCGCACCACCCGGCCGCAGACCTGCACGCGCCCTGCGGCGATCAGTGCCTTCGCCTGTGTGCGCGACAGCCCCGTCAGCGCCAATGCCTTGTCCAATCGCATGATGAAGACTCCTTCAGTGGTCAGTGGAATGGCCTGTTCTACCGCGCACCATCACACCATTTCCCCGGTAACCGGTGCCTATTCCCTCGCCCTCAGCTCCCACATCGCCACGGCGGCCGCTGCGGCGACATTGAGCGAGTCCACGCCGTGCGCCATCGGTATGCGCACGCAGCAGTCCGCCCGCGCAATGCTCTCCTCGCTCAGGCCTTCGCCCTCCGAGCCGAGCAGCAGCGCCAGCTTTGCCTCGTTTTTCAGTGTAGGATCGGTGATCGCCACCGCATCCTCGCGCAGTGCCAGCGCGGCCACACGAAAACCGTGTCCGTGCAGCACGCCCATAACGTCCCCGCAGTACGCCCACGGCAGCTGAAACGCCGTGCCCATGCTCACACGCAGTGCCCTTCGGTGCAGCGGATCGCAGCAGTCGGGCGTGAGCAGCAGCGCATCCATGCCCAGCGCCGCCGCCGAGCGCAGTATCGCGCCCACGTTTGTGGCATCCGTCACGTGCTCGAGCACGGCCACGCGCCGCGCACCTGACAGCAGTTCGGCCGCGTCCCGCGGCTGAGGCCTGCGCATGGCAGCAAGGAAGCCGCGCGTGAGCGCATAGCCCGTCAGCCCTTCCAGCAGGGCCCGCGGTGCTGTGTAGACGGGTACATCCGCGCAGCGCTCCGATATCCGCCGTCCGGCTTCGCTTTCGATCTGCCGCCGCTCCATCAGCAGCGACACCGGTACGCAGCCCGCATCCAGCGCACAGGCGATCACCTTCGCGCTCTCGGCAATGAACAGCCCCGCCGCCTGCGTCTGACGGCTGCGCAACTGTATGTACGGCGCAAGCTCGGGCGCATCAATATTCTTAATCTCAACGATCACGGTTTTTTCTCCGACGTTTTTGTCCTGAAGTGTCAAAGCCCAAGCCTCCCTCGGTGAGGGAGGGGGACCGCGTGAGCGGTGGTGGGAGTTCGCCAAAGGTTGCAGCAATTCGAGTCAGTGACATCCCCTCAGCCCATTTGGCGGCCAAGTCCAACCTCAGCTTTTCCCTACTCCCTCGCTCCTCACGCGTCGCAGCATGATGATCTGAAAGCTCGTCATCAGCAGCCAGCCCGCGCCCGTGGCCCATGCGACCGCCCGCAGCCCGAGCGACCCCGCCAGCGCATACGAGAGCAGCGCACGCACGCTGATGTGCATCGTAGTGGCTGCCAGCGGTATGTACACGTGACCCACGCCGCGGAAGTAGCCCACGAAGACGTTGCCGGAGAAGCACATCAGATAGAAGAAGGCGATCAGATGCAGATATTCCACGCCGTAGCGCACGGCGGTCTCCTCGTTGGAATCCAGGAAGATCAGCATGCCCGGCTTGGCCGTGACATACATCAGCACCGCCAGCACCAGCCCCAGCAGGAGGCTGAGCGTCATGCCCTGCCTGAGACCGCCGCGCACGCGATCCGGCTTCTTCGCGCCGTAGTTCTGGGATATGAACACCGAGGCCGCCTGCCCGAAGCTCGTGCCGATGGAATTGGCAAAGCCCTCGATGCGCGTCGTGGCGGTGTAGGCCGCAATGCCGGCCGTGCCCAGCGTGTTGACCGCGCCCTGCACGAATATCTTGCCGATGTACAGGCTCGACTGGTGCAGCGCGGAGGAAAAGCCGAAGGAGAGCGTGTCGCGCACCATGCCCTTTTCATAGCGCATGTCGTAGCGCGAGCAGAGCAGATCGCGGTTGCGGCGGTAGATGTAGAACAGACAGCAGACGGCGCTGAGCAGCTGGCTGAGCACCGTCGCCCACGCCGCGCCCGCGATGCCGAAATCCAGCAGTGCCACAAAGATGTAGTCCACCACCGCATTGACCAGCACCGCCACAAACAGGAAGAACGTCGCCGCACGCGTATCTCCTATGGAGCGCAGCATGCTCGAGAACATATTATAGAAGAAAGTGGCGATCATGCCGCCGATGATGACGGACAGATAGGCCTCGATGTAGGGTATGAGGTTCTCAGGCGAATCGATCAGCCGCAGCACGGGGCGCATCAGCCCCATGAACAGCCCGCTCAGGGCCAGCGTGATGCCCGCGCCCAGCGTCATCGACACAAAGACCTCGCGCCTGAAGAGGGTGCGGTCGCCGTGGCCGTAGATCTGCGCCAGCAGCACCGATATGCCCGTGCAGAAGCCCGTCAGCACGAATATGAACAGGTTCATGATCGTGCCCGCAATGCCCACGGCGGAAAAGGCCTCCGTGCCCAGAAACTTGCCGATCACCAGCGTGTCCACCGTGTTGTAGAGCTGCTGGAGTACATTGCCGATCAACAATGGCAGCGCCAGCTGCGTCAGCTGTTTGCGGATATTGCCCTCAAGAAGTGTCGAATTCATACAATCTCACCCCGTTTTATGGTTTTTTACGTTTCCCCGGGGGATGAGGCTACCAACCACTCAGCCGGTTTCCCTTGCCTCCCCTGAAACGCACCCAAGACCTGCTGCGCAGGGCTTGGGCAGCGCCGCGCCGGAATCCGAAGGATTCGCGCGGGCTGGTCGCCGCTGCCATAGGCAGTGCGGCGACTGCTATAAAGGGGAGGGGGACCGCGTCAGCGGTGGTGGGGTT
>CAVINP010000164.1:0-3448 GCA_963643985.1 bacterium
CTGATACTGGGCGTGGGCAGCGGCGTGATCAACGACAGCTGCAAGGAGCTGGCCTTCAAGACCGGCCGCAGGAACGCCATCGTGGGTACGGCCCCGTCCATGGACGGCTTTGCTTCCGCGACGGGTTCCATGGAGCTGGACCATGTGAAGGTGTCGCTGAACAACCGGTGTCCGCAGGGCATACTGCTCGATGCCGACATACTCGCGCAGGCCCCCATGCGCATGCTCTGGGCGGGTTTCGGCGACATGCTGGCCAAGTACGTGGCCATCTGCGAGTGGCGCATCACCAATCTGGTCACGGGCGAGTACTACTGCGAGGAGATCGCGAAGATGATGCGCTCGGCGCTTGCCGGGATCGTGGCCAACGGCGAAAAGCTGGTCGCGCGCGATCCCGATGCCGTCAAGGCGGTGGCCGACGGATTGCTGATCGCGGGTCTGGGCATGGCCTTTGCCGGCTGTTCGCGCCCCGCCAGCGGTCTGGAGCACTACTTCAGCCACATGTGGGAGATGATGGCGCTGGATCGCAATCAGCCCTACGACCTGCACGGCATACAGGTGGGCGTGGGCACGGTGATGACGCTGCGCCTGTACAGGTTCATCAAAGGGCAGACGCCCGACCGCGAAAAGATGCTTTCCCACGCCAAGGCCTTTGACCGCGGCGCGTGGGAGGCGCAGGTGCGGCGCATATTCGGCAAGGCCGCGGACGAGATCATACGCATCGAGGACCGCGACAAAAAGAACGATCCGCAGAAGCTGTCGGAGCGCATCGACGTGATCTGCAACCGCTGGGGCGACATACTGCGCATCATCGACGAGGAACTGCCGGATTACGATGAGCTGTTTGCGCTTATGAAAAAGCTGGGCATGCCCACGGAGCCGCGGGACATGGACCTCAGCGCCGACGATACGGTCGATGCGTACCTGGGCGCACGCGACATCCGCGGCAAGTACCTCTCCTGCTCCCTGCTGTGGGACATGGGGCTGGAAAAGGAAGCGGCGGAGTATGTGAGGGAGGCAGTGGCCGCTAATCAGTGATCAGTTGAATGGCTTGAATTGCTGTATACACAACACTGTCTCGCTGACCGCTGGCCGCTATCCGCTGTATATATGCATGAATATACATGTCATGTGCATATTCTGTTAAATGACTCGGCAGGTACTTGAATTATACGCCTTAAAGATGTATAATCCATACAACCGAAGGGGTAAGTGCCCCGAAATAATACGGAGGTAACATCATGAAGAAGATTATTGCAATCGCTCTGGTTATGATTTTTGCCCTGTGCAGCATGGCTTGTGCCGAGACCCTGAAGATGGGCACGAACGCATCCTTCCCGCCCTACGAGTATTACGATGACGAGACCGGCGAGATCGTCGGCATCGACGCGGAAGTGGCCGCCGCGATCTGCGAAAAGCTGGGCTATGAGCTCGAGATCGTGGACATGGACTTCTCCTCCATCATCCCCGCCATCACTTCCGGCAAGGTTGACTTCGGCATGGCCGGCATGACCGTCACCGAGGAGCGCAAGCAGAACGTGGACTTCACCATCTCCTACGCCACCGGCATCCAGTCCATCATCGTGCCCGAGGACAGCGCCATCACTTCCGTTGATGACCTGCTGGCAGACGGCGCCAACCACACCGTGGGCGTGCAGGAAGGCACGACCGGTGACATCTACTGCTCCTCCGACATCGAAGAGGCCGGCAAGGGCGAGATCATGCGCTACAAGAACGGCACCGATGCCACCATCGCTCTGACGAGCGGCAAGGTGGACTGCGTCGTTATCGACAACGAGCCCGCCAAGAACTACGTGGCAGCCAACGAAGGCCTGAAGATCCTGGACACCGCCTACACTTCCGAGGACTATGCCATCGCAGTGGCCAAGGACAGCGAGCTGACCGAGAAGATCAACACCGCTCTGCAGGAGCTGATCGATGACGGCACCGTGGCAGGCATCGTCGCCAAGTACATCACCGCTGAATAATCGGTAAAGCGGCAAAACGATGGGGCTGTCTCATCAGATGAGATAGCTCCCATTTCTGTGTTTTGGAAGTGATTACTATTCACTGAAAAGGGAGGACATCATCGTGCAAGCCTGGTTTGAAAAATTAAAGGCAGACTTCATACTGAACTTTGTGCAGGCGAACCGCTGGCACTATCTGCTGGAAGGCCTCGGCAAGACACTGCTGATCACGCTGCTCTCAGGCTTGCTGGGCATACTGATCGGCGTGATCATCGCCATGGTGCGCTCCACCTACGACAAGACCCGCGAGGGCGCACGCAAGACGGCGGGGCGCAAGGTCTTCGGCTTCTTCAACGGCGTCTGCCGCCTTTACCTGACCGTGTTGCGCGGCACACCCGTGGTCGTACAGCTGATGATCATATTCTTCGTCATCTTCGCCTCTTCCGACAACGGCGTGATGGTCGCGTCGCTGGCCTTCGGCCTGAACTCCGGCGCATACGTGGCGGAGATCGTGCGCGGCGGCATCATGTCCATCGACCAGGGGCAGTTTGAGGCCGGCCGCAGCCTGGGCTTCAACTACTTCCAGACGATGCGCTTCATCATCATACCCCAGACGATCAAGAACGTTCTGCCTTCGCTGGCGAACGAGTTCATCGCCCTTCTGAAGGAGACTTCCGTCGCCGGCTACGTTGCGGTCATGGATCTGACCAAGGCGGGCGACATCATCCGCAGCCGCACCTATTCGCCTTTCCTGCCGCTGATCGCGGTGGCGGCGATCTATCTGGTGCTGGTGATATTCTTTTCCAAGCTGGTCAATTTGCTTGAGAGGAGGCTGAGGAACAGTGACCACTGATGCTCTGATTCAGGTACGCAATCTTGAAAAGGCGTTTACCACGCGCAAGTGTATTCGCGCCCTCAACGGCGTGTCCACCGACATCCGCCGCGGCGAGGTCGTGGTCGTCATCGGCCCCTCCGGCAGCGGCAAATCCACCTTCCTGAGATGCCTGAACCTGCTGGAGCTGCCCACGGGCGGCACGATCACCTTCGAGGGCGTGGACATCACAGACCCCAAGGTCAACATCAACCTGCATCGCCAAAAGATGGGCATGGTCTTTCAGCACTTCAACCTCTTCCCGAACATGACGGTGCTGCGCAACATGACCCTCGCGCCCATGGAGCTGCGCAAAAAGAGCAGGCAGGAGGCCGAAAAGACGGCCATGCATCTGCTCGAACGCGTGGGTCTGGCCGATCGTGCGGATGCCTATCCCAGCCAGCTTTCCGGCGGCCAGAAGCAGCGCATCGCCATCGTGCGCGCACTGTGCATGGAGCCGGACGTGATGCTCTTTGACGAGCCGACCAGCGCACTCGACCCCGAAATGGTCGGCGAGGTGCTCGAGGTCATGAAGGCCCTGGCCGAGGGCGGCATGACGATGGTCGTGGTCACCCATGAGATGGGCTTTGCCCGCGAGGTCGGCGACCGCGTG
>CAVINP010000165.1:0-3438 GCA_963643985.1 bacterium
CCAAGCAGGAAGTTGGTGCCCATGGCGGTGGACAGCGCCAGCGGCAGGTTTGCATACAGGCCCATGAACAGCGTGATGACGCCGCTGACCAGCGCGCACATCACAAGCAGCGCCGATTTGCTGATGACCACGCCGTTGATATCCGTGATCGCCGCGTCCGGGCCGAAGCCGCAGATTGCGGCGGGCTGGACAGCCAGCACGTAGGCCATCGTCATAAAGGTTGTGATACCGGCGAGCACCTCACGCCGAACGGTCGTGCCACGTTCTGTCAAGTGAAAGAAATCCTGTTTCATATTGCTCCTCTCAAAATGCGTTTGTAACCTCAAGCTTTTATCAGCCGGCTGTTTTAGGCCAGCACTTCCAGAATGGGATCGATGACCTTCTGGTTGACCACGTCGATGAAGCCGCAGTCCGTGATCGCGTAGGCCGGGATCGCTGCGAGGCAAATGAAGCTGAGGAACATGAACGGAATCGCGATCTCTGTTCCCATCTCATGCGCGACCTGATTCAGCGCGCGCTTCTTTTCTGCCAGCTCATCCAGCGGAAGGTCGCTGAGCAGACCGCAAATGGGATAGGCGACCTCGGCCGCAACCTGACCGCCGCGAACAATGACCTGACCGCCGCCCAGCTCTGCGCAGCGGTTGACCGCCAGTGCCATATCCTCAAAGCTGTCGCCCATGACGATGATGTTATGGTTGTCATGGCCGACCGAGGACGCCATAGCGCCGCCGCGGATGTGGAAACCGCCCATGAACGCTTTGCCGACGTTGCCATTTTTGCCATGACGCTCGACCTGTGCGATGTAGAGCACGTCCTGCGCCACGTCGCACTGCACCACGCCGTCGACTACGTTCAGCTCGACGTCGCGGCGGTTCGTGAACGGAATATACGGGAGCGTATCCATGACGAGCACCTTGACCTTTTTCGCGCCCTCCGGCGCATGAATTTTGAAGCTGTCGGCAGTGATGGGGTTCTTGAGGTGCATGGTGTTCAGAACGCACGGCTCATGCACAGCCGTTTCATAATGCACCAGAAGCTTGCCGTTTTCTGTGATACGGCGGCCGCCTGCAAAGGTGGAGAGCACTTTGAAGTTCTCCGGTCCGGTGGTGATGTTGATATCCGCGCGGCGGCCGGGGGCCAGTCCGCCGATCTCACGCTCCAGATTGAATGCTCTTGCGCAGTTGACGGTGACCATCTGAATGGCCTTCACAAAGTCCAATCCCATGCCAAGTGCGGTGCGGAGTGCGTCGTCCAAATGTCCGCGCGTCTGGAGATCGATCGTGTGCAGGTCGTCGGTGACAATGCTGACCATGGCGGTGTCCAAATGATTGTCCATGACGGTTTTCAGCAGCGTCGGCATATTGCGCGCGGCGGAGCCTTCGCGCATCATGAGATGACAGCCGTTGCGCAGACGCTCGAATACGTCCTTTTCGCAGAACGCTTCGTGGTCGGTGGATACGCCCGCGGCAATACATGCGCTCATCGCCGGGCCGTACACATCCGGGAGGTGGCCCTGAAGCGTCTTGCCCGGCATGGAAAGCGTGCTGTCGAACGATTCCAGCAGATCGGGGAAGCCGGCGGTGATGTAAGGACCGACGCATTCGGACAGGCCCACCGCGTCCGGCCGCTTGAGCGCCTTGCGGATGATCTCCGGGTTGAAGCGACCGCCGCTGGTTTCCAGATTCGGAGAGAACGGAACGTGGGACGGGACAACAAAGTAGAGCTTCAGGTCCGTTGCTTCGGCTTCTTTCAGAATGGCTTCAATGCCCTCCAGCCCAGAGACGACGCCGATCTCGTGCAGGTCGGTCATGATACCGGTTGTGCCGTGGGAAAGCACCGCTTCGGCGAAGGGGCGAATGGACAGGGAGGAGCTCTCCGGATGGATATGGCCATCAAGAAAGCCTGGGGTCAGATAGTTCCCCGCGGCATCTACGACGGTTGTGCCCTCGCCGATGCAATAGTCCACATCGCCGACGGCCGCGATCGTATCTCCGCAGACAGCCACGCCGCCGTCATAGATCTCGCTGGAATAGACGTTGACGATTTTGCCGTTGCGGACCACAAGATCGGCCGGCGTTTCGCCCTTTGCTACGGACAGTAATTTCTGATTCATGCAATACCTCCATACACACGATTCCGCTTATCTTCTTCTATCTTCTATCTTTCAAGTGCTCTGGCACCAAAGAAGACGGTTAAACCTTTACGACCGGGAAACGGTCCGGCAGGACAATGCCGGCGCGCTTGTAAATCGCGTTTGCACGCGCGCATGCTTCCTTCAAAATGGCCTCTTCATCCAGCGTCATGATCTTCCGGTCACGCATGAGCCACTTGCCGTCGCACATCGTCGACTGGATATTTGCCGAATGCATGGCAGTGACCAGCGCAGCGATCTTGTCGTTCACCGGCATCATGGACGGACCGTGCGGGTCGATGACGATGAGGTCCGCTTTTTTCCCGGCTTCCAGACTGCCGTAGTTTGCGTCGTCCAGCACTGCACGCGCGCCCCATTTGGTCGCCATGCGCAGAATGTCCTGTGACGGGACGACCGTGGGGTCCAGCCGCCAGCCCTTGTGGATCAGACTGGTCAGCCACATCTCGTCCACCATGTCCATGTGGTTGGACGAGGATGCGCCGTCTGTGCCAATCGAGGGGCGCAGCCCCATCTCCAGCATCTTCGGAATCCGGGCGAAGCCGAGCACCCGCATCGCGGAGGCCGGATTGTGGGAAATCTTCACGTCTCGCTTGCGGAACAGCTCCAACTCCTCGTCCGTGAGCCAGACGGTATGGACCGCCAGAAGATTTTTGTCCAGCACGCCGAGCTGCTCCAAATGCTTCACGGTGCCCTCGCCCCAGCGGGCGTAGGTGTATTCTTTTTCTTCCTTGGCCTCGGCAACGTGCATGTGAATGCCGACGCCGTATTTGTCGGCCAGCTCCTTCGTGCGGACGCAGAGCTCGTCGGTGTTGTTGAAAATCGTGCGTAGACCGAACCAGACCTGTACGCGGCCATCCGCCGTGTTGTGGTATTTTTCAAGGTCCAGCACCTGCTGCTCCAGCTCCTGCTCCATCGTGCGCTGCCAGATTGGCGGCAGGCCCTCGCCGCAGTCCATCACAGACTTGGCCAGCTTTCCGCGCAGACCGGACTGCGCGGTCGCACGCGCCATGCCGGACACAAACTGTCCACCGGGCTCTGCAAAGGATGTCACGCCGGAGCGGATCAGCTCCAGACTGGTCATCAGCGTGGAAACATAGGAATCCTCTTCGGTCATATTGCTCTCAAAGGGCCACATCCGGTCGTGCAGCCAGCAGATGAAATCTACATCATCGCCCACGCCGCGCGAAATTTGTTGGGAGGTATGGACGTGGGTGTTGACAAAGCCGGGGAGCACATATTTCCCCTGCAGGTCGATGACCTCGGCATCTGCCTTGACCAGCTTCGGC
>CAVINP010000166.1:0-3418 GCA_963643985.1 bacterium
CGATAAGGTACTGCCGATTGCCGTTCCGCGTGACACCGGGCATACGGGACAGCCGGGACGGATTGCGGTTTTGCTTGTCAATGACCACGCCCTTTTTCTCAAGGAAGTCATACAGAAATTCAACGCGCTTTCTGTATTCCTCATAGCTGTCCGCATCCACACGGACGATGGCGTGCAGGCTCTTGCCGCCGCTGTGAACGAGTGCCGCAATGGGCAGCTCCAGCTTGCGGAATACGATGTCCTGCTCGGCGATAGGCAGAGTATCCGATTCCACCAATGCGAAGCGGAACCCGGTAATGTTCTCGTTTTTCACGCCGTCGCCGTCGAGAGGATTAAAGCGTATCCATGCGCCAACCTGCGGTTTCCAGTCGCCAATGGTCGCGCCGATATCGTCCGGATGCTTCCTCAGCGATGCAACGAGTTCTCCGGCCGTGCGGTCATACACGCCCTTGCTCGGCAGCCATTTGCCTTCGGTGTTCTGCCACACATCATTGGTGACGTAGCCAACACGGTCATTCGGATCAAAGAGCAGTTCGAGGTAAGTGATCAGATCTGCAACGGGATTCCACGCATCCGGCGCAGCAAAGCCGGTAAACCCGTCCGCGCCGTCATATTCGATGGCATCATCCCAATTCAGGCAGCCGTCCCCGTTGCCGAACGCCGTCCAGCCGCGATCCTTCGCCATCTGTACAATCGTGCCGGCCTTGACGGGTGTGCCGGAGCCACGAAAGCCGGCCCACTTGCGCGCACATTCGCCGGGATGATAGCGCTTATCGTTGCGAGACCAGTCGTCCCATATGGAGCAGGGATAGCCTTCCTCCTTCAGTGCCATGCCGACGGCAATCCAGTCGGCGCGGGTAAGCGTCGAAACGTCTATTGCCTTCAGAGCCGACAGTATGTTATAATCCATTTATAAGAACCTCCTCAGGGTTGATAGCGGGCCGGTATTATCCCGTACGGGACTTTCCAGTGATTTTCAGCAAGCCGTGATATGAGCAAATTGGCATCATCGAATGCCCACGTGCCCACCTGGCGGAAACCGTAGCGTTCCAGACAGCGTATTTGCTTGGGTGTTGCAAGTCCCAACTGCTGACGGTGTTGCAGCCTATCGATGAGCACCGATGCCAGGCCGGCGTTACGTACGCTGTCGGCGAATATGCCCCTGCGCTCCAGAAACTCGACCTGCTTTTGAGACGGCGGTGCCATTTCCCACGCGAATGTCGGCACATAGTTGGCCAAATCCTCCGCAGCAATCGAAAGCGCGTATTGAATCGGATCAACGAGCTTGCGCTTTCTGCAACGCATATCTGCGAGTTGCTTGGCAAGCGCCTCTTCGCGCTCGGCAAGCACGTTGCGCTCCGCCTGCTCCTCGGCTTCGACAAGATCGATGCCGTCATCATTTGCTTGCATCTGCATATCGATCATCCCGGCTATTTTTTCATCCTTGCTGATCAGCGCCGACGGCCTGCACAGGTCATGCCGCGATGTCAGCCAAAGGAAATCCAACAGCAGCAGATGATCCTTGCCAGGCGACAGGCGCATGCCGCGCCCGACCATCTGCTGATACAGCGAACGAATCTTGGTAGGCCGCAGCACCACGATGCAATCCACAGCCGGACAATCCCAGCCCTCGGTGAGCAGCATGGAATTGCAGAGCACGTCATACCTGCCTGCTTCAAAATCGGCGAGCACCTCGGTACGGTCATCGCTGTTGCCGTTGACCTCTGCCGAACGCAAGCCCACATCATTGAGCATGGCGCAGAACTTTTGCGAAGTCGCAATGAGCGGCAGGAACACAACCGTCTTTCTGCCCTGGCAATAATTGACCATTTCAAGTGCGATCTGCCGAAGGTACGGCTCCAGCGCATTGCCGATCTCACCGGCAGAGAAGTCGCCGCCGGATGTGTCGACGCCGGCAATGTCCAATTCCAGCGGAATCATCTGCGCTTTGATCGGACACAGGTACCCATCCAGAATGGCGCTGGTCATGCTGTACTCGTAAGCCTTGGAATCGAAAAACACTCCGAGATCCTTCATATCGCCGCGGTCGGGTGTCGCCGTGACACCGAGAATATTGGCTTTGGGAAAATGCTCCAGGACTCGCTTATAGCTGTCGGAAAGACAGTGATGTGCTTCGTCTACGATGATGTCCTGAAAATAGTCGTTCGGGAATCGGGCAAGCCGCTTCTCCTGCGCCAGCGACTGCACTGAGCCAACCGTTACCGGCAGAAAACTGCCGAGGCAGGAAGATTCCGCTTTTTCGATGACGCAGTCGATGCCGGACGCTGCCTTCAGCTTGTCCGCAGCCTGAGTGAGCAGTTCACCGCGATGCGCCATGATCAGCACGCGATGTCCCTTGTTCACCTGATTCTCCGTGACCGAAGAAAACACGACCGTCTTGCCGCAGCCCGTGGGCAGGACGAGGAGCGTCTTGCGATAGCCCTCGTCCCACGCGGTCAGGATCGCCTGTTTTGCTTCAGCCTGATATGGCCTAAGCTCAAACATACAGCGCCTCCTCAGATGAACGGCAGTTCTTCATTGTCCGGAAGCTCAGTCCAGCTGTTCATTTCAGGAAAGAACTTTTCATCGTAATCGTAGAAACGATCCACATCGTTGGTCTGACGCTCATTGCCATCGCGGTCGGTATACGTGCGCGGCTTGAAATGTGCGCGGCCACGGCTGCCCGGCACCTTGTTCCAGTCCATAACGAGGCGCTCACCGTGCTTCTTCTGTCCGATGCAGCGGAAGAACGCGGAGATGCGGAACTCCACCAGACGGTTCAGAATAAGGTCGGTGCGAACGTTGGCGACCCCGTCATCCGTCACGACCTGCAGCGTAAGCGATGCCTTGTTGCAGGGTGACATCTTGGCAGAGCCGGGAAAGCGCCCGCGCTCAAAGCCGCTGACCGTGAAGTTGTAATCGCCCTCGGGCAGTATGATGTACTCCTGACCATCGTTCTCGATGGCATCGTCCCAGTCCAGACCGGCATTGTTGTTGATGAAATCAGCCATGTGAATATCCTCCTGTTGATTAAGTGGTTGAGCGGTTGGTGTTGATGATGTTCAGAATCTGCGTCCAATACCTGATGACCCAGCCGGAGATGAATTTCTCCGAATAGCTGTCAATGGGTGCATCGGCGGCGTAGTGCTTCCTGTCAGCTACGACCCGCTGAAGCTCTTCGTCCGACACACCGGCATCCGCCATAAGCGCACGCAAGCGTTCGATGGGCTTCTCCGCCTCGGCTGCAGGCGGCGCGTCTGCCTTGAAGAGATGCGCCAGATTGGCAAAATCAAGGCTCATTTCCTCCGGCAGGTTGTGACGGTTCTTGGCATCCCAACACGGGCGATGTGTTGTGTAAATCACGCGTTTGCCGCCCTGTGCTTTCTTGGAATTGCTCTGCGTTGTGACGACATAGGTC
>CAVINP010000167.1:0-3396 GCA_963643985.1 bacterium
GTGGTGGAGATGATCATGGCGGGCAAGGCGGGGCACATCGGCGGCGACATGTCCGTGATGGAGACGCTGGTGTCGATCTACTTCCACGCCATGAACATTTCCCCCGAGAACCAGAACGACCCCGCCCGCGACATGTTCGTAATGAGCAAGGGCCACTGTGTGGAGGCACTCTACGCGGTGCTGGCCGAGAAGGGCTTCTTCCCCATCGGGAAGGTCATCAAGGAGTATTCGCAGTTCGGCAGCCCCTTCATCGGGCATCCGAACAACAAGCTGCCGGGCATTGAGATGAACTCCGGTTCGCTCGGTCACGGACTGCCGGTGGCCATCGGCATGGCTCTGGCCAAGAAGATGGACAAGCTGCCCTCCCGCGTCTATGTGGTCATGGGCGACGGCGAGCTGGCGGAAGGCTCGGTCTGGGAGGGCGCGATGAGCGCGACCCAGTACAAACTGGACAACCTCGTGGCCGTCATCGACCGCAACCGCCTGCAGATTTCCGGCGGCACGGAAGAGGTCATGCATCAGGATTCCTGCGAGGAACGCTTTGCGGCCTTCGGCTGGAATGTCCTAAGCGTTGACGGCAATGACATTGACGCCATGAACGCGGCGCTTGACCGGGCGAAGGAAGTCAAGGGCAAGCCCACGCTCATCGTGGCGAACACCGTCAAGGGCTGCGGCTCTCCGGTCATGGAAAACAAGGCCGCGTGGCACCATCATGTGCCCACGCAGGAGGAATACGAACAGATCATGGCAGATCTGAAGGCACGGGAGGAGGCGGCTGAGCATGAATAAGATCACGAACCGTCAGATCATCTGCGAGGTGCTCTCCGAGCACGCGAAGGAAGACAAGAGCATTGTCGTACTCTGCAGCGATTCCCGCGGCTCGGCCTCGCTGGCACCCTTCTCCAAGGAATTCCCGGAGCAGTTCGTGGAAGTCGGCATTGCCGAGCAGGATCTGGTCGGCATCGCCGCAGGTCTTGCCAAGTGCGGCAAGAAGGCCTATGCGGCCTCACCCGCCAGCTTCCTCTCGACCCGCTCCTACGAGCAGGCGAAGGTCGACTGCGCCTATTCCAACACGAACGTCAAGCTCATCGGCATCAGCGGCGGCGTAAGCTACGGCGCACTGGGCATGAGCCATCATTCCGCACAGGACATCGCCGCCATGTCGGCCATCCCCAACATGCGCGTGTACCTGCCCAGCGACCGTTTCCAGACGCGCTGCCTGTTCGAGGCACTGCTGAAGGACGAAAAGCCCGCCTACATCCGCATCGGCCGCAACGCCGTGGAGGATGTCTATGAGGAAGGCAATGTGCCCTTCGAAATGGACAAGGCGACGCTCGTACACGAGGGCGCGGATGTGCTGCTCGTGGCCTGCGGCGAGATGGTCAGGCCCGCGAAGGATGCGGCCCTGCTGCTGAATGAAAAGGGCATCAGCGCAGCTGTGCTGGATATGTACTGCGTAAAGCCGCTGGATGCGCAGGGCCTCCTGAAGGCCGCCGCGGGCAAGAAGCTGGTCGTCAGCGTCGAGGAGCACGCCCCATTCGGCGGGCTGGGCAGTATGGTCAGCCAGGTCATCGGCGCGAACGATCCAAGGAAGGTCATCAACATCGCGCTGCCTGACGCGCCCGTCATCACCGGTACATCCAAGCAGGTGTTTGACCACTACGGCATGAACGCGCAGGGTATTGCGGACAGAGTAGTGAAGGAACTGGGTTAGGGATCCCCCGGGTTTCCGTGAAGAACCAAAAAGAAATATACCAGCGCACCGGAGTACCGCTTCGGTGCGCTGTTCAAAAAGAGGCATAATATGAGCAAATACATACTCAGCATAGACCAGTCCACGCAGGGCACGAAGGCGCTGCTCTTTGACGAAAAGGGCACTCTGCTCTGCCGCGCGGACATACCCCATCGCCAGATCATCAACGATCTGGGCTGGGTCGAGCACGATCCCGAAGAGATCATGCGCAACACATTGCAGGTCGTGAAGGACGTTGTCGCCAAGGCCGGCATCGACAAGAACAGCATCGTCGCGCTCGGCATCAGCAACCAGCGCGAGACCTCCGTGGCCTGGGACCGCAAGACGGGCAAACCCGTGTACAACGCCATCGTCTGGCAGTGCGCCCGCGGCAAGGCCATCACCGAAAAGCTCGAGGCACAGGGCTGCGCAAACGACATCAAGGCCAAGACAGGGCTTCAGCTCTCGCCCTATTTCCCCGCAGCGAAGCTGGCGTGGATCATGCAGAACGTCGAGGGCGTAAAGGCACGCGCCGAGAAGGGCGAAATCTGCGTGGGTACGGTCGACAGCTGGCTGGTCTACAACCTGACAAACGGCAAGCGTTTCCAAACGGACTACTCCAATGCGTCCAGAACGCAGCTGTTCAACATCACGGATCTGAAGTGGGACGAGACGTTGCTTCATCTCTTCGGCATTCCCGCCTGCTGCATGGCGCAGCTCACCGACTCGAACGGCGACTTCGGCACGACCGACTTCGGCGGCTGGCTCGATGCGCCGATTCCGATCTGCGGCGTGCTGGGCGACAGCCACGGCGCACTCTTCGGCCAGGGCTGCCTTGAGCGCGGCATGGTCAAGACGACCTACGGCACAGGTTCGTCCATCATGATGAACATCGGCGACACGCCCGTGTTCTCCGACCTTGGCGTGGTCACCTCGCTGGCATGGAGCATGAACGGCAAGGCACAGTACGTGCTGGAGGGCAACATCAACTACACGGGCGCGGTCATCAGCTGGCTGAAGGACGATCTGAAGCTGATCGCCAACCCGAATGAGACGCAGACGCTGGCCGAGCAGGCCAATCCGCAGGATACGACCTACCTCGTGCCCGCCTTCTCGGGCCTGGGCGCACCGCACTGGGACAGCAACGCCAAAGCCACCATCACCGGCATGACGCGCCTGACGGGCAGGAACGAAGTCGTGCGTGCGGCACTGGAGAGCATCGCCTACCAGATTACGGACGTGGTGCGCGCGATGAGCCAAACCTCGGGCATCGACATTCCCGAACTGCGCGTGGACGGGGGACCGACGCACAACGGATACCTGATGCAGTTCCAGAGCGATCTGCTGGGCATTCCCGTGCTCATCCCGGACACCGACGAACTCTCCGGCATCGGCGCGGCGTACATGGCAGGGCTCTCTGCCGGTCTGTACGACGAACAGGTCTTCTCCGTGCTCAAGAGACGAAAGTTCGCCCCGAAGATGGCGGACGATGTGCGCGAGGAGAAATACGCCGGCTGGCAGGAAGCGCTGGGAAGGACAAAATCAAGATAATATTAAGGATCCCCTGATTAATTCGGCGGCGAATCTGAGCGTGCCTTTCGCCCACCTGCTTCGTACGCACCCGCCGCACTGCAATGACAGCAGTGCGGCGACTGCTTTCGCAA
>CAVINP010000168.1:0-3329 GCA_963643985.1 bacterium
CAACGGCTACACCAACCCCAGCCCGGCGACCCAGACCCGCTATGACCTGCAGGATATGTTCGCTGCCGGCAAGCTGGCCATGTGCATCGCCCCCAACTCCATGCCGACCTACTGCGCCGACAAGGATTCCACCGTCAACATGGCCACCGCAGCCATCCCTGCCAATGAGGGCAAGACCTCTTCCTCCGTCGGCGTCATGGACCGTATCATGGCATTCAAGGATGAATCCGCACCCGATCAGGCCGCACGTGACGAGGCCATCGGCAAGTTCCTGACCTTCTTCTATGATCCGGAGAACTACGTTGGCTGGGTCAGCATGGAAGGCTTCCTGCCCGCCGTGAACTCCGCAGTTGAGTCTCTGGTGGCCGCAGACCCGAGCTTCCAGGCATGGCTGGATGTGCTCAACAGCTGCCAGTTCTACCCGACCGCTATGGCCGAGTGGGACGCCGTGAAGCAGGGCGTCATCGCCGCAGAGCAGAATGCACTGACCGGCGCTTCCGTGCAGGACGAGCTGGATGCGCTGCAGGCTCAGCTGGTCGGCTGATCGCCAATTATCAGAACCTATAGCTTATCTGAGGGAAGTCGGGCTTCGGCTTGGCTTCCCTCTCATAAATCGTTTTTGTATTGAATGCAGTGCGTTGTGTGTGCTATAATACCGGAGGGTGTCGGGCTGTTCACCGCAGCGACTGAGGAGTTTAAGGCGTGTGACGCTTGGAGCATGAAGGGAGTCTTATCGCTCCATGCTCCAAACCTCAAACGATTCCGAGTCAGGGGGTAAATGATGTGAAGAAACAGTTGGGAAAGCGCGTGGAACCCTATATCTGGCTGCTGCCGAGCCTGATACTGATGGCGATATTCGTCGTATATCCCATCATCATCGTATTCAAGCTCTCGTTTAGCGAGATATCCAAATCGGGCATTGTGGGCGGTTTTGTCGGACTGGACAACTACAGGGAGGCCGTGAACCTGACCGCGTTCCCGACCGTCATGAAGAACACGCTCTATTGGGTCGTGTCCGTCGTGGGGCTCTCCACCGTTATCGGCTTTATCGTGGCCCTGGTGCTCAACCGGAAGTTTCACGGCCGGAAAATCGCCCGCGCCATCGTGGTCTTTCCCTGGGCGACGTCCCTGGTGGTGCAGGCCTCTGTCTGGAACTACATCATCAAGGCCGAGTACGGCAACCTGAACAACCTGCTGCTCAACCTCGGAATCATCAAGGAGGCCATCAACTGGCGCTCGAGCTACCAGATCGAATTTGTCTGGGCCTGCGGCGTGGGCATATTCGTCACGATCCCCTTCGTGGCCTTCTGCGTGCTCTCCGGCCTGCAGTCCATTGACGCTTCGCTCTACGAGGCGGCGGACATTGACGGTGCGGGCTTCTGGAGCAAGCTGCGAAACGTGACCATACCGCTGGTCAAACCCTCGCTGACGGTCAGCACGGTGCTCAACATCATCTACGTTTTCAACTCCTTCCCCATCATCTACACGATGACCAAGGGCGCACCGGCCAACAAGACCGACACGCTGATCACCTTTTTGTACATGCTCTCCTTCTACGACCGCAAGAAAGGCCCGGCCACGGCGCTGTCCGTGATCGGCTTTGTGATACTGTGCATCTGTGCGGGCGTATATATGATCACTGTCATGCGAAAGGAGGATAAGCTGTGAAACACGTCTATTCCCGCAAGCAGGGTCGCGTCGCGGCCACACTGCTGCTGATCGGCCTGCTCGCCGCAATGCTGGTCATGACGCTGCCGCTGTACAATTACGAGATCGCGGTCTACACCAAGAAGAGCGCCAACACCTTCGTGGGCGACGAAAAATACAACGAGGTGCTCGCCGAAGTTGAGGCCGTGCGCGATGAATACGTCGCAAACGGCATGGACGTGACGCTGAACGAATCCGTCAAGGAAAGCACCGGTTCCAAGGGCAAGGTCTCCTCCATCGTGACATTCACGCTCTCCCAAAGCGGCACAAAGAGCGGCTGGGACTTTCTGGGCGCGGGCCTGACGCCCTCCTGGGTGCTGATGGCGCTGCTCGTCTGCCTGTTTCTGGGCGTTGCCTGCGTGCTGGGCGGCTCACTGGGATCATTGGATATTGCCGGTAAGGATCTGCCCGGCACGCAGCGGAACCTGCGCGGCGCGGGCTGTGTGCTGCTGCTGGCAGCACTGTTGCTGCTGCCGGTGTTCGTAATGTGCACGACCTACACCTTCTCGCGTCAGGTCTACCTGTGCGCCAACGATCTTTTCGAGGGCGATAAGCTGGCCTTCTACGAAAAGCTCTCCGCCTTCCTCTTTGACGGCACGGCGGCCGAGGATGTCGAGTCTCTGCTCAAGGGCTTTTCCTTTGACGGCACGGGCATCATCTGGGTGGAACTGCCCTGCGCATTCGCGATGCTGCTGGCCGCGATCCAGCTGCGCTGCGGCTCGATCAGCCATGCACTGCTGCGCGGTCTGCTCTATGCCTTCGTGATCGTGATGTGCATATTCATACTCTACCCCTACTACGTCATGCTGGTGACCGCATTCCGCTCGAACTCGGAGACCAACGACATGAACTTCCTGCACCTCTTCCCGACGTCGTGGAAGTGGAGCAATCTCACGGACATTATAAAGCGCGGCGTACCACAGTATCTGCTCAACTCCCTGCTGATCGCGGGCGGTGCGACGGCGATTGCGCTGCTGTGCGGCATACCGGCAGCCTACGCGCTCTCCAGGCGCAAGTTCAAGGGCAAGAAGGTCTTCCTGGGTTTTGTCATCATGAGCCAGATGTTCTCGCCCGTGGTGCTGCTGGTCGGCATCGCGCAGCTGATCAGCCAACTGGGCCTGAACGACAACATCATCGGCCTCATGCTGATCAATGCAGCGTTCAATCAGGCGTTTGCAATATGGCTGCTGCGCGGCACCTTCGTGGCCATCTCGCCGGAGATGGAGCAGGCGGCCCGCATCGACGGCTGCACCTCGCTGGGATCTCTGGTGCGTGTGCTCATTCCCATGGCCGCGCCCGGCATCGTGACGACGCTGATATTCGTGTTCATCAATGCCTGGAACGAGTACACCATCTCCACTGTGCTGATCTCGACCGCGACCAACCGCCCCATCACCGTGGGTATTACGCAGTTCTCGTCGTTTAACATGATCGAGTGGCAGTATCTGTTTGCGGCCTCCCTGCTGGCGACGATACCGGTCGTGATACTGTTCATCTGCATCGAGAAACACCTGACTTCGGGCCTGACGGCCGGTGGCGTGAAGGGCTGAAAGAAGTTTGCGGCAGGATGTAAATATTTCGGGAAGGTATTGACAGATACAGCCGTGGTATGTATAATGCAG
>CAVINP010000169.1:0-3316 GCA_963643985.1 bacterium
ACTGCTTTCGCAAAATTCACTGCTCAGCTTACCACCTCATTTAATCAGTGTATCCTTAACGCACTCAAGACTCACTTTGTGAGGTTTGAGCGGCACTGCGACAATCCCGGGGGATTGTCGTGGGCCGGTCGCGCCTGCCAAACGTGGCAACGGCGCGGCTGCTCGTGTTGAATGGACTAATGATATATCATTTCTTCCTGTTTGTCAACGAATATTATTCGGATTACTCGAAATATTACGTTAATTATGGCTCAACACCATGCGGTTTGCGTAAGGAGCAAGAGACCGGGAGAGAACACCTGAAACATCGTCACTGTATCCTTAATTCCCGGTCCCTATTCCCTCACTGCGGCGTTACAGTTTGTTGCGCTGGATCTTGCCGCTGATGGTCTTGGGCAGTTCGTCGCGGAAGACCACGATGCGCGGATACTTGTACGGCGCGGTGTGAGACTTGACGTACTCCTGAATCTCCTTCTTGAGCGCGTCGCTGGGCTCAGTGCCCTTGGTGAGCACCACGCTGGCCTTGACGACTTGGCCGCGTACATCGTCGGGCGCTGCGGAGACGCCGCACTCGAGCACGTAGGGCAGTTCCATGATGACGCTCTCGATCTCGAAGGGCCCGATGCGGTAGCCGGAGGACTTGATCACATCGTCCACACGGCCGACGTACCAGAAGAAGCCGTCCTCATCGCGCCAGGCGGTATCACCTGTGTGATACCAGCCGTCGTGCCAGACATCCTGCGTCTTCTCAGGCTCGTTGTAGTAGCCCTTGAACAGGCCGCAGGGCACCTTTTCGGAGGTGCGGATGCAGATCTCGCCCGTGATGCCCGCGCTCACGGGGTTGCCGTCGGGATCGAGCAACTGTATGTCGTACAGCGGCACGGGCTTGCCCATGGAGCCGACCTTGTGCGAATTGCCCATGAGGTTTGCGATCGAGAGCGTGGTCTCGGTCTGGCCGAAGCCCTCCATCAGGCGCAGACCCGTGAGACGCTCGAACTGGCGGAAGACCTCGGGGTTCATGGCCTCGCCCGCCGTGGTGGCACGCACGACGCTGGAGAAATCGTAGTGCGTCAGATCCTGCTTGATCATCATGCGGTACATCGTCGGCGGTGCACAGAAGGTCGTGATGTGGTACTTGGCGAACATGGGCAGGATTTCGGCGGCATTGAAGCGGTCGAAGTCATAGGTGAATACCGCGCCTTCGCAGAGCCATTGGCCGTAGAGCTTGCCCCAGAGCGCCTTGCCCCAGCCTGTATCGGAGATGGTGAAGTGCAGGCCGTCACGCTGCACGCCGTGCCAGTAGCGGGCGGTGATGTAGTGGCCCAGCGGATACTTGTAGCTGTGTGCCGCGATCTTGGGATAGCCCGTCGTACCGGAGGTGAAGAACATCAGCATGGTGTCGTCGCCGCAGGGCGCATCGGCCGGACGGCTGTACTTGCGCGTGAACAGCGGGCTTTCGGTATCGTAGTCATGCCAGCCGTCGCGCTTGCCGCCCACCAGTATCTTAATGGTCATGTCCGGGCAGGTCTGCTGGGCAATGTCGACCTGATTGGCCACGTCGCCGTCGGCCGTGCAGAGTATGGCGGACACGCCCGCTGCCTGGAAGCGGTATTCAAAGTCGTGGGCCTGCAGCTGGTTCGTGGCGGGAATGGCCACCGCGCCCAGCTTGTGCAGTGCAAGTATGGAGGGCCAGAACTGCCAGTGGCGCTTGAGCACCAGCATCACGCGATCGCCGCGCTTGATGCCAAGAGAAGTGAAATAGTTGGCAGCCTGCGCGGAGAAACGCTTCATGTCGCGGAAAGTGAACTTGCGCTCCTGACCGTCGCGGCTGATGTGGATCATGGCCAGCTTGTCCGGATGCTTGTCGGCGATTTCGTCCACGATATCGAAGGCGAAGTTGAAGCGGTCGGCATTCTTGAAATTGATGGCCTCCAGCGCACCGTTTTCGTTTTCGCGTGCCCTGATGAATTTTTCGCAGACCAGATCGCCCATGTCCTCGGAGGAGATGTTGGCGTCGATGATTTCGGGCTTGCTCTTGCTGTCACCGGCCAGTATGACCGCCAGGAAGAGGCAGTCCTTGCCGTCGATGGCGATCATGCCGTGCGGGGTGGAAGAATTGTAGTAGATCGAGTCGCCCTCGTTGAGTACTTCGGTGTGGTCGCCCACCTGCACCTTCAGCGTGCCGCTCAGGATCAGGTCAAATTCCTGACCGGAGTGCGTGGTGGTGTGGATCGGCTTGTTTTGAAGTTCAGGATCGAAGTCATATCTCACCCAGTAGGGTTCGGCGATCTTTTGGCGGAACTTGGGCGCCAGGTTCTGTATGCGGATGCCGCGCTCCTGTGCCGTGGTGATGCCGTTGTCCTTGCGCGTGACGGTGTAGTTTGACAGGTGGGCGCTGCTGCCCTCGAGCAGGTCGGTCATTTCGATGCCGAACGCGAGTGCGCACTTGTGGATGAAGGTGAACGGCAGATCCACGGAGCCGGATTCGTACTGGCGGTACTGCGGGATTGTAAGTTCCGTCTTCTCCGCCATCTCTTCCACGCTGTAATTCATGATGCCGCGCATCTCGCGGATACGCAGTGCGATTTCCTGCAGCTGATTGAGCGTGCTGTTCATGTGTCTTTCCCAACCTTTCCGTTTTGTAATGGGCGGCCTGCGACGGGACAAACAAAAGCGCCCGCCTCAAAACCTTTGCTTTGAGACGGGCGCCTAAAAAAGCGCTCGCGGTACCACTCAAATTGCAGCCCTTTTACAGGCTACCCCTCTTCGGACTCAGACAAGCCCTATGCACTTACGCAGCATTCGCGGAAGACCCTACTTGGTTCAGGCCTTCGACTCGGAAGCGATGGGCTATAAGCAGTCGTCACACTGTACATCCGTGCAGCGGCGACCGGCCCGCGAAAAAAACCGTAGGATTGTCGCGGCACCGCTCAAAACCTGTGAAACAAGTCTTGAGTGCGTCAAAAGCATTCATTGCCGATTCACACCAACCACCGGCTCTCTGAAAATGGCAGCTTCAGCCGTCTTCGTCATCGTCTTTACAAACTGTATTCAGTTGTTGATAGCGATATTAGCACATCCAAAGTGCTTTGTCAACCGCTGTCTGCATGAATTAACATTTTTGGTAAGCAGTGCGGCCGGTGGTTAGCGGAATGGTTTGGATTCCACTGATTACTGCCCACAGGCACGGTTTAGCCTTGGGGGCCTGTTCAAATCGTCTCGGCGACTCATTCACGAATTGTTTACAAATTAATTTTGCCCTGGGTATTGACAAAACGGGCGGGTGATGCTAAATTATATTCAGACGTTAGCACTC
>CAVINP010000170.1:0-3264 GCA_963643985.1 bacterium
GCGCCTGCACGTAGGTGCAGTGGCGCGACTGCTGTTACGAAATTCACTGCTCAGTTTACCACCTCATTTAATCAGTGTATCCTAGCGAAATTATGAAATCATTACGGATTCGCTTGAACATCCGAACATTTCATGCTATAATTGGTCTTGGCAGAATCCCCGAAGCAGGGGATAAATAATAAGGAGGAACTTAAGGATGAAGAAGATTGCTGCTCTGATTCTGGCTCTGGCTCTGATGCTGGCCATGGCGACCTGTGCCGTGGCTGAGGAAGAGGTCATGCGCGTTGCGATGATCACCGACTACGGCGACATCACCGACCAGTCCTTCAACCAGACCACCTACGAAGCCTGCAAGGCCTACTGCGAAGCCAACAGCATCGATTTCAACTATTTCAAGCCCGCCGGCGACTCCACCGCTGAGCGCGTCGCGATGGTCGAATCCGCCATCGACGAGGGCTACAACGTCATCGTGATGCCCGGCTACGCCTTCGGCGGCACGATCGCCGAGGTGCAGGACATCTATCCCGAAGTCAAGTTCGTCGCGCTGGACGTCAGCGAAGGCGACCTGGGCGACGGCGTGACGCTGGCTGACAACGTCTACTGCGCAGTCTATCAGGAAGAGCTGTGCGGCTACATGGCCGGTTACGCAGCCGTGAAGCTCGGTTACAAGCATCTGGGCTTCCTGGGCGGCATGGCGGTTCCCGCCGTTATCCGCTACGGCTACGGCTTCGTGCAGGGCGTCGATGCGGCAGCGGCTGCTGACGGCATCGAGGGCGTGAAGGTCGAATACGTGTACGGCAACCAGTTCTACGGCGATGCCGACATCACGGCCTACATGGACAACTGGTATCAGACGCTGGGCGTTGAGTGCGTCTTCGCCTGCGGCGGCGGCATCTACTCCTCTGCAGCCGAGGCGGCCCAGAAGGTGGACGGCAAGGTCATCGGCGTTGACGTTGACCAGGCCGGCATCATCGATGGCCAGTACGGCGAGGGCATGACCGTGACCTCCGCCATGAAGGGTCTGGGCGCCACCGTCAACACTCTGCTGAGCGAGATCTCCGCGGGCAACTTCGCCAACTACGGCGGCAAGGTTGAGACGCTGGGTCTGGTCGGCGAGGATCCCGCAGCGAACTACGTGCAGATCCCCGATTCCACCCGGTGGGCGGACGGCTTCACCCAGGATGACTATGCACAGCTCGTTGCCGACATGTTCAACGGCGTGATCACCGTCTCCAACGACACCTCCGTCGAGCCCGCTTCCTTCGCCACCGCGATCGAGGTCGAGGCCTACGGCAACATCAAGTAATCCGATAAGCTGACAACAAACCCCCGGCCGCCGCGGCGGCCGGGGGTTTGTTTATGCCTTTGTGTAATGCGTACCTTTGCCCCTGCCCTCCTGACGGATCAGGCCGCCTGCAAGCATGCGCCTGAGTATGCGGTTTGCGGTGGTCCGGCTGACATTCAAAAGCGAATCAACGTCACTGCGAACGATGCTGCCTAGAGCGTGTTTCTAAATTCGCCACGATGCATTTTCGGCGTCTTTGCCTGCATTTCTGCGTTGATTTCCCTTGATTTACCTCCAGTAAACCTGCGGAAAATCGCCTTGAACTGCAAGCAAATCCACTCGAAACTGCACATGTCTCATTTTAGAAACACACTCTAGTCATTCTTGTCAATTCCGGTCACCACATGACAAGAAAGATCGGTTTCGGTATCGGATTAGCGAGGCGTCTCCGGATCTGCGGGAAAAGCTGCCGGAAGCCGGGAAACAGCCGACTTCCGGGGTGAAGCCCGTCTCCTTCGACGAGGCACAGCCCCACCGGAGAAAGCTTGCGGAGGGCATCCGTGAACGGTGCCATCATGCGCGTGCTGCAACACGGGGCGGCAGCTACAGCGGTCTCTTCTCCGCCTTGCCGGCCTTGCGGGGGTATTTTTCGGGGGTGGGTTTCTCTTTTCGGATCACGGCGAGGCGGTGGTCCCAGTCGCGACCGGCCATCGGCAGCGGCATGACGTTTTCGATCTTTCCGCCCAGCGTTTCCAGCGCGTGCTCTGCCTGCGCCAGTTCCTCATCCAGCGCGGGACCTTTGTAGGCCAGCATGCGCCCGCCCACGCGCACGAAGGGCAGCAGGTATTCGCTGAGCAGATTCATCGGCGCGACCGCACGCGCCACCGCCACATCAAACTTTTCGCGCATATCTTCCCTTCGCGCCGCGTCCTCGGCCCGCAGGTGCAGCGCCTCGGCGTTCAGGCCCAGTTCGGCGATGACCGTATTCAGAAATTCCACGCGCTTGCCCAGAGAATCCAGCAGCACAAAGTGAATATCATCCAGACAGATCGCCAGCGGCAGGCCCGGAAAGCCTGCGCCGCTGCCCACGTCTACGGCAGAGTGCACGCCGTCAAAGGCGCCCTTGGGGATCGGCAGTATGCAGTCCAGATAGTTGCGGTCGATCGCCTCTGCGGGATCAAAGTCCACGCGCGTGAGGTTGAAGCGTGCATTGGCATCGGTGAGCATTTCGTGATATTTTTCAAATCTTTCGGCCTGAAGCCGTGTAAGCTCCATGCCGTTGGCCCGTGCACGTTCGCTTATCAGTTCAATCATGCCGTCCCTCCCGGCTCTTGAGCCAGATCATCAGCACCGTCACGTCGCCGGGCGACACGCCGGGTATGCGCGAAGCCTGACCCAGCGAGCGCGGCTGACGCTTCTGCAGCTTCTCACGCGCCTCGATGCGCAGCCCCGACATGGCCATGTAGTCCGTGCCCGAGGGCAGCGGCGTGTCCTCCATGCGGCGGAACTTTTTGACCTCGGCCATCTGGCGGTCGATGTAGCCCTGATACTTGACCTCGATCTCCGCCTGACGCTTGATCTCCTCGGGGAAGTCGGGAATCTCCGGCTTGGCAGCACGCACCGTGTCAAAGCTCTCCTCCGTGCGGCGCAGCTTCTCCAGCGCGTGCGCGTGCTCCAGCGCCGCGATGGCATTTTCCGTCTGCGTGCGCTTGTCTTCCGTCTTTTTCAGGCGATCGGCGCTCGCCAGCCCCGCGTCATAGCCCATTTGCGTCAGCCTCAGATCGGCATTGTCCTGGCGCAGCAGCAGGCGGTACTCGGCGCGGCTGGTCATCATGCGGTAGGGTTCGTCCGTGCCGCGGGTCACCAGATCGTCCACGAGCACGCCGATGTAGGCATCCGCGCGGGTGAGCAGCAGGGGCGAACGCTCCTTGACGTAGAGCGCGGCGTTCATGCCGGCGTAGAGCCCCTGCGCGGCGGCC
>CAVINP010000171.1:0-3181 GCA_963643985.1 bacterium
ACTGATAACCGATGGCGAACCAGGTCCACTTGGCGTTGTTCATCTCACGCTTGATGGCGCCCATGGCCGCGAAGCAAGGTGCGCAGAGCAGGTTGAAGGTCAGGAAGGAGTAGCCGGAGATGCCGGTGAAGGCCTGAGCCATCTGGGCATACACGCCTGCATCGCCGTTGTAGAGGATGCCCAGCGTGCCGACGATGTTCTCCTTGGCGACAAGGCCCGTGATGGAAGCCACGGCTGCCTGCCAGTTGCCCCAGCCGAGCGGTGCAAAGATCCAGGCCAGTGCGCTGCCGATCTTGGCCAGAATGGAGTAGTTGATCTCATCCTCGGCAAGCATGCGGAAGGAGCCGTCGACGAAGCCGAAGTAGGTGGTGAACCAGACCAGGATCGTGGAGAGCAGTATGATCGTGCCGGCCTTCTTGATGAAGCTCCAGCCGCGCTCCCACATGCTGCGCAGCACGTTGCCGAGGGTCGGCCAGTGGTAGGCGGGCAGCTCCATGACGAAGGGAGCGGGATCGCCTGCGAACATCTTGGTCTTCTTGAGCATGATGCCGGAGATGATGATCGCGGCCATGCCCAGGAAGTAGGCGGAGGTGGAAACCCATGCGGAGCCGCCGAAGAGTGCGCCGGCGATCATGCCGATGAAGGGCATCTTGGCGCCGCAGGGGATGAAGGTGGTGGTCATGATGGTCATGCGGCGGTCGCGCTGATTCTCAATCGTGCGCGAGGCCATGATGCCGGGAACGCCGCAGCCCGTGCCGATCAGGATCGGTATGAAGGACTTGCCGCTCAGGCCGAACTTGCGGAACACGCGGTCCAGAACGAAGGCGATACGTGCCATGTAGCCGCAGGCTTCCAGGAAGGCCAGCAGCAGGAACAGCACCAGCATCTGCGGCACGAAGCCCAGAACCGCGCCGACACCGGCAACGATACCATCCAGAATCAGACCGTTGAGCCAGTCTGCGCAGCCGATCTTCTCAAGCAGATCGCCCAGCAGCGCCGGAATGCCGGGAACCCACACGCCGTAGGCGGAGGTGTCGGGTGCGCCGTAGTTTTCCTTGTATTCGGTGTTCGTGTACTGTGCGACCGCTTCCTCGAGCTGAGCCTTGGTCGTGCCCTCAACCGCGGTCACTTCCAGAGTTTCCTCATCCTCGACATCGTAGGTCACGGAAGCGTCATCGGGAGTCGCGGCGACCAGCGCTTCAAGGGCAGCCGCTGCGCCTTCCTCGGTATAGTCCTCGGATTCTGCGTCGAGCGCGGCCGTGATCTCGTCCGTGCCGTACTCGCTCGCGAATGCGTCAATGATCAGATCGGTATCGCCGTAGGTCTCTGCGGCTTCTTCATACTTGGAGGAGCCGATGCCGAAGAGGTGCCAGCCGTCGCCGAACACGCCGTCGTTGGCCCAGTCGGTGGCCATGGAGCCGACGCCGACCATGGCGATGTAGTACACCAGGAACATGACGACCGCAAAGATCGGCAGGCCCAGCCAGCGGTTGGTGACGATGCGGTCGATCTTATCGGAGGCAGAGAGGCTGCCCGCGTTCTTCTTCTTGTAGCAGCTCTTGATGATCTCGGCGATGTAGATGTAGCGCTCGTTGGTGATGATGCTCTCGGCGTCATCGTCCAGCTCCTTCTCGGCGGCCGCGATGTCGACCTCGACGCTGTTTTTCGTCTCCTCGGAGAGCTTGAGCTGCTCGAGTACCTTTTCGTCGCGCTCGAAGACCTTGATGGCGTACCAGCGCTGCTGCTCCTCGGGCTTGTCGTTTACAACGTGCTCCTCGATGTGGCCGATGGCGTGCTCGACGGGGCCGGAGAAGGTGTGCATGGGCACGGTCTTGCCGCTCTTGGCAGCCTCGATGGCGGCCTCTGCGGCCTCCATGATGCCCTCGTTCTTCAGAGCGGAAATCTCAACGACCTTGCAGCCCAGCTGGCGGGACAGCTCTTTGAAGTCGATCTTGTCGCCGTTCTTGTGAACCACGTCCATCATGTTCACGGCCACGACCACCGGGATGCCCAGCTCGGTCAGCTGTGTGGTCAGATAGAGGTTGCGCTCCAGGTTCGTGCCGTCGATGATGTTGAGAATCGCATCCGGGCGCTCGGTGACCAGGTAGTTACGGGATACGACTTCCTCCAGCGTGTAGGGAGAAAGGGAGTAGATGCCCGGCAGGTCCATGATGATGACATCGTCATGCTTCTTGAGACGGCCTTCCTTCTTCTCAACCGTGACGCCCGGCCAGTTGCCCACGAACTGGTTGGAACCGGTCAGACCGTTGAACAGTGTGGTTTTGCCGCAGTTGGGGTTGCCCGCAAGTGCGATCTTGATATTTGCCATTGCTTTTCTCCTCCGTCAATCACTGAACTTCGATAAGCTCTGCGTCACCGCGGCGCACACTCAGCTCGTAGCCGCGCACCGTCAGCTCCATGGGGTCGCCCAGCGGCGCGACCTTGCGTACGTAAACTTCCGTGCCCTTGGTCAGCCCCATATCCATAATCCTGCGCTTGAGTGCGCCTTCGCCGTGCAGCTTGACGATGGTGCAGCGTTCGCCGACCTTGATGTCCTTCAGCGTCTTCATTTCTTTTCCTCCTTAAGTATCTCAGATCAGATCATGATTCGCATGGCCATGGTCTTGTCCAATGCAACGCGGCTTTCCTTCACATTCAGTATCAGGTTTCCGCCAAGCTCGTTGACGACCCTGATCTCGGCGCCGACCACGAAGCCCATTTCAGCCAGGTGCTGCCGAACTTCATCGCGTCCGTTGATCTTCTTGATGATGTTCGTCTCCCCCACTTTTGCCATTCCCAGCGGCATCATAGCATCGCTCCCCTCCAATTAGAATATTCTAACTCACGGGCTATAAAATAGTTAACAGTGTCTAACTTGCTAACCGCGACATAGTTTAGCACCTCTAACAGCATTCGTCAATACCCTGCAAGCGTAAATGTGTGTTAAATGTATCTAATCCGATTTGTCTGCCTGCCGAGGGGAAACAAGCAGTAAATCGCAGTTCGGATTTATTGACAAATCCGGTCCATGAATGTATGCCGTAAGCACACAAACCAAATAATTGCAGCGGTAGGGTTAATCAATCCCCCGGATTTCCGTGAAGAACCGAAATTGACGGCGTACATTAAGGATCCCCTGATTAATTCGGCGGCGAATCTGAGCGTGCCTTTTGCGCTATCT
>CAVINP010000172.1:0-3110 GCA_963643985.1 bacterium
TGCAAGCAAATCCACTCGAAACTGCACATGTCTCATTTTAGAAACACACTCTAGGGGGCGGTTAGCGGATACCGGTAACCGGTCCTCTCCCCACGATCAAAAACCCCCGCCTCAGCGGGGGTTCTTGGTCGTCTTAGGATACACTGATTAAATGAGGTGGTAAGCTGAGCAGTGAATTTCGTTCCACCTACGACTGCAGAAATCGAAGGTTTACTGGAGGTAAATCGAGATTTTTGCAGGAAATAGGTGGGCGAAAGGCACGCTCAGATTCGCCGCCGAATTAATCAGGGGATCCTTAGTACATTCCGCCCATGCCACCCTGGGGTGCGGCGGGTGCCGGTTCGGGAGCGGGGATGTCGGTGACCAGAGACTCGGTGGTCAGCACCATCGCGGCCACGGAAGCGGCGTTCTGCAGTGCGGAACGGGTGACCTTGGTCGGGTCGGTGATGCCGCGCTCGATCATGTCGGCATACTCGTCCTTGGCGGCATCATAGCCGAAGGAAACGGACTTCTTGCTCTTGATCTTCTCGACGATCAGGCTGCCCTCGACGCCTGCGTTCTTGGCGATCTGGCGAACCGGCTCTTCCAGAGCACGCAGCACGATGGCCACACCGGTCTTGACGTCGCCGGAAACCTCGGGGATGAGCTTGGCAACGGACTTGGAAGCGTTGATCAGTGCGGTGCCGCCGCCGGGGACGATGCCCTCTTCGACTGCAGCGCGGGTCGCGGCCAGTGCGTCCTCGATGCGCAGCTTGCGCTCCTTCATCTCGACCTCGGTCGCAGCGCCGACGTTGATGACGGCCACGCCGCCGGACAGCTTGGCGAGACGCTCCTGCAGCTTCTCCTTGTCGTAATCGGAGGTGGTCACTTCGATCTGAGCCTTGATGGAGGCCACACGAGCCTTGATCTCGTCGGGATCGCCTGCGCCCTCAACGATGACGGTGTTTTCCTTGTCAACCTTGACCTGACGTGCGGTGCCCAGCATGTCGATGGTGGCATCCTTGAGCTCCAGACCCAGTTCCTCGGTGATGACCTGGCCGCCGGTCAGGATAGCGATATCCTGCAGCATGGCCTTGCGGCGATCGCCGAAGCCCGGTGCCTTGACGGCAACGCAGGTGAAGGTGCCGCGCAGCTTGTTGAGAACCAGCGTGGCCAGAGCCTCGCCCTCGACGTCCTCAGCGATGATGAGCAGCTTTCTGCCCTGCTGCACAACGCCTTCCAGGAGCTTGATGATTTCCTGGGTGTTGGAGATCTTCTTGTCGGTGATCAGGATCAGGGGGTTGTCCAGCTCGGCAACCATCTTCTCCATATCGGTGCACATGTAAGAGGAAGCATAGCCGCGGTCGAACTGCATGCCTTCCACGACGTTGAGCTCGGTCTTCATGGTCTTGGACTCTTCAACGGTGATCACGCCGTCCTTGCCGACCTTCTCCATGGCGTCCGCGATCAGCTTGCCGACTTCCTCGTCACCGGAGGAGATGGAAGCGACCTGCGCGATCTCGGTCTTGCTCTGGATGGGGCGGGAGATCTCGGCCAGCGCCGCAACGGCGGTGTTGGTGGCCTGCTCGATGCCCTTGCGCACGACCATCGGGTTGGCGCCTGCGGCGACGTTCTTCAGACCTTCATGGATCATGGCCTGAGCCAGCAGCGTGGCGGTCGTGGTGCCGTCACCGGCGATGTCGTTGGTCTTGACGGAAACTTCGCGCACCAGCTGTGCGCCCATGTTCTCAAAGGGATCCTCCAGCTCGATTTCCTTGGCGATGGTCACGCCGTCGTTCGTGATCAGCGGAGCGCCGAACTTCTTGTCCAGCACAACGTTGCGGCCCTTCGGACCAAGCGTAATCTTCACGGTATCTGCCAGAGCGTTAATGCCGTTTTCCAGTGCACGGCGGGCTTCCTCACCATATTTAATCTGCTTTGCCATAATATTTGCCTCCTGTTTTTCAGTGGTCAGTGATCAGCGGAATGGCTTAACCACTACTTCCCTGATCCCTATTTTCTAATCCATCGTCCCCCGTTATTCGATGACTGCCAGAATGTCACCCTGCTTGACGATGATGTACTCTGCGCCGTCCAGCTTGACTTCGGTGCCTGCATACTTGGAGTAGATCACCTTTTCGCCAACCTTGACCTGCATCTTGACTTCCTTGCCGTCCACGTTTCCGCCGGGGCCGACTGCGACGACTTCCGCCATCACGGGCTTTTCCTTTGCGGCGCCTGCCAGGATGATGCCACCCTTCGTGGTCTCTTCAGCTTCGATATTTTTGATGACAACGCGGTCACCAAGCGGCTTCATAGTCATATTCTTAAACCTCCATTTGTTTATCAGTTTCGTGTTAGCACTCTTTCAAATTGAGTGCTAACGCTTACAGATAGTATATTAAACAATTTCAAGGGAAAATGCAAGCCCCTAAGGGCCGATTTTTCTGTTAAGTTTTTGATTTTGGGAAAAAAGATCGGGAAATACGGTATAATAGTGGATAGTGAGATTACCGGTGATCAGTGGATGGTGGCCGGTGAAACAGTGAAAAGCCATTCAACCGGCCACCGGCCACTGACCACTGACCAAGGGAGGCGAAGCAATGGACAAATGGGATGCACGCTTTATGGAAATGGCGGAGGTGATCTCCGGCTGGGCGAGCTGCTATCAGAAGGATCGCAAGATCGGCGCGGTCATCGTCAAGAACAAGCGCATCATGACCACGGGCTACAACGGCGCCCCCGCGGGCATACGCACCTGCGTTGAGCGCGGCGAGTGTCTCAGAAAAAAGAAGGGAATCGCCTCGGGCACGCACGCGGAGATCTGCTATGCCATTCATGCCGAGCAGAATGCCATCATACAGGCCGCGCGCCTGGGCGTGAGCATCGACGGCGCGACGCTGTACTGCACGCATCAGCCCTGCGTGATCTGCGCCAAGATGATCGTCAATTCCGGCATCCGCCGCGTGGTCTACCGCCACGGCTATCCGGACGCCTTCGCGGTGGACATGCTCAAGGAAGGCGGCGTACTGCTGGAACGGTTCGGAGAGGAAGAATGAGTTACCAGTACTGCGTTTTTAAAACAACCGGACCGATTGTCCCGACACGGGTTTCTCAACCCCTCAGTCGCT
>CAVINP010000173.1:0-2931 GCA_963643985.1 bacterium
AAAAAAGAGAGCTGCCGCAATTGCACGGCAGCTCCCTTTGTGCAGAGGGAATCGGTCAGTCTACGAACGTCAGGGAGTCGAGAGTATCCGCAAGATCTGCGTTGGCGTCGATGTACTCCTCGTTCTCGTTTTCCTCGTTCTCGGCATAGAAACCGTAAGCGGTGACGATGTAGCAGCCGCCTTCATAGTTGCGAGATGCTACGACGACCTCCTGTACATTGCCCTCAGAGCCCTCATTGGTATAGCTGAAGTAGAACCATTCCTCAGGATCAGAGTAGAAATTGCCGCTGAGCAGTTCAGCACCGTGAGACTCTGCAGCTTCGGTCATGTAAGTTTCTGCATCGGTGTCCTCGGAGCACACGATGTTAAAGCCGATGGGGTCGGGAGTTTCGCCAAGATAAGTGCCCGCGATGTCGCCGTTCTCATCGATATCAACCTTGAAGTCATTTTTGTCATAGGTAAAGCTGATACCGTTGTCGGTCGTGATGGTTTCGATGCCGTCAGCTACCTCGCCCTCTTCGGCAACGACTTCCTCATTGTCGGTAACTTCTTCGTTTTCAGCCAGAACGGGCATTGCGACGAGCAGCATCAGTGCAAGAACCAGAGCAAAAATCTTCTTCATAATTGTATCCTCCTGAAAATAAAGTGTGGTCAAACGTGTGTGTTACGGAACGTAGTCAACGATGATTTCACGAACCAGGCTGTCCTCAACCAGTACCTTGGTCTGATAGGGGGTCAGTTCTTCGGTGAGACCATCCAGCGCTTCCGTCAGCTTTGCAGCCAGATCCGCAGCCGAAACAGTCTGGGTGTCGTAGCCTTCCAGCGGAGACCAGGCATCATCATGCTTGTAGATGCTGATATCGACGTTATCCGCCAGCGTCAGCTGAGCCTGACCCAGGAAGAGCTTCTCAACCAGCTCAAACGCCATGGCATGATAGCAGTTGTCCTCATCAAAGCCCTTCAGCGTTATGCCGTCGCCATCTTCGCCGCCGTTGATCTGAATGTAGCCTGCATCATCCTCTTCCTTGGAGGTGATCACAAGGTCGCCGTCCACGGTTTCAATCGTGTCGCCGACTTGCATGGTGTTCACATCAACCAGGTCATAGGAAACGTCTTCGTAGATATCGGCGATGATATCTGTGGCTGAGATGTCGCTCAGTTTGAAACCAACATAGAAATAACCGTTGTCCATTTCGGTTTCCATGACGCCGCTGTGCTGCATCTTGTAAGTTTCAGCTGAAGCTGCACAGCAGAAGAGCATTGCCAGTGCAAGAACCAGGGTCAAAATACGTTTCATGGGGTATCCTCCTTTTTCGGCGTATCGCCGATATATATGACGAAGGGTGGACAGCAAAAGTTCCTCATCTGTGATTAAGAACATATGGAAACAATATGCCGCTCCCGACATCAACAATATTACTTGTGGTATTTTTCGCCCGTGCGAATGCGCTCGGCGCGATAGAGCTGCTCCAGCAGTATCACGCGCATCAGCCCGTGCGGAAAAGTCAGATTGGAAAAGGAAAGACGGTGATCGGCGCGGGCAATGACCTCGTCGGAGAGGCCGTTCGAGCCGCCGATGACCAGCACGATGCGCCGACCGTCCAGCGACCACTGCTGCATCATTTCCGAGAGCCTGACCGAATCCGGTGCGGGAGCCTTGACGCAAAGTGCGACCACGCGATCCTGCGGACGTATGCGCGTGAGTATCGCCGCACCCTCGCGGTCAATGATCTGCCGGATCTGCGCGGGGCTTGCGTTTTCAGGCTCGCGCAGGTCGTCCAGCTGTATGATTTCATATTTGCCGTAGCGCGTCAGGCGCTTGAGGTACTCGGCGCAGCCTTCCTGCTGCCACTTTTCCTTCAGCTTGCCCACGCAGATAATGCTTGCATTCATAACAAAAGTGCGGAGAATGTCGTGATGGTATAGAGCAAGGTGAGCATCAGTACGATGCCGACGATCAGAGCGATCTCAGCCTTGCCGTATTTTTCCTTTTTGCGCGGCAACGGCTGTACGCCCAGCAAGGCCGCACGCAGCCTGAAGGGCTTCAGCACGAGCACGAACAGCACGCCTGTCAGGGCCATGCTCGAGAACACGGACAGTACGCCCGGCAGGCCGCCGACGGCCGTGAAGTAGTCGGTGACCGCCTCGCTTTCTGCGGACGATGACTGCATGTAGGTTACGATGACCGAGGCCGCATTGTGCACCGTGTGATAGATCATGCCCGCATAGATGCTGTTGCAGGAAAAAGTCAGGAAGCACATCACAAGCCCCAGCAGAAATTCCGCGGGTGCGCCTGAGAGAGAGGCATGAAGCCCCGTAAAGAGCAGGGAGGAGAGTATCATCGCCCGCTTCGTGCCGCACGCCTCCAGCGCGGAGAAGATCGCGCCGCGAAAACAAAATTCTTCGCAGACGGCCGGCAGCACCGCTACCGAGAATATGCTCAGCATCAGCTCGCGCATGTTCTGTGGATCGGGCACGCCGCTCGTGAGCGGAGGAATGCCCAGTTTTTGCAGCAGTATCGTCCACAGCAGCGTCAGGTCTGTCGTGAGGAAAAAGCCCAGCAGCGCCAGCAGGGATACGGAGATTGCCGTACCCAAAGAAAGTCCTCCGGGGCGGTAGGCCTCCAGCGTCTCCGGGTTTCGCCTGATGTTCAGGAAAATCGGCAGTGCCATAAACGGCAGATAGAACAGCAGGTCCGAAACGAGCAACGCCGGCTGCGCCTCCATGCCCGCAGTGACGAGACTGTTCAGTACGGACGATACCAACAGCCCCACGCAGCAGATCAGGTACAGCCCCAGCGCAAAACGGCGTGTGGGGCGCTTTTCCGGCTGCGGCAGCGGCTTTACATGAACAAGTATCTTAGACATTGAACCTGAACAGCGTCACGTCGCCGTCCTTCATCACGTAGTCCTTGCCCTCGCTGCGCACCAG
>CAVINP010000174.1:0-2903 GCA_963643985.1 bacterium
CGTTCTTCAGTTTGCGCAGATTCTTCACAGTGGAATCGTTCACAATGAACGCAGCTTTCTTGCGATAAGGCGTGCGCAGAGAATAGAACAGGTCGATGACCTCATCAAAGGTGACAGCAGTTGCCGAAGCAGCCGTGACGCCGGTCTGTGCACCGCCGGTAGCGGCCAGCAGTCCCAGCGGCTTGCCCGTGCCATTTCCGGTAAAGAAGGCTTCCTCCTCGGCAGCACCGATGCGGCGAGCGAATTCCTTAGCGATGTAGGAGGGCATGTCGAACACCGAATCGTTCAGCAGTTCCTCGCTGATCTTGATCATGGTTGCCAGCTTATAGGCGCTGATGGACACCTGACCGAAGGCGTCGTCGCTCTCCGGATATGCCGCTTCCTCGTCGATCCAGCTCGCCGTGCCGTGAGACGCAACCACGGGAATCTTGCGGTCGCCGGATGCGGTCTGAATGACGTGTGCCAGCCTGCGGAAGATGTTCTCATCATCCAGTGCCTGCACAAGGTTACGGTCGAACTCGTCCGGGACGAGGTAGCCGCCCTCGCTGTCGGAGCCAATCTGCAGTGCGTCGTATACCTCGTGCGGGACGGACTTGGCGCGAAGCACCTTCCAAAACGCATTCTTGTAGCTGTCCGTAGCGCGACCTGTCTTTTCATCCTCGCGGTTGTCAGCACTGGGGCGATTGAGAATGGGCTTGCTGGTGGGCTGATTCATCTCGTTTTCGATGGCTTCCTGACGTTCCAGACGGTCGATTTCCTTTTTCATGCGGTCAACGTCATCGACCATACGGTCGTACACCGCCGCATCCTCGGCAGTCATGGTGCCGTCATTGGCAATGTGGGCATCGCGGTACTTCTTGGCTGCGTCCCACAGGGAAGCGCGCTTTTCGCGCATGGCAAGAATCTGGTTCATGATGATTTCCTCCTCTTAATATCGAAGATGTTCCAGACGGGTATCCGTCTGCTGAATAGGGACACGGTTTTCGGGTGCAGGTTCAGACTTCAGATCATCCGACTGCGCAGAATTGCGCAGTCCATCCGGCTTTCGCTCCATATAAAAAGGCTTGGCCTTTCTGTCGAACCACGCCTGTACACCCGCTTTGGCTGTGTCTATGGAGACCTTTCGCTCTGTGCTGTCCGTGGGCAGCTTATCCGGAGTCTCCGTGATGCCATCCACAAAACCTTTGCTGAACGCTTCATTGGCATCCATCCAGGCGGTAGCGGTCATCATATCGGCAGCGTCCTCGCGCGAGACGCGGACGCGGGTGCCATACATATTGAGAATGCTTTCCTTGCAGGCGTGGAGCACGGCCTTCGCTTCATCCAGATCGTGCTCATTGCCATACGCCATCATGCTGGGATCGTGGATCATGAACAGCGAACCGGGCGTCATTTCCAGTCGGTCGGCGGCCATGGCGAGCACGGTTGCAGCAGAAGCTGCCGTGCCGGAGATTGTGATCTTCACGTTCCCGGGATAGGCGCGAATATCGTCAAACATGCGGACGGCGGCGTTGCAGGAGCCGCCGTAGCTGTTCAGGCGAATGTGCACGTCCTCGGGAAGCGCATCCTCTGTGCCGTAAAGCAGGTCATGCAGGGATTCCGGGGTGATTTCGTCTCCGAACCAGCTTTCATCGTCGATGTAGCCGTTCAGGCTCAATTCTCTCAATGAGCATTCCTCCTTGATCGTTTATTACTTTTCTGGGATTCCGGCTGTGGCTCTTCCGGCGGGTTTTCCTCTTCCGGCTGCTCACTGACGGTGCTCATGGCAGACGCCAGCATGCTAATGCCCGCCAGCCCCACGGGCACGAGGTTGCCGTTGCACAGGTAGGTGTTGCCGCCCTCCTCGTCCGGGATGGGGTTCATGTTTTCCAGCGCCCTTATATCGTTGGCGCTCATCCAGCCGTTTTGCCTTGCGATGGCATACCCTTCCATGCGGCTCTTGTAGTCGCCGCGCATCAGGCCATCTATATTGAACTGCACATAAAAGCGCCCCTTCTCCGATTCGGAAAAAAGAGCGCGGTTCATGGCCTGTTCGATACGGACGAGCCATGGACGGATAGTATGTGTAGCAAAGTCTATGGACTGGTGTTCAATGTTCGAAAATGTACTGCGGCTCAGATCGCCGATAAGGTGCGGCGGCACACGGAAGATTCGGCAGATTTCCTCCACCTGAAACTTCCGTGTTTCGAGGAACTGAGCTTCATTGTTGGGGATGCTGACAGGCGCGAACGACATGCCCTCTTCCAAAATGGCGACCTTATTGCCGTTGGTTGAGCCGCCGTAAGCCGCGTTCCAGCTTTCTCGCAGGCGCTTGGGGTCTTTGACTGTGTTGGGGTGCGTCAGGATACCGCTGGGACGTGCGCCATTCTTGAAGAATGTCGAACCATATTCCTCGGCGGCAATCCCAAGGCCGATGGCGTTTTTCTCCAGCGCGATGGGGCTGTAGCCGACCACGCCGTCAAAGCCAAGACCGGGAATGTGCAGCACGTCAGTTGGCTTCAAACTGACCTGATTTCCCTCCGTGGTGGTGTAGGTATAGGTCAGGTTGCCCTTGCTGTCCCGGTCAACCTCCATGCGATCCGGCAGAAGCGGGTAAAGGCTCAAAATGTTGGTCTTACCGCTGCGAATGATCTGACTAAAGCTATTGCCCCAGAGCAAGAGGTGCGAGAGCATGGTCTCCCGCCAGATAAAGCTGGTCATCTCGGGGTTCGGTTCATCATGCAAAAGCCGCTGCAGCGGATGCTCGACAGCTTTTCGACTGCCGGTGCCCGTGTCTTCGTACACGGAGACCGGCAGGGACGCGATGGTTTCCGCAATCACGCGCACACAGGCGTAAACTGTGCTGACTTGCACGGCATTGCGCGGATTGACCGTCTTGCCCGATGCGGATGAGCCAAAGTAGA
>CAVINP010000175.1:0-2872 GCA_963643985.1 bacterium
ACTGCTGTTACGGAATTCACTGCTCAGCTTACCACCTCATTTAATCAGTGTATCCCTAAAAACGGGATATTGACAAATGAACGCATTGTTGTTATAATAACGGTATTAAAACGATTTAAATGGTATGATTTGCAATGGGAGTTAAATTAGATGATGTAGCACGCAAAGCCGGCGTCTCCAAGGCAACGGTTTCTCTGGCGCTCAACGGCAGCCCGAAGGTCAATGAAAATACACGCTTGCGTGTTGAAACCATTGCCCGGGAGATGAATTACCGTCCCAATCCCTTTGCCCGCAATCTGGTGACCCGAAAGAGCCATCGGATCGCGCTGATCGTACCGGATATCGAAAACGTCTATTATGCGTCCCTGGCACAGAACATCATCAATCGGCTGCGTGGGAGCGATTACAGTCTCTCCGTCTGCGTGAGCATGGATTCGGTGCAGACGGAGCGCAGGATCATCTCCCAGATGATCGAAAACCACATCGGCGGCATAATGCTGGCCCCGGTGAACTGTCCCAACGAGCATCCGGATTATCCGGACATGGCCGAACAGGCAGGCATACCGCTCATGTTCGTGACCTCCGTCTATCCGGACGCGGCCGACAAATATCCCTGCGTGATGTACGATCTCTACAACGGCATGCTGGAGATGATGCAGCTGCTCTATGACAGGGGCTATCGCCGCATTGCGATGCTCAGCGGCATGGGAAATGTCCACTGCATCGAACTGCGTACCCGGGGATATTCCGATTTTATTGCGCAGAAAGGGCTTACGTATCATCGGATTATTCATTTGGATGGAATTCGGTACGAGGATGCACAAAATTTTGTCCGCATGAACCCTGACCCGGATGTGGATGCGATCGTCTGCGTCAACGACATGATGGCGCTGGGCGTGATTAATGCGCTGCGCGAACGGGGTGTGCGTGTTCCCGAAGAAATTGCGGTCACCGGCTACGACGATGTTATTTTTGCCACGATTTCGCCCGTTCCGATAACGACGGTTCGTCAGGATATCGGCAGGATGGCGCAAGAGGCCGTGGTGCGCGTATTGAAGCTGGCTGACGGTGAGTCCGCGGACAGCTGTACACTTCCCTGCGAACTTATTCGCAGGGCATCGACCAAATAGGTATATTTATTTTTAAAGGAGATAAGAATTTATGAAAACGATCAAAGACAAACAGTTGCTGGTTGGCGCGGACTTTGCGGGCTATCCTCTCAAGGAAGCCGTGTGTGCGCATTTGCGTGCCAAGGGCTGGACGATTACCGATGTGGGTGTGACGGATCCCGATTCCAATGACCCCGAGAATATGTTTCATCGTATCGGCCTGCGCGTGGGTGCCATGATTTCCACGAAGCAGTTTGAGCGTGCGCTGATCTTCTGCGGCACCGGCATGGGCATTCATATTGCAGCCAGCAAGTGCCCGCATGTGCATGCCGGCGTTGTTGAGTCCGTACCGGCCGCGCTGCGTGCGATCACCGGCAATGGTGTCAATGTCCTGGCAATGGGTGCATTTTACGTCGCGCCTCAGATGGGCTGTGACATCGCGGATGCTTATCTGAATGCCGAACTCGGAACGGGCTATGAATGGTGGAAGAACTTCTATGAGTTCCACAAGCTGGCGATCGATGAGCTTGAAGCCTTCAACTTTGATGAGTATGTCAAGAACGGCTTCAAGATGGAACATCTGGGCGACTATGACCTGACGCTGGATACGAAGGATGACCTGCGCTTCCAGCTGCGCGGTGACAAATAATTATCGCACGAATTTTGCGCCATGAGGCGTGAAATAGATATTAAGGAGGGAAAATCTAATGAAGAAACTGGTTGCTCTGCTCGTTGCTGCTATCATGGTGCTTACCTGCGCAGCTGCTCTCGCGGATGGCTACGAGATCGTGGTCGTTCCCAAGGACGCATCCAATCCCTGGTTCGTTCGCATGAACACCGGCGTTGAAGAGTACGCCGCCGCCCACACCGAAGACACCATCTACCAGAAGGGCACTTCCGAAATCGACGCCACCCTGCAGTATCAGCTGGTCGAAGACCTGATTGCGCAGGAAGTGGATGCCATCTGCATCGTCCCGGTTGACCTCGAGTCCATCGAGCCCGCGCTCAAGGATGCCCGCGACGCCGGCATCGTCGTGATCGCTCATGAGGGCGCAGGCCTGACCAATGTCGACTACGACATCGAGGCCTTCAACAACGAACTCTACGGCGGATTCATCATGGACAATCTGGCCAAGGCCATGGGCGAAGAAGGCGTGTACACCACGATGGTCGCCGACCTGACCAACGGCTCCCACAACGAGTGGGCAGACGGCGGCGTGAAGCGTGCGCAGGAAGCCTATCCGAACATGACCCTGCTCGAGGCTGAGCCCCGCGTTGAGTCTCACGACAACGGCGACACCGCCTACAACGTTGCCAAGGAACTGTTCAAGAAGTATCCCGACCTGAAGGGCATCATGGGCACTTCCTCCTTCGACGCACCCGGCATTGCCCGCGCCATCGAAGAGCTCGGCCTGCAGGGCAAGGTGTTCACCGCCGGTACCGGCATGCCTGCCGACAACGCAGAGCTGCTCAAGAGCGGTGCCGTTCAGTACCTGACGCTGTGGGATCCCGCACTGGCCGGCCAGGCCATGGTTGCGCTCGCACAGAAGCTGCTCAACGAAGAAGAGATCACCGCTCCCCTGGATCTGGGTGTGGAAGGCTACACCGAGCTGCAGTTCAAGGAAGGCTCCGAGACTGTTCTGGAGGGCCAGGGCTGGATCACCATCACGGCCGACAACGTGGATTCCTTCGGTTTCTGATTTCTTTAAGGATACACTGATTAAATGAGGTGGTAAGCTGAGCAGTGAATTTCGTTCCACCTA
>CAVINP010000176.1:0-2781 GCA_963643985.1 bacterium
CGTACGAAGCGGATAGCGCAAAAGGCACGCTCAGATTCGCCGCCGAATTAATCAAGGGATCACTAGGGATTAGGAGAACAAGTGGAACGCAGTTCGTTTCCCTAACTCCTGTTCCCTATTCCCTAATCCCTATTCTTCAGTGCCGCCTTCAGCGCGAGCATGCCGACGATCAGCAGCACAGGGAAGCAGACGCACAGCAGTATGCCCAGCCGCAGGTTGTCGCCCGCGACGGCGGAGATCGCACCGGCAAGCGTCGGTCCACCCGAGCAGCCGAGATCGCCCGCCAGCGCCATCAGCGCAAACATCGCCGTGCCGCCGCGGCTGAGCGCGACTGCCGCCGTGCTGAAGGTGCCCGGCCAGAATATACCCACTGAGAAACCGCAGACAGCCATGCCGATCAGTCCTGCCACGGGCAGGCTCGTAAGGCCTATGATGAGATAGGCGGCTATGCACAGCGCGGCGGAGGCCAGTATCGCCTTTTCGAGGTTGATCCTGTAGCCGAACTTGCCGTAGAGCAGGCGCGATATGGCCATCAGCAGCGCAAACATGGTCGGCCCCGTCAGATCGCCTATGGCCTTGGACACCCCCAGACCCTGCTCGGCGAAGGTCGATGCCCACTGGCTGACCGCCTGTTCGCTCGCGCCCGCGCACATCATCAGCAGCATGATCAGCCAGAACACCTTGGATGAGAACAACTCGCGCAGGCTCATGCCTGTCTCGCCCTCGGCAATCAGCGGCGCAAGCGGCACGCGCAGGAACACGATGCCGTTGATAATGGGCAGCAGCGCCCAGATCACGGAGAGTATCGGCCAGTTCTCGCGGCCGAAAAGATACATAAACAGCGTGGATATGATAATGACGCCCGCGCTGCCCCAGCAGTAGAACGAGTGCAGTATGCTCATCGTCTGCGCCTTGTGATCGCTCGGACAGGACTCCACGATGGGGCTGATGACCACCTCGATCAGGCCGCCGCCGATGGCGTAGAAAAAGACTGCAATCAGCAGCCCGACGAAAGGCGAAGGCAGAAGTCCCGGCAGAACGGCCAGCGCGATCAGACCCAGTGCGGATGTGACGTGACCGATGACAGCCGCCGCGCGATAACCGATCCTGTCCACAAAGAATGCCGACGCGCCGTCTATGCACAACTGCACGAGAAAGTTGATGGTGATCAGCAGCGTGATCTGCGTCATGGGAATATTGTACTGCGAGTGCAGCGTCAGAAACAGCAGCGGCGCAAAGTTATTGACGGTCGCCTGCACGATGTAGGCTGCAAAGCAGGCACGCACGGTGGATCTGTAGTTCAAATTTCTTCCCTCCGATCGGATTTGACGGTTCATAACGGAAAGTGGATAGTGGGTAGTATTCAGTGATCAGTGAAATAGTATTATGTAAGCTGTAACCCACACCATTCAACTGACCGCTGGCCACTGACCACTAATCACTGACCACTAAATTGCATTATATCACCAACCGTCCAAATAATGTTGGACAATATCGCATAATTATAGTACAATATCACACAGAAAAGGAGGGACGCACCATGCTTCAGGTAGACAGGATGCTCCGGGATGATGCCCTGCAGGAGACGCGTAAGCACGGCACGAGTGCATTTCCGTTTGAAATCTACCTTGACGATCTGGGCAAATTCGACCGTCAGACCATCGAATGGCATTGGCACAACGAAATTGAGATACTCATGGTCGAGCGCGGCCCGATCGACGTGTCGGTGGAACGCGAGCGCAGGGAACTCCGCAGCGGCGAAGGTGCGATCATCAACAGCGGCGTCATCCATCGCTTCGAGGGACACGACGGCGCCCTCATGCCGAACTTCCTCTTCCGCCCGACGTGGCTTGCCCCCGAAGGCAGCCTGATATACGAAAAGTACGTGAGATCGTGGACGGAGGCGGGGCCGTCCGTACTGTGGCTCTCCCCCGCCGTGCCCCGGCAGAAGGAGATCCTTGAACAGATCAGCCTGCTCTACGAATCCGACATCGCCGGGACTTCCGATTTTGAGCTGGAGGCACTGGAGCGGACGCTGCGCATTTGGCGCATACTGTGGGAACACGCGGCGCCGAGCGGCGAAAAAAAGGCCGCAACGCGAGGCATGGATCTGACGCAGGCCAGGCTGAAGACGATGATACAGTTCATGCAGGATCACTTTGCGGAGCATCTGACGCTGGCCGACATCGCCGGGGCTGCGGCGGTGAGCACGAGCGAGGCACTGCGCTGCTTCCATGTGGGCGTGCAGTCCACCCCCGTGGCCTACCTCAACCACATACGCCTGGGCCATGCCCGACGCCTGCTGACGGAGAGCGGGAGCAGCGTACATTTCATTGCCGGCGAATGCGGCTTCACGGGCGCGGCGTATCTGGATCGCCTCTTCAGACGCGAATACGGATGCACACCCGGAGAATACCGGAAAAGTCGGGGGGAGTGAGCAGTGGTCAGCTGAATGGACTTTTCGCTTCCCAATCTGTCGTTGAAGCACGAATATGCTTTTTCCTGGTAAAGAACTACCATGTATACTATGTAATCCGCGAGAAATCCAAGACCGTAGAAATCCGGCGTGTACTGCACAGGTTGCAGAAACAGAACCAATAAAGCCGGATTATCGATTGAGCATCTCAGAAATGAGATGCTTTTCTATGGTAATTTAATCGAAGTCATTGATACCGGAGATCCGGCAGGAAGAAATTAAGATGACGCTTAGCTTTTCACCTCTGATGCTAGAGTCTGTTTCTAAATGCATACTTGCCTAAATTATGCAAGCAGAATGCGTAT
>CAVINP010000177.1:0-2774 GCA_963643985.1 bacterium
ATGCAGGCAAAGACGCCGAAAATGCATCGTGGCGAATTTAGAAACACGCTCTAGGCAAACTGCCGACGGCTCAATCAAAGATTGAGGCGCGGCACCCTGGATGTAAATCGAGATTTTTGCAGGAAATAGGTGGGCGAAAGGCACGCTCAGATTCGCCGCCGAATTAATCAGGGGATCCCTGGAAATCGTTTCCTGCTTTTATTACCACAGTGGCTTTCGGAAGGCCGCCTCTATCCCGGCCCAGCGTTCAAGAAATGTCTCGCCCTCGGGATCTTTGGCAAGCAGGCGCGTCGCACGCACGCAGCCGCGCACAAACTCGGGGTCGAGAGAGCGCACGCCGCTTCTGCTCAGCGGACAGACGGCCCTGGCGCGTGCATCCATGCGCAGCGTCCAGCCCTTTTCGCCCCGCACGGGACAAAGCGGAAAGATGCGGCAGAGAAAAGGGCGCAGGTTTCTGTCACACGCACCTCGGCAGACGAGCATGGGCCGATCCATCATGGGCTCATGTTCGATACCGCCCCAAGTATTTCCGCGCAGCAGTTCCTCCTCGCCCGGCAACAGGCACACGCCGCCCTGCCCGTCCCCGTCCGGCTTGCAGCAGGCCGCGCCGCAGAGCCGTCCGCAATCATCCTTCAGGGGTGTGGTCTCACCGATGGCTTCATATATCAGCCGGATCTGTTCTGCCGTCATGGTTGCAGTCTTCCTTTCATACCTGTCATCACGATCATATTAGCATGACCGTCCGCCGCTGTCAATTACATTTCCGTTCTCAAACGTTACATTTCAGCATTTTTTGACAAGTTGTTGACAAACATCTTGAAATATGATACGATGAAAGCAGGTATCATTTTAAGATGAGGTGAAGCTTATGAGTGTTAATTTCCAACATCTGCTGCAATACTGGTACTGGATACCGATTGCAATCGTCATCATCATCATCCTCGTCAAGTTTCTGCCGCGCTACAAGATCGCGCCGCCGGATACCGCGCTGATCATCTCCGGCATCTTCCGCCGCCGCTACAAGGTGCGCAATCACGACGGTTCGGTCGCCATCAAGAAGTTCGGCTACCGCATCGTGCGCGGCGGTGCGACCTTCTGGATCCCGGCCATCGAGCGCATCGACAAGCTGGACATGTGCCTGATGCAGGTGGACATCAAGACGGCGCAGCCCGTGCCCACGAAAGAATACATCTCCGTCATCGTGGATGCCGTGGCCAACATCAAGATCGGCTCGGATGACGTATCCATTGCGACTGCCGCCGAGCAGCTGCTGCACTACACGCCCGATCAGATTCAGAAGCTTGCCAAGGACGTGCTCGAGGGCAACATGCGCGAGATCATCGGCCAGATGACCATCGCGGATCTGGTGCAGAACCGCGACAAGTTCGCTCAGGAGTCCATCAAGGCTGCCATGGCCGACATGAACAACATGGGCCTTGAGATTATCAACCTGACGATCCAGAACTTTGCCGACAAGGACAACCGCGTCATCACGACGATGGCCGAACAGAACATCGTCTCCAAGGAACGCGATGCCCAGATCGCCCGCGCCCAGGCCAAGCAGGAAGGCCACAAGGCCGAGATCGAGGCGCAGGTCAGCATCGCCGAACAGAACAAGGATCTTGAACTGCGTCAGGCCGCCTACAAGGCCGAGGCCGATCAGGAAAAGGCCAAGGCCGACGAGGCATACAAGATCGAAAAAGAGCGCATCCGCAAGACCTTCGAAGAGGAGAAGGCCAACGCCGACCTCCTGCGCCTGCAGAAGGAAACCGAATTGCAGCGCCAGCAGGTTGAGATCGAGCGTGAACGTCTGACGGTTGAAATCCGTGAAAAGGCGAACGCCGAGAAGGATGCCCGCATCGCTCAGGCCGAGGCAGAGCGCTTCGAGCGTCAGGCCAAGGCGGACGCGGATCTCTACGAATCCCAAAAGGTCGCGGAGGCCATCGAACTCAAGGGCCGTGCGGAGGCGGAGGCCATCCGTCAGAAGGCCGAGGCCATGCAGCTCTACGGTCAGGCCGCCATGCTGGAAATGGTCATCAACAAGCTGCCCGACGTCGCCCGCGCCATCGGCGAGCCGCTCGCGCAGACCGAAAAGATCATCATGTTCGGCGAGGGCGCGGCCACGGGGCTGACCCGCGACATGACCGGCTCCATGCTGCAGTCGTTTGAAGCCATCAAGGCCGCCACGAGCATCGACATTCCCAAGCTGCTGAGCACCGTCTCCACCGGCGGTCTGGTCGGCAAGCATGTGGAAGATGCGGCTGCCAAGGAAGAAGCACCCGCCGAAAATACTCCCGACGAAGCATAAACCACCACCTTCCCCCCTGCGGCCTGTGAACAAATGCGTTTGCGTCTGTTCACAGGCTTTTTTGTTTATCATGTTTTCTTGGGGATGAGTTAACGGCCCTTTAGGAATCCACTGATTAAGTTAGAAGGTAAGCTGATCAGTGAATTTCGTAACAGCAGGGTTGCGACCAGCCCGTGCGTACGATGCAGATGCCGTGAAAGGCACGCTCAGATTCGCCGCCGAATTAATCAGGGGATCCCTGGCCGCCAACCGCTATCGTAGTACTGCGAATATCTGATGATTGTGTCGAAATGCAATCCCCCCAACTTTCCGTGAAGAAGTTCAATTTATGAGGATTGCTGCGCGGCAATACTTCAGGGCAATCGCTTATTACAAAATAATTGCATATTGCAGTCAAAAAAATTACATCTGTATTACCAAAAGGAGATTAAAGGGTCAATGTCGAAGTAGTATGCGAGGTGATAGC
>CAVINP010000178.1:0-2751 GCA_963643985.1 bacterium
AAATTCACTGCTCAGCTTACCACCTCATTTAATCAGTGTATCCTTAATCAGTGTATCCTTAGTTTTGAGAATTTTGAGATGAAGAATGTGCCCGACTAAACGCAGTGTTCTCCCCTTAGGGGGAGAAGGGCAGAACATGCCCGCGGGTTCGAATGTTTACCAGGCTGAACGCAGCATCCGGCGTGTCAAAGAAAAATGCAGCAGCTTCCATGCAGACTACTGCGTTTGGTTTGGCAATTGATGTGATTTTCGGAACTGCTTGACACGATCCATCTCGAAGAACCATTTGACAAATTTCTGCCCAAGGATATAATATATTATGGGGTAGGATATTGAATACCTTACTCTGATTCCGGCAACATCTATTTTCAAAGGAGAATTCAGATATGAAGAGAATCGGCGTATTGACTTCCGGCGGAGATGCACCCGGCATGAATGCGGCCATCCGTGCCGTTGTACGTACTGCACTGGATCTGGAAATGTCCGTTGTGGGCTTCAAGCGCGGCTACAACGGTGTGCTGATGCGCAGCCCGGATCAGCGCGACGATTTTGAAATATTGACGGCCTCCAGCGTGTCCAACCGCATCCACCGCGGCGGCACCTTCCTGATGACGGCGCGGTGCCTGGATTTCCTCAAGGAAGAATGCCGTCAGCAGGCTGTCAGAAATATGAAGACCATCGGTGTTGAGGGCCTGGTGTGCATTGGCGGTGACGGTACCTACAACGGCGCACTGGCGCTGAGCAAGCTGGGCTTTCCCACCGTCGGCGTGCCCGGCACGATCGACAACGATCTGGCCTATACCGACTACACAATCGGCTTTGATACCGCACTGAACACGGCCTGCGAATGCATCAACCGCATCCGCGAGACCAGCGATTCCCACGAGCGTGCCAGCCTGATCACCGTAATGGGGCGTAACTGCGGCGACATTGCACTGCACACTGCGCTCTCCTGCGGCGCCGAAATCTACATGGTTCCGGAAATTCCGTGGAGTCTTGAAGAAGTCAGCGAGCGCGTAAAGTGGGGTGTACTTCGCGGCAAGCGAAGCATGATCATGGTCTTTGCCGAGGGCGCACTGTCCTCTCTGACCACCAACGTGCATGAACTGATTTCCCGGCATCCCGAACTGAGCGACATCGAGGCGGACGAGCTCGACAGCCACCAGATCGCGCGCATCATCGAGGTCCTCTCCGGTCACGAGACGCGCTCGACCGTATTGGGTTATCTGCAGCGCGGCGGCAGTCCGTCCGCACGCGACCGCATATTGGGCACGCAGTTCGGTGCGCACGCAGTGCACCTGCTGCACGATGACATCAGCGGCGTGGCCGTGGGCATACGCGGCATGGATCAGATTTATGTGCCGCTGGACGAAGTGCAGAACGGTGTCCACCTGGCGGACCGTGGCATCGCCGAAACGATCGACGTGATGGCCGTCATGACGCACAGATAATGCAGAGGATAAATGTTACAATCAGCGGATCGGGCAGCGAAATGCAGGGCGTTGGCAGACTGCCGGACGGCCGGGTCGTCTTCGTGCACGGTGCACTTCCGGGTGAGACCGTTCTGGCCGAAATCACCCGCGAAGCACCGCGCTTCGTGGAAGCCCGCCTGCTGGAAGTTCTTGAAGCTTCTTGCGATCGACGCAAAAGCGCCTGTCCATACGCCGATGTCTGCGGCGGCTGCGCAGCCAGACACATGAGCTACGCCTGTTCGCTGCAGCTCAAGCGTCAGCGCGTCTACGATGCATTGACGCGGCTCGGCGGCGTGACGGATGCCACGGTCCGGGACACGCTCCCGTCACCCGATACGGAGCGTTATCGCAACAAGGCGGAGTACGCCGTGCAATACAGCAATGGCAGACTCAGTATCGGCTTTTTTGCGCCCAACAGCCACCGCGTTATCGACATTCAGGATTGCCTTTTGCAGCATCCGCTGAGCGTCAGGGCCATGAACCGGCTGCGTGCGGATCTGCCCGGGCGTGCATGTGCCGCGCACATACGCTACCTTGTCACGCGTGTCAACCGAAATGGCGATCTCAGTGTCGTGCTCTGCGGAGATGCACCCGTTCAGGAGGAAGCGCGACAGATTGCAAAGGACATGCAACAGGCCGTTCCCGAGCTGAAATCGGCTCATTTCTGTCGGCTGCGGCAACGTCCGACGCACGCGCTCGACGGCAAGTGCATGGTGTTGCTGGGCAGTGAAACCTTAAATGACCGACTCTTTGATCTGGCATTTGAACTGTCACCGCAATCCTTTTTTCAGGTCAATCCCGAACAGACAGAGGTACTCTACCGGATCGCGCTGGATGCAGCGCAGATTTCGGGCGACACTCGACTCCTGGACATCTATTGCGGTGCGGGTACCATTTCGCTGGCTGCGGCCGAGCGCGGTGCACTTGTCACAGGCGTGGAAATTGTCGCACCTGCGGTCGAAAACGCGAAGCGTAATGCGCAACGCAACCATCTGTCGGGCAGAGCAAACTTCATCTGCGGCGATGCCGCCCGCGAAACGCCGCGACTGATCGCAGGCGGGAAGCACTTTGACGTTGCCGTCATTGATCCGCCGCGCAGAGGCGCGGACGCAGCTACGCTGAATGCGCTGTCTCAAGCCAAACCCGGGCGCATCGTCTATGTTTCCTGCAACCCTTCGACCCTGGCTCGCGATATCAAGCTGCTGACGGGAGCCGGCTATGTGCTTCAGTGGGCACAGCCCGTGGATATGTTCCCCTGGACGGAGCATGTGGAGACGGT
>CAVINP010000179.1:0-2736 GCA_963643985.1 bacterium
GCAATTGCAAAAATCGAAGGTTTACTGGAGGTAAATCGAGATTTTTGCAAGAAGCGGATAGCGCAAAAGGCACGCTCAGATTCGCCGCCGAATTAATCAGGGGATCCCTAATCCCTTTTTCCTCGTCCCCCCTCGTCTCTACTCCACATCTTCCCCCAAATCGTCAATCGATATGTTCACGCCGTTGACCTCCACGCCATCGTCGGCGCGGATGAGTATGTAGCGTGACCCGTCGATCGTGCGCGTCTGGATCAGGTCGCTGCGCTCGGGGTTGACCTTCACGATCACATCCGGCGTGCGCAGCTCGAACTTTTTCACATCCACGATGTTCTGTGCCTTCAGGTCGGTCGGCCCGAAGGTCTCATCGTAGCGCTGCTCGAAAGTCTGAAGATGCTCATCGGCCACGCCACACTCGCGCAGCATGGTGCTCATCTCACGCTTGGAGACGGTCGGGATCTCCGGAGACTTCTCGGTCTTGTGCTCCTCGACGAGGTTACGGATCTGCTCGTGTACTGTCTGCACCACCTCGAGGTTGCAGTCCTGACCCAGCGTATCGCTCAGAAGCATCTCAAAGGCTTCCTGCTGCTCGGCAGCGGGCATCGGCGGACGGTTGTCGAATATGGCATTGGCGAACTCCTCGTGGCTCTCAGCGGCATCGCGGTTGTAGTACAGTGCGCCGTAGATGTTCGCGCCGCCGTCCTCGTAGGCCGGGAACATAAAGCCCAGTTCAGGCCCGGAGACGACCCATTCCTGATCCAGATCGTGGAAGGCCTTGTCTTCCGTGCAGTAGCACAGCGCCGGGCGCGTCTGCTTCACGGGACAGATGCAGCAGAGAATATAGGAAAACACATCCTGCGAATACTCGTCCGACTTGTTCTCGTCGCGGGACTTAAAGGGGATGTCAAAGGTCTCGTGCATCAGCAGTATCAGATAGTTACCCTCCATCTCAAGGGAGTCGATCACGCTCTGATAGAAGCGCTGCAGTGACTGATCCACCTTCAGCGCGGTGTTGTTGAGCGCGGTGAGCAATTTGTACTGTTCGCCCTCGGCCACCTGATCGGGGCGAAACTCTATGCCGATGAGGTTCTTGCCGGGAATGCCGGACAGCGTGCGCTTGAACAGCGCCAGATATTTTTCCGTCTCTTCCTGCGGCAGCGTCACAAGCGAGTGCGTAAACTCCGATAAAATGGTGCCTTTTTCGTCCACATAGCAGCCGCGGATGCAGTCGATGCTGTTTCGATCGGGATTGAGGTGCTTGCGGATTTCGGCAATGTCCTGCTTGTTCATAGTTGTCATATTACCTCTTTTGTAAGATATTGCACGTTTATTATAGCACAGCACTTCGCCGACGGTGCGACCGTATTGTGAAACTTTTGATTTTATTCCCGAGCATCAAAGTTTTTGCTTCAAGGCGTCAAAATATACTTGAAAACAGATGGAATTTCAATTATAATGTTAAGTGTGAGTTGGTATTCTCAAAAGCTGAATACCCTGTGTCCGCTCCATACGGAAAATAAATGTAAGGAGATATAATCATGAGTGCATTAACCGATCTTATCTTTGCAGGATCCAATGCCGTGGCCGGCCTTACCGAAGGTGCCGTCAACGATGCCATCGCCAAATACGGCGAGGATGCCCCCATTGCTTTCCCCGATACGGCCTATTTCTTCCCCACCATCTATGCCGCCACGGGTGTGAAGGTGCAGAAACTGGGCGATCTGCCCGCCTGCGTCGGCGTACTCAAGAGTCTGATCACCAACAAGCCCGAACTGGGTGATGCGCTCAACGCGGGTCTGGCCACTGCCGTCGGCGCGGAGATCATCGAGGGTCTCAAGTTTGCAAACGGCGCCAAGCCCTATGAAAACGAGGGCGGCATCGGCTTCGTGCCCGATCCCGTGATCCGTTCCCTGGGCGTGCCGCTGGTCACCGGCGATATCCCCGGCGTGGCCGTGGTGCTGGGCAAGGCAGACGATGTGCAGAGCGTCTGTGGTGTCATCAAGGACTACCAGTCCAAGGGTCTTCTGACTTTCCTGGTGGGCGACGTAATTGATCAGGCCACAGAGGGCGGCGTGCGCATGGGTCTGGAGTTCCGCGTTGTGCCGCTGGGACATGATGTTACTGCCGTCATTCACGTTGTAACCGTTGCCATCCGTGCCGCGCTGATCTTCGGCAGCGTGCAGCCGGGCAGCCTCAACGATCTGCTCAAGTACACCAAGGAACGCGTGCCGGCGTTTGTCAACACCTTCGGCTCGCTCAATGAGGTCGTCGTGTCCGCGGGCGCTGGCGCCATCGCACTCGGCTTCCCGGTCATTGTGGATCAGGACATCGGCGATCTGCAGGTACCGGGCGCACTGGAGGCCGTCACCGATCACAGCCAGACGGTCAAGCACTCCCTTGAAATGCGCGGCATCAAGATCAAGGTCAAGGAGATCAATATCCCCGTGGCCTTCGCCTCCGCGTTCGAGGGCGAGATCATCCGCAAGAAGGATGTACAGATCGAGTTCTACAGCGGCAAGAATGTCACCTGCGAACTGGTCACAATGCGCACAATGGATGAGATCAATGACCATGAAATCCGCATCGTCGGCCCCGACCCCGAAGAGGGCGAGTACCCGCTGGCCGTCTGCATCGACGTTGCCGGTGCAAAGATGCAAAAGGACTTTGAATCCGTCATCGAGCGTCACATCCACACCTGGTTCAACTATATGGAAGGTGTCATGCACACCGGCCAGCGCA
>CAVINP010000180.1:0-2682 GCA_963643985.1 bacterium
CGGGATTTTTCGTAAGGCAAAAGTTCTTTACAATTCCCGCGATATGGTTTAGAATGATAACACAGCGTAGGGGAGGGGATATTGTGAAGCGATCACTCTGTACAGCCATACGGCCGGATTATGCCGCTGCGGCGGACTTTCTGCGCGTCATCAGCATATCCTTCATTGCCTGGTTTCACATCTGGCAGCAGTCGTGGCTGAACCCGAACTTCACGATTTTTGGCGTGAAGATCGAGATGTATCCGCTCGTGAGCTGCGGCTATATGTTTGTGGATCTGATGCTGGTGCTCAGCGGCTTTTTGCTGATGCTGGGCTTTCTGAACGGCCGCGGGCGCAATGTGCGTTCGTTTTATGTTTCACGTGCGGCACGTATACTGCCCTGCTACCTGTTCTGCCTGCTCGTCATGCTCTTCGGCTTTGCCCTGCCGAATCATGAATACGGCGCATCGAGCCACATGTGGAAGGACATACTCTCGCACCTGACATTTACACACAACCTGCTTGCCGAGGGCTATACCGGCACGCATTTGAACGGCGTGCTCTGGACGCTGGCAGTGGAGGTGCAGTTTTATCTCTTATTTCCGCTCATCGCAAGAGCATTTGAGAAAAAGCCGTATCTGACCTGGCTGCTGATGTGTCTGGCGGGTGCGGGCTTCAGGTATTTTGTGTACAAGAATTATGAGAATACTTCGCTCTACTTCAACCGCCTGCCCTGTATGCTGGATGTCTATGCCAACGGCATGATGGCGGCATGGTTCTATTATAAATTGAAGGATACCAAAATCAGCCCGTGGCGTGGCGCACTCAACACACTGATCGTTGTGCTGTGCTGTTTTGGCACCTATCACATACTGCGCCTGCAGCAGTACCGCAGCGGCGGCGAAAACATCCGCCTGGGGCAGATGATTTGGCGCTTTCCGCTCAGCGCACTGGGATCCGTATTCCTGCTGTGCGGCAGCCGCACGTTTTCAGCACTGCGCCTGCTGCTTTCCAATGCCGTCACGCGCTTCCTCGCGGGCATATCGTTTAATTTTTACATCTGGCACCAGTTCTTGGCCGTCAAGCTCAAGGCATGGCACATACCGGCCTACTCGGTTGAAAATCCCAACATGGAGGGGCTTCAGCCATGGCAGACGCAGTTTACTCTCCTGTGCTTTGCTGCCGCGCTTGCACTTTCCGTGCTGCTGACCTACGCACTGGAGCGGCCGTGTGCACGCGCGATAAAAAGGCAGTTAATGCCGCGTAAAAATGCTTGAATCATTGGGCTTTGCGTGCTAGAATAGAACTCAGAGAATAACTGTTTTAATATATACAGGAAAGGACGTAATCACCATGGGAAAATCCCGCGAAGAAATTCTGAGTCTGCTCAATTGTGCCGCCGGGCTTGAAAACCTGAAGGCGCTGATGCAGACCGAACCTGCGCCCGTGACCGGACGCGATGTGAACAACCACATCCATACCACCTATTCCTTTTCGCCCTACACGCCCACTGCGGCGGTCTGGTTTGCGCGTGCTGCCGGGCTTTGCACCTGCGGTCTGATGGACCACGACTCCATTGCCGGCGCAGGCGAGTTCCTGGCTGCGGCCGACATCGCAAACATGAGTGCCACGATCGGCCTGGAGTGCCGCGTGAGCTTCAAGAACACGCCCTTCGGTGATCGCAAGCTGAACAACCCCGACCAGAAGGGCATCGTGTACATGGCGCTGCACGGCGTGCCGCACAACCATGCCGCCGAGCTGAACAATTTCTTTGCGCCCTACCGCGAGAAACGCAACGTGCGCAATTGCAAGATGGTGGATGCCATCAACGGCATGATGGGCAAGTACGGCGTGACGCTGGACTTTGAGCGTGATGTGCTGCCGTTGTCCAACTTTGTCTGCGGCGGCTCCGTGACCGAGCGTCACATCTCCAGCGCACTGGCCTACCGCATGCTCGATGTGATCGGTCGCGGCGAAAAGCTGACGAAGTTCATTCATGAAGAACTGCAGCTGCCCCTGAGCGGTCGCATCGAGGGCTATCTGACAGACGAAAACAATCCCTTCATGATGTATGACCTGCTGGGCTGGATCAAGAGCCAGCTGATCTCCGGGTTCTACATCGATGCCACAGACGAGTGTGCGGACGTGCGCGACATTCTGGCCCTGTCCGACCGCATCGGCGCGATTTCCGCCTATGCCTATCTGGGCGATGTCGGCGACAGCGTGACCGGCGACAAGCGTGCACAGAAGTTTGAGGATGACTTCCTGGACGAGCTGGTCGAGTACGTGGCGAAGTTGGGCTACCGTGCCATCACCTATATGCCTTCCCGCAACACGAAGGCACAGTTGCATCGCCTGCGTGCGCTCTGCGACAAGCACGGCCTGTTCCAGATCAGCGGCGAGGACATCAACCAGCCCAGACAGAGCTTCGTCTGCGAGGCACAGCGCGATCCGGAGTTCAACAACCTCTTCGACGCGACATGGGCGCTGATTGCGCACGAGTGGCGTGCCACCGAGGATCCGGCACTGGGCTTCTTCTCCAAGGAGAGCATTGCAAAGTGGCCGGAGTTGAACGACCGCATTGCAGCCTTCTCCGCCTTCGGTCAGGCCATGCGCAAGTAATACAGATATTCATTCGGGAAGTCGTGCTTAGAGCGTGTTTCTAAATTCGCCACGATGCATTTTCGGCGTCTTTGCCTGCAT
>CAVINP010000181.1:0-2494 GCA_963643985.1 bacterium
GAGTATGTACTTCTTTAAGGATGTGCTCGACGGGAAAGACCTTTCCGGCTACTGCAGGCTGTGTGCCGCCGTCTGGTTTACCTCGGCAGACCGCAATGCCATGCAGGGCGAATATCCGCACAATTATCACAAGGAAACGGTGCTCTGGTCGAACGACATGGTCAATCCGATTCAGGTGCAGCAGGCACTGGGTGCGGTGTTTGACTTTCATGATTTTCATTGCCGCGAGATCAGCCGGGAGAACGTCAATGCCGTCGTGAGCGCGATTGCGCCCGGGTTTAACGCTTTCGAAAGTGTGCGCTCGGTGCGCGATGCGTCCAAGACGCTGTTTTACATGATGACGCGTGAACAAAGCAACCTGCTGGACTATCTGGAGGAGCAGGATGTCGCCGCCATCCACGGCTGTGCCGGCACGGGCAAGACGATGCTCGCCATTCAAAAGGCACAGCGACTCTGCGAGGACGCGCCGGTGCTTTTCCTCTGCTTCAATTCCTTCCTGAAGGAGTTCCTGCAGGCCAACTATGTGCGGCCTAACCTGACCATAAGCAATCTCGATGCGCTCTACACGCAAAAGACACGGCGCATGCTGCCGTCGGGGGCAGATGCTGCGGCGCAGAAGCGGCAGGAACTGGAAGAGTTCCTGCTGGCCTGGCAGGACTACGGCCTGAACTATAAGCACATTATCATCGATGAAGGACAGGATTTTGCGAGCGAGCATCTGGAAGTGCTGCACGCCATCGCGATGGAAAACAAGGGCTGCTTTTATGTCTTCTATGATCGTCACCAGTTCGTTCAAGGAGAGCGCATGCCCACTTGGCTGGAGGACATGGAATGCAGGCTTGTGCTCAGCCGCAACTGCCGAAATACCTTTGACATAGCCCTGACATCGACGCGGCCTGTGGGCATTGCCGAGGAAAAAGTCAAAATGAAACTGGATACCATCGGGGACACCAACGGCATGACCAAACCGCGTATGTACATACTGCGCGGCCGCGAAGAGCTGCTTGAAGCATTGGAGGCACGCCTTTTGAGCTATGTCGAGGACGGCGTGCCGCGCGATCAGATCGTCGTGCTCACCATGAAGACGACGGAAACATCGCTGATTACCCCGGGGGATTATTGCTTATCCCCGAAGATTCAGCTCAGCGCAGACCGTGCCAACGGAAAGATACTCTTTACCACCGTGCGCAAGTTCAAGGGCCTGGAGGCGGATGTCGTCATTTGTGTCGATGTCGATGCGGAAAGCTTTGAAAGCGAGCGCAGGCGCAATGCCTTCTATGTCGGCACATCCAGGGCCAGACTGTTCCTGGAGCTGCTGGCAGTGCTGCCGCAAGATGCCAACGTCATTGCATTGGCAAACAGCCTCGGCGGAACCACTTCGCGCAACAGCACGCGTGCACGCGCCGCGATTGCAAAGGAGCTGAAGATCAAGTACGAAACGGATATCCGGCGGAAATGATCAGTCCCCAAAGTGCATGCGCCGATCGTTCTGCAACACGGCGCTGAAGCGTTCAAAGCCGAACCACTTCGTATAGTGCACGCACTTGGCCAGCAGGAGGTAATATACGTTCAGACCGCTGCCCATCAGCGTCTCAAAATTGCCCTGCCCCTTGGAAATGAGCACGTCCGAGGCCTGCAGGCGCGAAAGGACAGCCTCGGGCAGCAGCGTCGGCGGCGTGCCGGCCACATCGGGTATGCCGTTGGGGATGACCTCGGCCACGTCCGCAAGGTTGACCTCGCGGGCATCGTCCATGGTGGCATCGTTGATCACCGGGCACGCACGTACCACGGACAGCACGCGAATGTCCGGCCAAATGCCGAGTATGGTCTCGATCAGCAGCTTGTCCGGCACGATCTCGCCGCAGTTGTCGTGCACAAACGTGAGCGTGCGCGCCCGCCCCAGATCTTCGCGCAGACGGGCATACTCGCCGTCATTCAGCTTCTTTTGGGCCGTCTCGTCCAGCATGTGCAGAAGATCGTCCGGCTTGACATCGTCAAACACGCCGAAATCGATGAAATTGCCCGCTGCGGACAGCTGCAGCGCGGCGTAAAGCGGGTCGGCTGCATTGCGCACACGGGCCTGAAGCTCGGGATACAGGCGCATCAGCAGCGCGTTGTAGAGGTGCTTGACCTCACTGTAGTCATCCTGCAGCCCCAGCAGCTCGCGGCGCAGGCGTATGGCGCGACCCTCCGCCACGGGCGCGGCTTCCCTTTCGGGATCGATCTCTTCGATGATCTTGCAGATGCCGAGCGCGTATTGATAGCGCAGCGCCTCGTCCCGGACACTTCCGATCTTCTTCATGGATCCGCGCATCAGGCATTCGGCACAGTCGGAATAGAATTTTCTGGGCATAGGTTTTTCCCTCACATGAGCGTTGATGTTCGCATTATAACATACTCCCCCGCCTTTCGTCAAACGCCCGCCCTTGGGATCCCCTGATTAATTCGGCGGCGAATCTGAGCGTGCCTTTCGCCCACCTACATCCTGCAAAAA
>CAVINP010000182.1:0-2449 GCA_963643985.1 bacterium
ATCTCGATTTACCTCCAGTAAACCTTCGATTTTTGCAATTGCATCTAGCACAAAACTCACTGCTCAGCTTACCACCTCATTTAATCAGTGTATCCTTAGAGATCCCCCTGCTTTCCGTGAAGAGCCGATTTAATTCACCTGATCTCATTTTCCTTGGAAACAGAGAAAATACAGTGGGACAACAGATAAAATGAAATATTTAATGATGCTCTGGCCGCATGCCAACGTGCGCTACAGAAATGCGTCCATGAAATTGGCAGAGCGGGAGCTTCGGCTGATTTTGAATGTTTTTGAGCCGCAGGCAAGCATCATCGCCCAATCATTTCCCGATTTTCCGGCACTTTCCATTGAACTTCCGCACGGGATGAGCGATGAACTCCGAAAAAACATTTCACGGCATTCACTGATGTATGCACTCTTTGAAGTGCAGAGTGATTCTCTCCTTAAAATTGCAGGCGGCAGGGATGCAGCCTTTATCGGCAGCGATCTGCCGGGCATACTCAAATACAAGGGCAAAACCAACGAAATATTTTTGCAGCTGCTCATCAATGTTGCACTGATGTCGAGCGATTTTGCACGCTGCGGCGAGCAGCGGCTGGACCTTCTCGACCCGATGTGCGGCAGGGGCACGACATTGTTTGTCGCGGCCAACTACGGCTGGAACGCCGCGGGTACGGACGTGGACCGCGGTGATCTGTCCGAGGCCGAGAAATTTCTCAAGCGATACTTTGAATTTCACCACATGAAGCATAACGTAAAACGCGAGAGCCGCACCATGCCCGGCGGCAGCATTGCGCTCACCACCGTCAGCTACGGACACGATGCCACGGCCTACAAGGCGGGCGATACTGCTTGCATACGCCTGGCCAATGCCGATGCAGGCCGTACGCGCGAGGCCTTCGGGCGCGGGAAGATGCACCTTATCGCCTGCGACCTGCCCTACGGCGTGCAGCATGCCGCGGTGGGCGCACGCCCCGAGCAGTTGATCAAAAAGGTGCTGCCCGCTTGGCGCGAGACGCTCAAAAAGGGCGGCGCGGCGGCACTCTCGTTCAATGCACAGACGCTCAAGCGCGATACGCTGCGTTCACTTCTGGCCGATGCGGGCTTTGAGGTGCTCAGTGGCGGCGCCTATGACGGCTTTGAGCACTGGGTGGAACAGGCGGTCACGCGGGATATCGTCGTGGGCCGCCGGGCAGATTAGGAGGAGATATATGGATTATCGCACACTTCATGCCAAGACCGTCGCAGAACTGAGGCAGATTGCCCGCGCGGAGGGCGTGAAAATTCCCGCCGGCACCAACAAGGCGCTGATGGTGGAGATGATCTGCGAGGCTCAGACAAAGCGTGAAGCGCAGGAAACGGTGCAGAAACCGGCGGAAGAGACGGCAACGGTGCAGCCCAGAAAGCGCGGCCGTCCCCGCAAGAATCCGGTCGTTCCGGAAGCAGCCGAAGTGAAACCGACCGTGATCGAAACCGAAACCGCGGCTCCGGGTACGCAGGCAGCACCTTCCGTTGAAGCCGAAAAGACAGAGACACCGTCAGTTGCCGAAACAAAGGTGGAAAAAGTACAGTCTCCTGCCGAAACGCAAACACAGACTGAGGTCGCAAATACGGAAAATAAGGATATCGAAAGTGCCCCGCAGCGCGGTTATCAGCGCACCCTGAGCACCCAGCAGCGCATGGGCGCACGCACGCAGCCCGTGCAGGGTTATCGTACGCAGCAGCGCCAGCCGGGTCCCACCCGCTTCAATGTTGAAACGCAGCAGGGTCGCCCCATGCGTATGCAGGACAATATGCGCAAGCGCCCCCAGGATCAGAACAATCAGCCGCCGCGCCCGCAGACGTTCAAAGCAGCGGATCAGAACAGTCAGCCGCCGCGCCCGCAGACGTTCAGGGCAGCGGATCAGAACGGTCAGCCGCCACGCCAACAGACGTTCAAAGCAGCGGATCAGAACAGTCAGCCGCCACGCCCGCAGACGTTCAGGGCACCCGATCAGAACCGGACGCTCGGGACGCATGATCAGCCGCAGACATACAGAGCACCCGATCAGCCTTCAACCGAAGCGTCCGCATGGCGCAGACCTGCGGCCGCGCAGGGCGATACCGCGAATCCGAATCCGATCGATCGGAATCAGGTGAACCCGGCTGTGCCGGAGATGCTGGCCAGCGGCGAGTGCGGTGACGGCGCGGGCATACTTGAGATCCATCCCGATGGCTACGGCTTTTTGCGGGCGGAGAATTATCTGCCGGGCAATCACGATGTCTATGTTTCATCGGCCCAGATCCGCCGCTTCAACCTGCGCACGGGCGACTACGTTGTCGGTAAGACCCGCGCCCAGATGGCGGGCGACCGCTCCGTCGGCCTGATCTACATCAACGAGGTCAACGGCCAGACGCCCGACGCGGCACGCTCGCGCAGATTCTTTGATTCCCTCATACCGGTCTATCC
>CAVINP010000183.1:0-2226 GCA_963643985.1 bacterium
ACGTTTGAATTTTTCATGGCGATACGCTTCAACAACAATCGCCCTTTCTTTCAGGACAATCGCGACTGGTATCTGCGGGCGGTGCGCGAACCGAGTCTGCTGCTGGCGCAGGACCTGAACGCGCTCATGGAGGAGATCGATCCCGACATCGAGCGCAGGCCGCAACGCGTGGTCAGCCGTATCAACCGCGACATACGCTTTTCCAAGGACAAGTCGCCCTACCGCGACCACATCTGGATGCCGTTTCGCAGGCCGTATCCCGATCGCGGCGGCATGCCGTGCTTCTACTTTCAGCTGGAGGCCGACGGCGGCGAGTACGGCATGGGTTTCTATCATGAAAACCGTATGATGATGGACAACCTGCGCACGCGCATGGCCGCCCGTCCGCAGGAGATGATCGCCCTTCTGAACGGCCTGAAGGACTATACGCTCGGCGTTGATCCGCGCGTGCGCCTGCCTTTGCCGGAGGAACTTCCCGAGGAACTTTCGGCAATCTACCGTGCACGTTCTCTGTACTTCTTCAAAAAATGCGATGACTTCGAGGTCATCAAGTCCGCCAAACTTGCGGACATGCTGGCCGAAGGCTTTCGGCAGCTGGCACCGATTTATCGCTACATTGTGAATTTTTTGCCCGAAGAAGGGCTTTAAAGGGGGTTTTTATGAGTTCCGGTTTAAAATTTGACCAGTGGATCAGGCTTCGCAGCGGTTCGGACATTCGGGGCAATGCTTCGGATCTGACGGACGAGTTTGCCGAAAAGATCGGCTACGTATTTGCCCGCTGGGTGGCCCGCAAGTACGGCACCACCACCGACAAGATCAAGCTGGCCGTCGGACGTGACGCCCGGCTTTCCGGTCCGCGGCTGAAGGAGGCGCTGATTCGGGGCATGAAGGCAGCCGACAGCGACGTGCTGGACTGTGACCTGTGCACCACGCCCGCGATGTTCATGACCTGTGTGGAGGAGAGTACCCGTGCCAACGGCGCGATCATGATCACCGCCAGCCACCACCCGTCTGCCAAGAACGGTTTCAAGTTCATCACGCGGGACGGCGGCCTGACCGCAAACGACATCACATCGCTCATCGAAGCGGCTTCCCAGGCTGAGATCCCAGATCCTCTGGTGAAGGAAATTGACTTTCTGGCGATCTACACGCAGTCGCTCAAGGATATGGTGCGCAAACGTCTGAAGGACGAGAGTGCCAAGCCGCTGCTGGGGCTGCACGTGGTCGTGGACGCGGGCAACGGCGCGGGCGGCTTCTATGCGAACTTTCTTCAGGATCTGGGCGCGAATGTCGACGGCAGCCAATTTCTCGAGCCCGACGGCAACTTCCCCAACCATATACCCAACCCCGAGGATGCCACGGCCATGTCCTTCATCTCCAAAGCGGTGCTTGAGAGCAAGGCCGACCTGGGCGTGATATTCGATGCCGACTGCGACCGTGCCGCGATCGTGGATCAGAACGGCAAGAGCATCAACCGCAACCGACTGATCGCGCTCATTGCCGCCATACTGCTGGAGGAAACGCCGGGCGCGACCTTCGTGACCGATTCCGTGACCAGTTCCGGCCTCAACCGCTTCATCAACGAGTGGGGCGGCACGCACTACCGCTTCAAGCGCGGCTACCGCAATGTGATCGATGAGGCCATACGCCTCAACAGCGAGGGCATCGACTGCCCGCTGGCCATCGAGACCAGCGGCCACGCTGCGCTGCGCGAGAACTATTTTCTGGATGACGGCATGTATCTGGTCACGCGCCTGATCTGCGAGGCCATGCGCCGCAAGCGTCAGGGCGAGACGCTCTCGTCTCTGATCGACGAGCTGCAGGAGCCGGTCGAGAGCTGCGAAATCCGCCTGCCCATACTGGAGGAGGACTACCGCAGCGCGGGTCAGGAAGTGATCGAGATGATACTCTCGCACACGCTCGAGAACCCCGCCTGGACGCTCGCGCCCGACAACCGTGAGGGCGTGCGTATATCGTTCAACCTGGACGGCGGCGTGAGCAATGCCTGGTTTCTGCTCAGGCTCTCCGTGCACGACCCGGTCATGCCGCTCAACGCCGAAAGCGATGTGCCCGGCGGCATCAGGCGCATGCTGTGTGAACTCTACGCACTGCTCAAGGACGTCACGACGCTCGACCTTGCGCCGCTGAAGGCGGCAGCGGATTGTTAGCGGTTAGGGATCCCCTGATTAATTCGGCGGCGAATCTGAGCGTGCCTTTCGCGCTATC
>CAVINP010000184.1:0-2189 GCA_963643985.1 bacterium
CTCAACCAGCTCATCGACGGCACGCTCTGCCCCGAGAACCCGCGCATGTTCCAGGAGATCTATCACGGGCTGCTCTTCGGCGACAACGGCGGCATGCCCGACCCGTACTTCGTGCTCAAGGACCTGCCGCAGTACCTGGCGGCGCAGGCGCGTATCTCCCGCGACTACACCGACAAGGATCTCTGGCTGCGCAAGGCCGTTCTCAACACCGCATCGTCCGGCGTGTTCGCCGCCGATCGCACCATCACCGAATACAACGACCAGATCTGGCATCTGAAGCCGCTGGAGCTGTAATATGATCTTTTATCACAATTCGAGACAGGATGAATACCGCTGTCCGCAGGGCGCCGTGCCCTGCGGCAGCCACGTGCGGCTTCGCGTCCGGGCGGAGGGGCTGAAAAACGTCACGCTGCGCATCTGGTGGGAAAATGCCGAGTACCGCTGGTACATGCGCAAGCTTGACGGCGGCCTGTATGAATATGAAATGGAAATCCCCTCGGAGACCGGGCTGCTCTGGTACTACTTCATCGCCACGGACGAGGCGGGCAATACCTGGTATCTGGGCAATGCCCCGGACAACCTTGGCGGCGAGGGCTGCTGCCGTCGCCACGAGCCGGCGTCCTTCCAGATGACGGTCTATGATCCCGAATACACGACACCCGCGTGGATGCGCGAGGGGCTGATGATGCAGATCATGGTGGATCGCTTCTGCAATGCGGGCGGTCTCGACCGGGAGAAGCTGCCGGCGGGCGCGTACTACCACGCACGCTGGGACGACGACCCCGCGCTGGTCATCAACGACAAGCGCGGCAACTGCACCGCCAACGACTTCTTCGGCGGCAACCTGAACGGCATACGTGAAAAGCTGCCCTACATACGCTCGCTGGGCGTGACCGCGCTGTACTTCAACCCCATCTTCCGCGCGGAGAGCAACCACAAGTATGACACGGGCGACTATATGCAGATCGACCCGTCCTTCGGCACGGAGGCCGACTTCAAGGCCCTGTGTGCCGAGGCCAAAAAGGTGGGCATACGCATCGTTCTGGACGGCGTGTTTTCGCACACGGGCGCGGACAGCCGCTACTTTGACCGCTACGGCAGCTACGGCGGACACGGCGCATACTGTGACCCCGAGAGTCCGTACCGCAGCTGGTATTCCTTTGACAAGTGGCCGGACGTGTACGAGAGCTGGTGGGGCTTCAAGACCCTGCCCAACGTGCGCGAGGACGACCCGAGCTACCGCAGGTTCATCATATCCGGCAAGGACAGCGTGATTGCGCACTGGATGCGTGCGGGCGCGAGCGGCTGGCGGCTGGATGTTGCGGACGAGCTGCCGATGGACTTCATACGCGAGCTGCGCAGGCGTGAAAAGCGGATCAACCCCGAAGCCGCGCTGATCGGCGAGGTCTGGGAAGACCCCAGCAACAAGGTCTCCTACGGCGAGACGCGCTGCTACTGCGCGGGCGACACACTGGACGCGGTGATGAACTACCCCTTGCGCGAGGCGGTGCTGCTGTTCATGACGGGGCGCATCAACGCCATGGAATTCGTGCGCCGCGTGCAGAGCATGAAAGAAAATCAGCCCAAGGCATTCTTCTATTCGCAGATGAACCTGCTGGGCAGTCACGACCGGCCGCGTGCGCTGACGGTGCTGGCCGATGTGGGCAACATGGAGCCGGAGCGCAAGTACCGCTATCCGATCGAGCTGAGCGAGGAGGCCTATGCCCGGGGGAAGCGGCGGCTGATCGCAGCCTGGCAGCTGATCTGCGCCCTGCCCGGCCTGCCCTGCATCTACTACGGCGACGAGGCCGGTCTGTACGGCATGTCCGATCCCTACTGCCGCGGCACCTACCCCTGGGGCAGAGAGGATAAGGACCTGATCGAAGAGATACGCAGGATAGATAATATGCGCATGAAGACGGACGCACTCAGGACGGGCGATATGCGTCTGATGGCCGTCGGCGAAGACGTGGTGCTCGTGGAGCGCACGATCCGAAACGGTCTGGATGCCTTCGGCCAACCCGCCGAGGACGGCAGATGCACCGTGGCCGTCAACCGCGCGGGCGAGAGCCGCTGGATCGAAATCGGCGGCAGGACGATCGAAGTGCCCGCCGAAGGCAGCGTCACGGTGACGGACTAAAAATCGTCAAAAGGCAGTGGGGAACGATGTGTTCCCGCACTGCCTTTTG
>CAVINP010000185.1:0-2170 GCA_963643985.1 bacterium
GAATGCTATGATAATCAAAATATATAGTTGGTAAGGAGCGATGTACGATGGCGCATTATATCAGTGAACCTTCCCACACCTTCAGCGAGTATCTGCTGATCCCCGGCTACACTTCCGAGGAGTGCATTCCCGCAAACGTGACGCTGAAAACCCCGCTGGTCAAGTTCCGCAAGGGCGAGGAAAAGTGCCCGATCAGCCTGAATATTCCGCTGGTATCGGCAATCATGCAGTCGGTCTCCAATGACACGATGGCCATTGCGCTGGCACGTGAGGGCGGCATGTCCTTCATCTACGGCTCCCAGAGCGTCGAGGATGAAGCGGCGATGGTGGCCCGCGTGAAGAACTACAAGTCCGGCTTTGTGGTCAGCGATTCCAATCTGCGCCCGGACAACACGCTCAGAGATGTGCTGAATCTGGTGGAGGAGTACGGCCATTCCACCATGGCCGTCACCGAGGACGGTTCGCCCAACGGCCGCCTGCTCGGCCTGGTCACCAGCCGTGACTACCGCGTATCGCGCATGTCGCCCCGGCAGGAGGTTTCCACCTTCATGACGCCGCTGGAGAAGCTGGTCACCGCGCCCGCATCCACCACGCTCAAGGAAGCCAACGACATCATCTGGGAGCACAAGCTCAACAGCCTGCCCATCGTGGATGACGACGGTCGCCTGATGTACTTCGTATTCCGCAAGGACTACACCCAGCACAAGGAAAGCCCGCTGGAGCTGCTCGACAGCAAAAAGAGCCTGATGGTCGGCGCGGGCATCAACACCCTCGACTATGAAAAGCGCGTACCGGCGCTGATCAATGCGGGCGCGGACGTGCTGTGCATCGACTCCTCGGAGGGCTACAGCTGCTGGCAGGCCAAGACCATCAAGTACATCCGCGACAACTACGGCGACAGCGTCAAGGTCGGCGCAGGCAACGTGGTCGACCGTGACGGCTTCATGTTCCTGGCCAAGCAGGGCGCGGACTTCGTCAAGGTCGGCATCGGCGGCGGCTCCATCTGCATCACCCGCGAGACCAAGGGCATCGGCCGCGGCCAGGCGAGCGCGCTGATCGAGGTCGCCGCAGCCCGCGACGAATACTACAAGAACACCGGCGTGTACATCCCCGTCTGCTCGGACGGCGGCATCGTGCACGATTATCACATGACGCTGGCACTGGCGATGGGCGCGGACTTCATCATGCTCGGCCGCTACTTCGCCCGCTTTGACGAGAGCCCCACGCCCAAGCTGATGGTCAACGGCTCCTACGTCAAGGAATACTGGGGCGAGGGTTCCAACCGTGCCCGCAACTGGCAGCGCTACGATCTGGGCGGCAAGGCCAAGCTCTCCTTCGAAGAGGGCGTGGATTCCTACGTCACCTATGCCGGTTCGCTGCACGACAACGTGGAAAAGAGCCTCTACAAGGTCAAGTCCACGATGTGCAACTGCGGCGTGACCGATATTCCCTCGCTGCAGGAGAACGCCAAGCTCACGCTGGTCTCCTCCGTCTCCATCGTCGAGGGCGGCTATCATGACGTGACCCTGCGTGCCACGAGCAACAAGAACTGATTTACAGGGAGATGAATGACATGCTTCACAGCAGCATCACCCGTGAGCAGGCACTTGAACTGCTGAAGAAATACAACCACGAGCCGTTTCACATTCAGCACGCGCTCACCGTCGAGGGCGTCATGCGCTACTATGCCGAAAAGCTCGGCCACGGCGACGAGGTCGACTTCTGGGGCATCGTGGGCCTGTTGCACGATATCGACTTTGAACTCTATCCCGAGCAGCACTGCCGGAAGGCCCCCGAACTGCTGCGCGAGGGCGGCGTATCCGAAGAGATGATACACGCCATCGTCAGCCACGGCTACGGCCTGTGCGCGGATGTCGCACCCGAGTCGGAGATGGAAAAGGTGCTCTTTGCGGCGGACGAGCTGACGGGGCTGATCGGTGCGGCGGCTCGCATGCGCCCCAGCCACAGCGTCTCGGATATGGAACTGAGCAGCCTCAAGAAAAAGTTCAAGGACAAGAAATTTGCCGCAGGCTGTTCCCGCGATGTCATCCGCAGGGGCGCGGAAATGCTCGGCTGGGAACTGGATCGCCTGCTGGAAGATACCATCGCCGCCATGCGCCCGGACGAGGCAAGCATCGCGGAAACGGTGGCCGGTTTTGCAGGGGAATAG
>CAVINP010000186.1:0-2166 GCA_963643985.1 bacterium
GTGAGGGTTTGCGGGTTTAACTTGACGCCGGTGCACAAACCCGTACAATTTCACTGACCATTGACCACTTACTCGCTGTCTTCCTCCGCGCGGCGGAGCACCTCTTCGATCATGCCCTCACGCAGCTTGCAGAGGCGGCTGAGCATCGGCAGTATGTCCTCCTTGAGGCCGCTGTTGAGCCAGTCGATGAACAGCCCATAGCAGTGGCATTTGTAGGAAGTGATGATGACACAGCGGTCCTGTTCATTCAGCTTGCGGTCGGCAAAGACGGTGTTGAAGTAGGTCTCCACGACGTAGCGGCAGATGTCCATCAGATACCGCCCGTACATGTCGCGGTTGGCGGAATTGTACAGGTGCAGCGTCGCGCGGCGGTTCTTGAGTATGAACTCCACCACGATGCTCAGACACTGTTCGTAGGATTCGACCCGTGCATACTTGTCGATCACGTAGTCGACCTCTTCCTTGGCGATGGCCTCGATGAGGCTGGGCAGATCCTGAAAATGATAATAGAAGGTATTGCGGTTGATGCCGCAGCGCTCCACAATGTCCTTGACGGCGATCTTGTTCACCGGGCGCTCGTTGAGCAGCTGCATGAAGGCTTCCATGATGGCTTTACGCGTAAAGGAGGGCATAGAAGGTCTTCCTCTCTGCTGTGAATTGCCTCTATTATACCGATTTTTGCTCACGCGTGCAAGTGCGCAGATGAAAAAAACTGCCGCGGGTGTTGACCGCGGCAGAGGAAAGGTTCGGGTATTATGCGTTTTGTGCCTTTTTGCGGGTGAGCAGCTGGAAGACCACAACCAGGGCCACGAGTGCCACGCCGATCAGGTCGGTCACGGTACCGGGAATGATCATGCCGATGCCGCCGGCAATGGTCAGTATGCGCTCAACAATGTTCATTTCCTTGAGCAGATAGCCGGAGAGACCGGAGGCCACGGAAATCATGCCGATGGTAGCGGTCAGGGCGATGATGACCACGTCATACCAGATGATCGATTCGCCCACAAAGAGGATCTCCGGGCTGTAGGCAAACACGAACGGTATGATGAAGGCTGCGATGGCCAAACGCGTGGCCGTGATGCCCGTCTTCATCGGGTTGCCCTTGGCAATGGCCGAGCCTGCATACGCTGCCAGCGCGACAGGCGGCGTGATGTCGGCCACGATGCCGAAGTAGAACACGAAGAAGTGCGCTGCGACGGCGGGGATGCCCATCTTGATCAGTATGGGTGCGCAGGTCGAGGCCATGATGCAGTAGTTGGCCGTGGTCGGAACGCCCATGCCCAGCACGATGCAGCAGAGCATGGTCAGCACCAGTGCCAGCAGCGAGGACGAGCCGGAAATGCCGACGATGCCGTTGATCAACTGGGAAGCCAGGCCCGTGACGGCCAGGCAGCCCGCGATGATGCCCGCAATGCCGCAGGCCACGCCAACGGTGATGCAGCCGCGTCCGCCCGCATCCAGTGCCTCGAGGATGTTCTTGGCGCCGAAACCGCCGCCGATGCCGAAGGTGGCCTTGACCGGATTGCCCGAGGTGTTGGTCATCTCGCCGCCGGCCTTCTTCTCACGGTAGTACTTCAGAAGGTTGTTGATGAAGCCCACCAGTACGGCGGCCAGTATGGCCACTGCCGCGGAGAACTGCATGGTCTTGGTGTTGGAGCTGACCAGATAAACCAGTATGATCAGCGGGAGCAGCAGGTAGGTATCCTTGACCAGCTCCTTGAAGCGGGGCAGCTGATCGACCGGAATGCCGCGCAGGCCCAGCTTCTTGGCTTCCAGATGCACTGCAATGAAGATGCCCAGGAAGTAGAGTATGGCGGGGAGAATGGCACGCACGATGATGTTGGAATAGGGGACGCCCACGTATTCCGCCATCAGGAAGGCGGCAGCGCCCATGACCGGGGGCATGATCTGGCCGCCCGTCGAGGCTGCGGCTTCGACCGCGCCCGCGAATTCGGCCTTGTAACCGGTCTTCTTCATCATCGGGATGGTGACCGAGCCGGTGGTCACGGTGTTGCCAACGGAGGAGCCGGAGACCATGCCGCACAGTGCGGAGGAGACGACGGCCACCTTGGCGGGACCGCCTGCGAATCTGCCGCAGAGCAGGTTGGCCAGGCTGATGAAGAACTCGGCAATGCCCGTGCGCTCAAGGAAGGCACCGAAGATGAT
>CAVINP010000187.1:0-2144 GCA_963643985.1 bacterium
AAAAACCAAAAAAACATGCAGGGCATGGCTGTTCCTGTTCAGAACGCCATTGCCCTGCATTGCGGATATGATAGCAGATTTGTCCGCCCGCGTCAACAAAAAACGAAGTCTCAAATCAAAAAATTGCGTTATTTGTTTGTTTCACCGAAAATTATTCGGGAATTTGACGGATCACGCTTCCGATATTGCATTTCGTCCGATCCGTGTGCGGCAGCCCCTGCCAATACGCATTATGAAGGCTCACTTCCCCATTTTTCCCACCATCTCCACGACCACCTCGGCACCCTCTCTGGTGACCTGTTCCTGATAGAGCGCGAAGTCGCCGCTGTTGCCCTTGTCGGACATGGCGCGGATGATGACAAACGGCACGCCGTTGAGCGCGGCGGTCTGTCCCACGGCGGCGCCTTCCATTTCAACGCACTCGCCGCCGAAATCGGCAATGACCGTTTCCTTCTGTTCAACGGTTGAAACGAACTGATCGCCCGTGCAGATGCGCCCGGTCACGACCCTGCGCTCGGGCGCGACGGCAGCGATGGACTCCTGCGCGGCCTCTATGAGCGCCTCGTCCGCGGCAAAACTCAGCTGTCCGGTGTAGAGAATCTCGCCCTTTTCATAGCCCAGCGCGGATGCATCGTAGTCGTGCTGCACCACCTCGGTCGATATAACGAAATCGCCGATGTCGAGCGTGTCGTCAAGGGAACCTGCGCAGCCGACGTTGATGATGGCGCTCACATCGAAGCGGTCGATGAGTATCTGCGTCGCCAGCGCGGCATTCACCTTGCCCACGCCGCACTGCACGACCACCACGTCTGTCTCGCCGATACTGCCGCGGCAGAAGTCAAGCCCCGCGACGCTGCAGGTTTCGCCGATCTCCTCCGCGTCCTTTATGGCGGCAATCTCGCTCTCCATGGCCGCGACGATGCCGATGCATCCCTCAGCCTCCGCGACCGATATGCACATCACGGCAAGAAGCAGCACACACAAAATTTTCTTCATAGTTTTCGCCTCCCGAAAAAATTTGAAAATACCCGAACGGAAGCGGATTTCGCCCGAGTATGATCGGTATTCCCCTGTGAACGGAAACGCTGACCCATCAGCCTTCGATGGAAGGGTTCGCGTTTCTTCCTCACCATTCAACCAATCACTGACTTCACATCACCGCTTCGCCGCTTGGGATATCGCCCACGCCGTTCAGCACGATGTGCGGGCGGTAGGGGAACTTCCTGATGTCATTCAGGCTCGTCACGCCCGAGAGCACCAGCACGGTGTCCAGGCCGGTCTCGATGCCCGCGACGATGTCGGTGTCCATGCGGTCGCCGACCATCACGGCCTCTTCGGAGTGCACGCCCAGTATGCGCAGACCCGTGCGCATCATCAGCGGGTTCGGCTTGCCCACAAAGTAGGCGGACTGGCCCGTCGCCATCTCGATGGGCGATATCATGGCGCGGCAGGCGGGGATGATGCCGTCCTCGCCGGGGCCGGTCAGGTCGCTGTTGGTGCCGATGAGCTTTGCGCCCTTGGAAACCAGGTGCACGGCCTTGAGTATGTTTTCATAGTTATAGGTATTGCCCTCGCCGATGATCACGTAGTCCGGATCAACGTCGTTCATGGTGATGCCCTCATCGTGCAGCGCCATGATCAGGCCCGCGCCGCCGATGACGTAGGCGCTGCAGCCGGGAGCCTGGCCGGAAATAAAGCGGGCCGTGGCCAGTGCGCTGGTGTAGAAGTGGCTCTCGTCCACGTCCAGACCCATGCGCCCGAGCTTCTGCTGCAGCTCCTTGGGAGAGCGCTCCGATGCATTTGTCAAAAACAGGAAATTCTTGTTTTCCCGATAAAGCCAGTCCACAAATTCCTTCACGCCCGGCAGTATGCGGTTGCCGTGATAGATCACACCGTCCATATCGCAGATAAAACCCTTGCGCGCGCGAAGCTCTTCCATAACGTTTGCATTATTTTCCTTCATTCTATTCCCTCTTTCATTTATCTCTTTTACGGTATCTATAATATACATTCGACATCAAATCCGGTATCCCTGCAATGTCAAATCTGTGTATGATATTTTTAGCGGCCGGTGGGCGGTTGAAGGGCGAATGGTGTAAAAGGGATTAGGAGAACGAAACCCCTCAGTCGCTCGCGCGGCACCG
>CAVINP010000188.1:0-2104 GCA_963643985.1 bacterium
ATGTCTACGACGGCCGCACCGGCGACAAGTTCGACAACCCGGTTACCGTCGGCTACATGTACTACCTGAAGCTGCATCATCTGGTTGACGACAAGATCCATGCCCGCTCCACCGGCCCGTACAGTCTGGTGACCCAGCAGCCTTTGGGCGGCAAGGCCCAGTTCGGCGGCCAGCGCTTCGGCGAGATGGAAGTCTGGGCACTGGAGGCCTACGGTGCCAGCCACGTGCTGCAGGAGATCCTGACCGTCAAGTCGGATGATACGATCGGCCGCGTAAAGACCTACGAAGCCATCGTCAAGGGCGAGAACATCCCCGATCCGGGCGTGCCGGAGAGCTTCAAGGTTCTGATCAAGGAACTGCAGTCCATCGCGCTGGACATCAAGGTGCTCAACGCGGACAAGGAAGAGATCGAGATTCACGAGCTGGAGGATGACATCTACGCCACTGACAGCGAGTATAAGGACGAGGTTGGGCCGCAGGTCATGCCTGAGACGCTGGAAGCGGAAGACGCCGCTGCCGAGGACTTCGACTTTGACGAGCTTGACTTCGGCGACGATGACACCTTCGACGACGATGATATCTGATGTGCCCGGTGAATTGATTTCACCCGTGTCTATATAGAAGGGAGAGAGCTCCTTGTTTGAACTGAGTAATTTGGATTCCATTCAAATCGGTCTGGCATCGCCGGAGAAGATTCGTCAGTGGTCGCACGGTGAAGTGACCAAGGCTGAAACCATCAATTACCGTACGCTCAAGCCCGAGCGTGACGGCCTGTTCTGCGAGCGCATTTTCGGGCCTACGAAGGACTGGGAGTGCAACTGCGGCAAATACAAGCGCACGCGCTTCAAGGGCGTGGTGTGCGACAAGTGCGGCGTCGAGGTCACCAAGGCCAAGGTGCGCCGCGAGCGCATGGGCCACATCGAGCTGGCCGCGCCGGTTTCCCATATCTGGTATTTCAAGGGCATTCCCAGCCGCATGGGTACGCTGCTGAACATCAGCCCCCGCGCGCTCGAGCAGGTGCTCTACTTTGCAAGCTACATCGTGCTCGATCCCGGCGACAGGTCCGTGACGGGGCTGGCACTGCATCAGTTGCTGACCGAGGGCGAGTATCAGCAGAAGAAGCAGCAGGCCGAGGATCAGGGCTTTGAGTTCCGCGTGGGCATCGGCGCAGAAGCCGTGCGCGAAATGCTGCTGGAGCTGGACCTCGACAAGATGAACGAGGAACTGCGTGCCGAGCTGGACGAGCTCTCCAAGAAGGAGACCAAGCGTGACAGCGAGGGCCAGAAGCGCCAGAAGATCATCAAGCGCCTCGAGGTCGTCGAGGCCTTCCGCCAGAGCGGCAACAAGCCCGAGTGGATGATACTGGATGTCGTGCCGGTCATCCCGCCGGAGCTGCGCCCCATGGTTCAGCTGGACGGCGGCAGATTCGCCACCGCAGACCTGAACGATCTGTACAGGCGCGTCATCAACCGCAACAACCGCCTCAAGCGCATGCTTGAGATGGGTGCCCCGGACATCATCGTTCGCAATGAAAAGCGCATGCTGCAGGAGGCCGTGGACGCTCTGATCGACAACGGCCGCCGCGGCCGCCCCGTCACGGGTGCCGGCGGACGTCAGCTCAAGTCACTGTCGGATCTGCTGCGCGGCAAGCAGGGACGTTTCCGTCAGAACCTGCTGGGCAAGCGCGTTGACTATTCCGGCCGTTCCGTTATCGTTGTCGGCCCGAGCCTGAAGCTGTATCAGTGCGGTCTGCCCAAGGAAATGGCGCTGGAGCTGTTCAAGCCCTTCGTCATCGAGCGCCTGGTCAATCAGGGCCTGGCTGTGAACGTCAAGACCGCCAAGCGTGCCGTCGAGCGCATCAAGCCCGAGGTTTGGGACGTGCTCGAGGATGTCATTCACGATCATCCGGTGCTGCTCAACCGCGCGCCTACGCTGCATCGTCTGGGCATTCAGGCCTTCGAGCCGATACTGGTCGAAGGCAAGGCTCTGAAACTGCATCCGCTGTGCTGCACCGCCTTCAACGCCGACTTCGACGGCGACCAGATGGCTGTTCACGTACCGCTGTCCATGGAAGCTCAGGCCGAGGCCCGCTTCCTGATGCTGG
>CAVINP010000189.1:0-2053 GCA_963643985.1 bacterium
CTTCAACCGTTTCCGCCCACACGCCGTCTATGCAGCCGCTGATGACCAGCAGCAGGCACAGCGTCAGGGCGAGTATTCTCTTCAGATACCGATTCATATGCTCAAACCTCCTTCTCAGTGCGCGTTGAATACGCTCTTGGCCAGCGAGCTCGTCTTAAACAGCGTGAAGCACAGCAGCACGGTGTAGCCCATGACCGTCCAGATGGCCAGTGAGATATCGCTCTCCACCACCATGTTCTGAACGAGTATCGCGTATATCGCCACGCAGACGATGATTAAGAAGCCCTGAAACGCCAGCGCGAACAGGCTTCTCAGGTAGTTCTGACCCATCTGTCCCCATTCACGGTTCATCATGGTGGACATCGGGATGGGCGCGACCGATGTCACCAGGTAGATTTCGATCATTCGACCAAAGCAGATGAGCGTGATGATGATGGAGAGCACGTTCATGGTCACGCCGACAATCATGGACTGGAACCACAGCCCGATCAGCGAGCCGAGTTCCATATTCAGCAGGCTGTCCTTGAGTCCCGACAGCGTGGAGGACAGATCTATGCTCGTCTTGCCCGCGATTACGCCCGATGCGTTGTTGACCACCTGCTGCGCAACGTCAAAGACCGCCATGACGATGTTCCAGGTATTGGCGACGATGAGTATCGCGCAGGCCGTCTTGAATATCCACATCAGGATAGACCAGGTGTCCACGTCGTGCATATTGTTCTTGTCCATGATGATGCGTATGAACTCCATCGTCATCACCAGCGCCAGTATCACACCGGCAATGGGCAGCACCACATTGTTGGACAGATTGCGGATCATACTGAATATGCCGCTGTTCCAGCCCTGCGGTGTCTTGCCGACCTGCGTGGCGATGTCGCCGACCTTGGCGTTTACGGAATCCACCATGCCGGAAAGATTGGATGCAATCGCGTCCGCCAGCAGCTCTCTGAGCCATTCGGTAAGTTTTTCCCATAACAGATCCAAGGGTTATCGACCTCCTTTCCGCTGCCCCCTGCTCTCAGGCAGGGGACGAGCCGGATCTACGCTTTTGTCCTGACGGCTTACAATCAGCCGAACAGGCCGGAAAGGAGCGGCACGAGCGTGATGCCGATGAGGGCGACACCACCGCCCGCCATGAGCTGCTTCATGCCCTGGGACTTCGCGCCGGGGTTGTCGTTGCCATACCCTTCCATGAGGTTGATCACGCCCCAGATGCCCAGGCCTGCACCGATGGCGACTACGAGCGTCTGAAGAACGCCGACTGCACTGTTGAAAAATGCCATGTTGAATTTTGCCGGAATCCAGCGGGATCATGGTGAAAGGCAGCGTTGCCTTGTCGGTTCGCCGCCGCTTTCAGCACTATGCGAAGTGCTGCTTTCTCCGGATTGCAAAAGCCGGAACGAAATGCTTCAGCGCCTGCACGGCGATCTGAGCTTCCCGATTCCGGCGTCTCCTTTCAGTTTTTAGGTTGATGATGGTCTTTCCGTACCGGCCATGCAACGAGAGTGGGTGTCTTCTGTACTCCATCTGATGTCCTCCTTGCTTTATTCCTCAGGCGATGCATCCTCGTCCGAGTCCATATCGGATGCGTCTATGGCATAGCTGTCATAGACCTCATCCGCCTTTGGCTTGAGTCTGCGGCTCAGGAAACGTTCGATGTCGAACTCATTTCGCTTGTCCGCGTCCGAGAGGTACCTGTAATTGGGATGCTTGGTGATGTCGTACTTGTCCGAGAGAAACGGGCGCACGCCGCGCAGCTGCAGTATGCACTTGCCGCCGTCCAGCACCGCCAGTTCGTCCACAGTCGCCAGATCCTTGCCGAGCTTCTGGTAGTTCAGGCTGTGGCTGACCTCGCGTCCGCGGCTCTCACCGGTATTGAAGGTATCTATGGTCTCCTTGCCGAGCGTCTGGTTCAACTCCTTCAGCGTGGTCGGCTCCTTGCCACCCAGGAACAGCGATGCATCGCAGTTGCCGATGATGGTGTCCGCACTGTCCTTGTACAGGGCTTTCAGCTGGCTCTGTGCCTGCAATACGAGGCAGGCGGAAATCTCAC
>CAVINP010000190.1:0-2035 GCA_963643985.1 bacterium
GCGGTGAAACGACGAATTTGGAAACGATACGGCGCATCAAGGCCGAAACCGGGCTGTTCACCGAGCTTGGCGGCGGCATACGCGATATGGATACCGTCAAGCGCTATCTCGATCTGGGCATCGATCGCGTCATACTGGGCACGGCAGCGGTCACCGATCCGGACTTTGCACTCAGAGCCGTGCAGCGCTACGGGGACAGGATCGCTGTCGGCGTAGATATCAAAAACGGCAGGGCAGCCATACGGGGCTGGACTCAGGAAGCCCAAATCAGCGGGCTTGAACTGCTGCAGCGCATGGCGGATTTCGGCATCGGTACGGCGATTGTCACGGATATCAGCCGCGACGGAGCGATGCAGGGCACAAACGTTGCCATGTATGACGAACTTCGCAGGCAGACGGGCATGAACATCGTTGCTTCCGGCGGCGTTTCAGGTATCGAAGATATCAAAGCGCTCAGGGCATTGAATCTTTACGGCGCGATTGTCGGCAAGGCGTATTATAGCGGTGCCATTGACCTGGCCGAAGCGGTGGAGTGTGCAAAATGATCACAAAGAGAATTATTCCCTGCCTGGATGTCAGAAACGGCAGGGTCGTCAAGGGTGTCAATTTTGCGGGGCTTTGCGACGTGTCCTCACCCGTGGCTCTGGCCGAATACTACAGCAGCTGCGGAGCGGACGAGCTGGTGTTTTATGATATCACCGCCTCCGCCGAGGGCCGGCGCATTTTCACGGACATACTGGCAGAGACCGCCTCAAAGGTGTTTATCCCGCTGATGGTGGGCGGTGGCATCAATACGGTGGATGATTTTGATCGCGTACTCAAGTGCGGTGCGGACAAGGTCAGCGTCAACTCCGGCGCAATCCGAAATCCGAAGCTCATCGATGCGGCGGCCAGACGCTACGGAAGCCAGTGCGTCGTCATATCGGCGGATGTGAAGCGCGTGAACGACGGGTTCAGAGTCTTTGCACGCGGCGGTCGGGATGATACCGGCATGGAGGCAGTCGGCTGGATTCGCAGCTGCGTCGATCGCGGCGCGGGTGAGGTGGTGCTGAACTCCATCGACACGGACGGCGTAAAGGGCGGCTTTGACCTGGAAATGCTGCGGGCCGTGAGTGAAGCAGTCGATGTGCCGGTGATTGCCTCGGGCGGCGCCGGCTGCACGGACGATTTTATCACGCTTTTTAAAACGTTGCCGAGAGTTGATGCGGGGCTTGCCGCCTCGATTTTCCACTTCGGCGAAATCAGAATTTCGGATTTGAAGGCAGAACTTAAGAATAACGGTATATCTGTAAGAGAGGTGTAGAACATGAAAAACACGGTTTGTATCGATGAACTGAAGTTTGATCAAAACGGACTTATACCGGCGATTGTGATTGATTCGGCCACGCGTCAGGTGCTGATGCTGGCGTACATGAACAGGGAGAGCCTGAATATATCCATCGAAAAGGGTCTGACCTGCTTTTACAGCCGCTCCCGGCAAAAACTCTGGCTCAAGGGCGAGACGAGCGGCAATTACCAGCACATCGTATCCATCACCGCCGACTGCGACCGGGACACGCTGCTGGTGTCCGTAAGGCCGGACGGCCCGGCATGTCACGAGGGCACAGTCAGCTGTTTTGAGTATCCGCTCTGGGGCAATGATGACGACCGGGATTTCTCGCTGCAGTCGCTCTATGAACTGTTACAGGGCCGCCGCGAGACCAAGCCTGAGGGCAGCTATACCAGTTACCTCTTCTCAAAGGGCCTTGACAAGATACTTAAAAAGGTCGGCGAGGAGTGCACGGAGGTCATCATCGCCGGCAAGGCCGAGGACAAGCGCGAGACCATCTATGAGATAGCAGACCTGGCCTACCACGTACTGGTGCTGATGGTTGAGGCCGGCATTTCGGTCGAAGAGATCCGCAAGGAACTGGCCTCGCGCCACGTCATAGACCACAAGGTCAAGCAGGAGAAGATGACCTGAAGATTGCTAAGGATCCCCTGATTAATTCGGCGGCGAATCTGAGCGTGCCTTTCACGTCATCTGCTTCGTACG
>CAVINP010000191.1:0-2020 GCA_963643985.1 bacterium
AGGCAAAGACGCCGAAAATGCATCGTGGCGAATTTAGAAACACGCTCTAGTATCTGGAACCCGACTCTCAGCCCTTCAACTGACCACTGATCACTGACCACTGTTCAGTCCTTATCCCGATAGAAGCAGCAGCCGCCGATGAACTCGCGAACGATGGAGTTGACCGGAACTTCGTCCTCGACGTCGGCCGTCTGAATGTAGTTGAGGAACTTCACCAGTCGCCGTGCCAGCGTGTAGTGCCTGCTGTTGGGCGTAATCTCCAGCAGTGCGGGATAGGCGTACTTCTTCATGATCGGCAGCTCATAGCTCAGAGAGGAATTGAACATCGCGTCCGCGTCCTCCTGATAGGGGAAGATGTAATTCATCTCGCCATGGCGCACGGACGGCCAGCGCTCCATGGTCTCCTCGGGCGAGGTGCCTCGGAAGAGGCGGTCGCGCACGATGCGCCGCAGCAGGCGGGCGTCGGTGGCGCGGATGCGGTTGTGATCGTCCAGATTGAGCATCGTCAGAGCGCTGATATAGACCTTGAACTTCATGGAGCGGTCGATGCCCTCCGTCAGGCGGTCGTTCAGGCCGTGGATGCCCTCGATGATGATGGGCTGACCCTTCTCCACACAGAAGGGATGCGTCGTCTCCTTGCGCGTGCCGGTGGTGAAATCGTACTCCGGCATATCGATCGTCTCGCCCGCCAGCAGCCGCGTCAGGTGATCGGAGAGCAGTTCGGTATCCAGCGTATCGATGCGCTCCAGATCCACCGAGCCGTCCGGCTCAACGGGCAGCTCGCTGCGACTGCGGTAGTAATCGTCCAGCGAGAGCTTCACCGGACGCAGCCCCTGCACGCGCAGCGCAATCGTAAGGCGATGGGCAAAGGTGGTCTTGCCCGAGGAGGACGGCCCCGCGATCAGCAGCAGACGTGCGCCCGAGGCGACGAATTGGTCGGCGATCTGCTGTATCTTGCGCTCGTGCAGCGCCTCGTTGACGCGTATGAACTCGCGCAGGCCCTGATTGCTGACCATGTCGTTGAGATCTGCGGCATTTTCGCAGCCCAGGATGCGGTTCCAGCGCGCGGATTCCTGATAGATCGAGAAGAGCTTGGGCAGGTCGGTAAAGGGCATCGCCTCATCGGGGATGTCGCGGTTGGGCTGCATGAGCACCAGACCCGGGGCATAGCGAACCACCGAGAAGACCTTCAGATAACCCGTAGACGGCACCATCGCCCCGTAGAAATAGTCCTCCGGACCGTCACCGATGTGATAGAGGCTGAAGTACGGATACTGGCGATAGTTGAGTATGCGCAGGCGGTCCGTCTGACCCGTGGCACGGAAATAGTCCTGTGCGCGGTCGGTCGTCACGCGGCGGCGCTCTATCGGCAGGTCTGCACTGACCAGGCTCAGCATCTCATTCTCCAGCGAAGCCACCGCGCCCGGCTCGAGCGGATTTTCGCCCACGGTAATATAGATGCCGTAGCCGAAGGAGTGCTCGATGCGCACGCGCGCACCGGGATAAACCCTGGCGGCGGCCGTAATAAAGAGCATCTGCAGCGAACGTTCGTAGATGCGGCGGCCTTCCTCGTCGGCGATGGTCAGCACGTGGGCCTTGGCATATTCCTGCACAGGCTCGGTCAGCGCATAGGTGTAGCCCAGCACGGATATGCCAAGCGGCGAACCCTTGACGGTTCCCTCGGGCAGCAGCGCCAGCGCGTCCAGCCAGCTCATGCCCGCTTCAACGTTAATTTCATAATCATTGATTTTCAGATACATCGCGTTTCCCTCCGCGTTTATATTTATCCATAACAGGGAAAGATAATCCCCACCCAGTTTTATTATATCATGTTCACGGGGAAAGCGCAAGACGGACGAAGCCGGTGTTAGGGATACACTGATTAAATGAGGTGGTAAGCTGAGCAGTGAATTTTGTGCTAGATGCAATTGCAAAAATCGAAGGTTTACTGGATGTAAATCGAGTTTTTTGCAAGAAGCAGATAGCGCAAAAGGCACGCTCAGATTCGCCGCCGAATTAA
>CAVINP010000192.1:0-2016 GCA_963643985.1 bacterium
CGGTCGCCGAGGTCATGGTGTATCTTCGTGTGACAGGACTGGCACAGGCTCATGAGGTTGCTTCGGTCATGCGTGCCGCCTTTGGAGACGGGCAGGATGTGGTGAACTTCCTCGACAGGCGTCAGCCGGCCTTCCTTGAGGCACATCTCGCAGAGCGGATGCTCGGACGCATAGCGGTCACGGATGCGCTTCCACGCCCGACCGTATTTCTTGTGGATGTCCGGGCTGCGTTCGTACTTGTCGTACTTGCGGCGTTCCTCCACCCGGTGCTGTTCACAGTACTGACCGTCACACAGGTTCGGACAGCCGGGGTGGGAGCAAGGGTGCTTGGGCTTTTTGGGCATGGCTGTCACTCCTTTTGTGGCATAAGAAAAGCCCCACGGGATTGCTCCCATGAGGCCATAGAGTATCTTCACTCTTTTTCGTCAGTCTAATACTATCACATGTCGCATCTCTCTTTCTCTCTCACTTACTCTCAATATCCGGAACCGTGACTTTTCGCAGAGCGCGGTCGTGCAGACGGTAGACGCTCGGCGCGCTGACACAGAGCTCCGCGGCAATGTCTTCCCACGACTCCCAGTTGAGGTATCGCTTCTCGAGCAGCAGCCGGCAGTCGGCATCGTCAATGCGGTTGATGACCCCGAGGATTTCGTTCTTTAAATCCACCAGCCTGTCGATGTCGGCGTTGATTTCATTTTCCAGCATGAGGATTTTGATGATGATATCCTCCATGCGATGCGTATTGCGGGTGCCGCCCGAGGGCATGTCGCTCAGGGTAGAGGTGGCTTTCGTCGCCAGATCATGCAGCGAGGACACCTGCGCGATTTTCGTATTGATGCGCTCATCGAGATAGCGAGCTTGTTTCAGATATTGCTTCGCGTTCATTTTCGCTTCACCTCCGATTGTAATCTGTGAATGAGTACTCCCGGGTCGATGCTCGTCAGAGCTTCGAACCACCCGGAATAAAAGAAGCTCTCGCACTCTTCCTTCGTAATGGCGGCATCCCGGTCATGCGGATGATGACGTAGCCGCTTGAGGGCGAGCCTGTAATCCTTCGCCGCCTGTATCACGATGGCGTTTGCGAGATTCTCATACGGGTCCACGGCTCACCTCCAAATCCGCCTTCACGGCATCAATCAATGCCAATTGGGTGGTTTCCTTCCTCGCCAGCGCACGGAGAATCTGCTCGTCAATGGTGTCCTTGGTAACGATGTGCTGCACCACAACCGTTTTAGCTGTCTGGCCTTGCCTCCACAGGCGGGCGTTGGTCTGTTGATATAATTCAAGGGACCATGTCAGTCCAAACCATACAAGACAGGAGCCGCCGCTTTGAAGATTAAGACCATGACCGGCAGAGGCCGGATGAATCAAGCCCACAGGAAGCTGACCGGTGTTCCAGCGCTTGATGCTGTCGGATGTATCCAAACGGGAGTATGGGACCTTCAGTGCTTTCAGTCGTTCCTCAATACGCTTCAGGTCGTGCTTGTACCAGTAGGCCACCAGAAACGGTTTTCCTCCGGCTGCCTCGATAATATCCTCCAAGGCGTCCAGCTTCTGATCATGTATCGTAATGATCTTGCCGTCATCGTCATAGATTGCGCCGTTTGCCATCTGGCAGAGCTTATTCGACAGGGATGCGGCGTTTGCGGCGGTGATTTCGCCACTCTCAACGGCCAGAACCAGGTCACGCTTCAGCTGCTCATAGCGTTTTTTCTCTTCATCCGACAGGTAAACCGCATATTCCGAGCTCACGAGCTCTGGCATCTTCAGATGGTCTGCTGCCTTCATGGAGATGGTGATGTCGGATATCTTGCGATAGATGGCATCCTCCGCACCGGGCAGGAGCTTGTAGCTGTAGACGACCTGCCCGTTACGCTTATCCGGCATGAAATAGTCGGTGCGGTATTTGGTGATAAACCGTCCGAGTCGCTGGCCCATGTCCAAGATACGGAACTCTGCCCACAGATCCATCAGACCGTTGGAGGCGGGCGTGCCGGTCAGCCCTACGATGCGGTT
>CAVINP010000193.1:0-2015 GCA_963643985.1 bacterium
ACATTGAGAAATTCATCGAGCGGCTTGAGGAGCGATTCAACATTCGTGAGATCGCCTTTGACCGCTGGGGCGCTGTGCAGATGGTGCAGAACCTTGAGGGCATGGGCTTCACGGTCGTGCCTTTCGGACAGGGCTTCAAGGATATGTCCCCGCCCACCAAGGAGCTGATGAAGCTGGTGCTGGAGCAGCGCATCGCCCACGGTGGACAGCCCGTCCTCCGCTGGATGATGGACAACATCTTCATCCGCTCTGACCCTGCCGGGAACATCAAGCCGGACAAGGCAAAATCCACAGAGAAAATAGACGGTGCCGTGGCGACCATCATGGCGCTCGACCGTGCTATCCGCTGCGGCAATGACAGCGGTGCTTCGGTCTATGACAGTCGCGGCCTTTTATTTATATGAAGGGAGAGTTTATATGGGTATCTTTTCAGGGCTGTTCAAATCCAGAGACAAGCCTCAAAACCGCACAGTGGGCAGCAACTATGCCTTTTTCTTCGGCGGCACGACCTCCGGTAAAGCGGTGACAGAACGCTCCGCCATGCAGATGACCGCCGTGTATTCCTGCGTCCGTATCTTGTCGGAAGCGGTGGCGGGACTGCCACTACACCTCTATAAATACACGGACAGCGGCGGCAAGGCAATGGCGCTTGACCATCCGCTCTACCACTTGCTCCACGATGAGCCGAACCCGGAAATGAGTTCTTTTGTGTTCCGAGAAACGCTTATGACACATCTTCTCCTCTGGGGTAACGCCTACGCGCAGATCATCCGAAACGGCAAGGGCGAAGTGGTGGCACTGTACCCTCTTATGCCCAACCGTATGGAAGTCAACCGGGATAAGAACGGCAAGCTCTACTACCTCTATTCCACCCAGTCCGATGATGCACCCACCATAAAAGGCTCGACAGTCTATCTCGACCCGTCCGAGGTGCTGCACATCCCCGGCTTGGGCTTTGACGGTCTGGTGGGCTATAGCCCCATCGCTATGGCGAAGAACGCCATCGGCATGGCAATCGCCTGCGAGGAGTACGGAGCTAAGTTTTTCGCCAACGGTGCTGCACCTGGCGGTGTGCTGGAACACCCCGGCACGATCAAAGACCCGCAGCGTGTGCGTGAGAGCTGGCAGTCCACCTTCGGCGGCAGCGGCAATGCCAATAAGATCGCTGTGCTGGAAGAAGGCATGAAGTACACGCCCATCGGCATCTCGCCGGAGCAGGCGCAGTTCCTCGAAACACGCAAATTCCAAATCAATGAGATCGCTCGAATTTTCCGAGTCCCGCCCCACATGGTCGGCGACCTGGAAAAATCGAGCTTTTCTAATATTGAGCAGCAGTCTCTTGAGTTCGTGAAATACACCCTTGACCCCTGGGTCATCCGCTGGGAGCAGTCCATTCAGCGGTCACTCCTGTCCAAGGACGAAAAAGCCGTGTATTTCGTGAAGTTCAATCTGGAAGGTCTGCTTCGCGGCGATTATCAGAGCCGCATGAACGGGTATGCCATCGGTCGCCAGAACGGCTGGATGTCTGCCAACGACATCCGAGAGCTGGAAAACCTCGACCGCATCCCGGCAGAGGACGGCGGCGACCTGTACCTCATCAACGGCAATATGCTCCCGCTGAAAAATGCCGGGGCTTTTGCAGATACCACTACAGATACTGACGGAGAGGAGGAAAAAACCGATGAAGAAATTTTGGAATTGGAAGAACCAGACGGAAACGGCGGAACGGACGCTGTTCCTGAACGGAACCATCGCCGAGGAAAGCTGGTTTGACGATGATGTCACCCCGCAACTTTTCAAGGACGAGCTCATGTCCGGCAGTGGCAACATCACCGTGTGGATCAACAGTCCCGGTGGCGACTGCGTGGCAGCGGCGCAAATCTACAACATGCTCATGGACTACAAGGGCGATGTGACGGTCAAGATCGATGGGATTGCCGCATCCGCAGCGTCCGTCATCGCTATGGCAGGCACAAAGGTGCTTGTATCGCCGGTGTCCATGCTCATGATTCACA